>CAZGEF010000020.1:0-37783 GCA_964525005.1 uncultured Rhabdothermincola sp.
GCAAGGACCACGACATGCTCGACCAGGTGGCGGTCGCCTTCGTCATCAAGGCCGACCCGAACCAGGACGACGACGAGCTCGCCACCGCCATCATCGATGCGTGCAAGGCCAACCTGGCCGACTTCAAGGTCCCCCGCGCCGTCTACTTCGTCGACGAGTTCCCCACGGCCCTGCTCGACAAGGTCGCCAAGAACGAGCTCCGCGACCTGGCGAACAGCTACCCAGCCATCTGAACGAGGCAATCCCCCCGCTGGTCAACGAGCGCCAGCGGGGGTCCGGGGGCGGCAGGCCTGGGAGCGGGGTGCAGGGGGCCGTGCCCCCGCCGTCGAACGAGGAACTTGTTCCGACTCGACCAACAGGTGAGCGCCGAAGGCGCCCCTCCAGGAACTCGGGGGAAGGGATCGAGGGCAGCGAGATCCCTGAGCCCGAAACGCTATGCGGCGTCGATGGCGGTGCGGAACTTCTCCATCTGGCGGTAGAGCTCGTCGACCTTCTCGACGGCCGGGAGCACGACCCGCTCACCCGAGTTGAGCTCCATCTCGAGGTGCCAGTAGCCGGGGATGACGTCGATCAACAGGATGCGGTGCCACTGGAACTCCCGCCGGATCGGCCAGTTGCGCTGGATGCGCACGCCCTTGGGCCCCACGACCACGACGTGGCCGAGCACGGTGCGCAGCCCGAGCACGGCGAGCACCAGACCGAGCACGCTGAACAGCCGCCACCAGAAGTCGATGTCGGAGGCGACGACACCCGACAGGAAGAACAGCCCGCACAGGACGAGGATCGCCACCGTGACGATCCGCCGCCAGAGCTTGAGGTGAAGTCGGTAGCCGGTCGGACGCATCAGGGTCATTCTCGCACCGATGCGCGTCGCACCCAACGTCGCGGGCTGCCGAGACCTACTTGACGAGGTCCTTCCAGGCGATGTTCTTGTCGGTGCGGGGCTCGGGCGGGAGGCCCAGGGCTCGCTCGCCGATCATGTTCTTGTGGATCTCGTTCGTGCCGCCACCGATGCGGGGCGCGTACTGGCCCATGCACTGGCGCTGCCAGAAGCCGTCCTGGATGGCGTCGGCATCGGCCAGCATCCCGGCCGCACCTTCGAGCTCGACGGCGAGCTCGACGCGCTTGGACAGCGCCCGCGTGAACGTGTTCTTGAGCACCGACGGATCGGGCGGGGTCCCCCGCTTGTGCATGATCGCCGTCTGCATGCGCTGGCCGTGCCACTTGAGGATGCGCTCGTTCGCGTAGACGTCAGCCAGTCGCTGGCGGATGATCGGCTCGTCGACACGACCGCAGTCGCGCGCCAGGGCGAGGACGTAGTCGTAGGTGCTGGTCTGTCCGGCGCCACCGATCATGCCCGCCTCGCTGGCCAGGGTGACGCGCACGGCGGCCCAGCCCCCGTTGACCTCGCCGAGGACGTTGGCCGCGGGGATCCGCACCTCGTCGAGGAACACCTCGCTGAAGTGGGACAGCCCGGTGGCCTGGACGAGGGGACGGATCTCGATGCCGGGCGTGCGGAGGTCGAGCAGGAAGAACGTGATGCCCTTGTGCTTGGGGGCATCGGGGTCGGTGCGAGCCAGGAGGAGCCCGTAGTCGGCGTGCTGGGCCTCGGAGGTCCACACCTTCTGACCGGTGACGACGAACTCGTCGCCGTCTCGGATCGCTCGGGTGGCGAGCGAGGCGAGGTCGGACCCCGCACCGGGCTCGCTGAACATCTGGCACCAGATCTCGTCGCCCCGCAGCAGCGGCGGGATGTAGCGCTCCTTCTGCTCATCGGTGCCGATGTAGAGGATGGGCGGGCCGGCGAGCTGCTGCGCGGCGCCGAGGAACCCGGAGGTCGCGTCGAACGCAGCGAGCTCCTGGTTGAAGATGATGCTCTCGGCCGGGGTTCGACCCGCACCGCCGTACTTCGCCGGCCAGGTGAGCCCGGCCCACCCGTTGTCGAACAACGTGGCCTGCCACTCCTTGCACTTGCGGAGGTAGGTCTCGATTGCGGCGGGGTCCTGGTTCATCGACCCGCGGGACCAGTCGGCATCGGTACCGGTGCGGGGAGACGCGTGCGCCTCGAGGAACGACCGGGCCTCGGCCCGGAACGCAGCTTCTTCGGGGGAGTCTTCGAAATCCACGGGAGGAGCGTACGCCAGGGAATCCGCAGCACCCCAACGTGGACGACGCGGTCGATGCACCGGTTCGCGGCCCGCGGCATCACCCACCAGCCCGCACGCGAGGATTGAGCGCCGTGACCGGAGGCTCATCGGGCCGCTCCCGGCGCCCGGTGAGCTGCGGCGACGTGCCGGCACCTACCATCTGTCCCACAACAACGCTTGGTGGAACGTTGACGACGCTCGATCCCCCCGCAACCGAGACGGCCGCCGCCGAGGAGCTGTCGCCTCGGCGCGCGCCCGACGAGGCCGGTTCGGCGACCGGAGCGACCCGACCTGGCGCTCCGGCACCGACCGGGGCCGGCCGTCCGGCGCTCACGGCGGCAGCGATCGCGCTGCTCGCCATGTGCCTCGCCGCGAGCGTCACCACCTACGCGTGGCACGGCTCGACGACCTCCAACCACAAAGAGCTCGCGGCAAGCCAGGCCCGCACGGCAGGCGCCGTCGTCGGCTCACAGGAGCTCGCCCGCCAGATCGAGCGGTTGTCGGCCGGGACCGCCGAGCTCCGGGCCCAGGTCGACGCCGGCAACGTCGCGATGCTTGCCACGGTCGACGACCGCGACCTCCTCCGCGACCAGCTCACCACCACCCAGGCCGAGCTCGATTCGCTCCACGCACAGATCAGCGGCGCGTATGCCACCGTGCTCTCCCAGACCGAGACGATGGCCCTGCTCACCGAGTGCATGAAGGGCGTCGGCAAGGTGCTGAACATGGCGGGGGTGGACCCGTCGGGGGCGGTCGAGACGCTCGGCTGGTTCTTCGACGTGTGCTCCCGCGCCGACGACGCGATCAACGGCCGTGGCTAGCAGGTCGGCGTGATGCGTCGGTCGTCCCGACCCCCGACAGCGGTCCGGCGGACCACGATCGGGGTCCTCGCGATCGGCGCGGTGTGGGCCGCGGTCCTCGTTCCGACGTTGGTCGGTGCCCGAGGTGCGCTCGAGACCTCCCAAGCCGACCTCGCGTCCGCTCGGGACGTCGAGGCCGCGGCCGCCACCCTCCGCGACGAGCAGACCGCGGCCGTCGCGAAGCTGAACGACGAAGTCGTGCTGCTCGAGCGAACCCTCGGGATCCTCCTATCCGCCGCCACCCGCACCGCAGCCGAACGCGACGCGGCACGGGCCCTGCTCGACGAGCTCATCGCCCAGGTCGAGTCCACCAACGCACAGCTGAGCCAGACGACGCAGCTCGCTGAGCACCAGGTGCTGGCGTCCCTCAACATCCACCGGTGCACGCAGGGAACCTCCGACGCGCTCGATCTCCTTTCGAGGGGCAGCCGCTCCGCCGCCATCGACAAGCTGCGCTCGGTCGGCGATGCCTGCCGCAACGCCCAGCTCGCCGTCACCGACGGGCAGGGAGACATCGGCTTCCCGTGGGACTTCCCCGACCCGTCCGTCCTCGACGCCGGCGGGCGCTACTACGCGTTCGCCACGAACTCGGTCGGAGGCCACGTCCAGGCCATCACGTCGATGGACCTGACGAACTGGTCCTGGGTCGGCGAAGCCCTCCCCTCCCTTCCCTCGTGGGCCGACCCCGGTATGACCTGGGCACCTTCGGCGATGCGCGTCGGCGATCGCTACGCCCTGTACTTCTCGGCCCGCCTCCGCGGCTCGCCCGTCAAGTGCATCGGCGTGGCGTTCAGCAGCGAGCCGGGCGGCCCCTACAGCGGGTCGCCGACCGAGCCGATCGTGTGCCAGCAGGAGGAGATGGGCTCGATCGACGCCAGCCCCTTCCTCGGACCGGAGGGCAAGCCCTACCTGGTTTGGAAGTCCGACGGCGACTTCCACAGGAACGGACCGGCCAAGCTGTGGTCCGCGCCCCTGCTGCCCGACGGCGGCGCGCTCGAGTGGTTCCCGACCGAGCTCCTCGCCGCCGACCGCGCCGACGAGGACTGGACGATCGAGGGCCCGAACATGGTCCGGATCGGCGACCAGTGGATCCTGCTCTACTCGAGCAACCGATGGGACACCGCCGGCTACCGCATGGACTTCGCGCGGTGCGACAGCGAATCGGGTCCGTGCCACAAGCCGGCGAACAACACCATCCTCACGTCGTCCGGCAGGGTGAAGGGTCCGGGCGGCGGTGAGGTGTTCCGGGCGAACGACGGCTCGCTCCGGCTCGCCTACCACGCGTGGGTCGACCCGGACATCGGCTTCCCCAACAACCGCTACCTCCACATCGAGCCGCTCGTCGTCGGCGACGACGAGCGGCCCGTCGTAGGCCGCTGAGCGCGGTCACCCCGCTCGATGTCGGTCCGCACCGGTCACCGCCTCCACCCCGCGACCGCCCACGGGTAAGGTCCGGCGCCGATGCGCAGCTCCCCGCCACCCCGCTTCCTCGCACTGGTCCTCGCCATCGGCCTGCTGGTCACCTCCGCGTGCTCGGGTGAGGACGGCCCCTCGTCGACCACCTCGGCGACCGCGAACCCCGTCACCGGTGGCACCCTCGACCCGGCCGACCCGCTGGCGTACACGACGTTCCGACCGCCGGCGTCGCCGCAGTGCGTGGCCCTCGGCCACCGGTTCGCGCTCGAGCTCGACGCCGCGCCGTCGGAGGGCCTGCGGTGGACGGTGGTCGCTCCACCTGTGCAGCAGGGCGTTCCATCCGGTGTCCAGCTGGGCGGGAGCGAGTTCGTGTCGTCGTCGGGCTCGGGTACCGAGGCGACCGACACCACCGAGCTCCAGCGCATCACCTTCGCCGCGGCCGAGCTCGGCGAGGTCGACATCACCGTCCGCTACGTCGGTGTCGACGGCACGCCGGTACCCGGGGTGGCCGAGGAGACCTGGCCCATCGTCGTCACCGAGGACGGGCTCTGCCCGCCCCCGCCCGTGACCGACACGACGATGACCGACCTCGAAGGCTGAGGTCCCCCCCGACGCATCGAGGTCCGACCGTCCGATCCTACGGGCGGCGACGAGTCTGCTGCTCGAAGATCGGGGCTGCTCAGCGATCGAGCGCGTCGAACCGAGCGAGGAAGGCAGCGAAGGCCTGGCGGGTGACCGGTGCCACCGGACCGAACACGTTGCCGTCGTAGCCGGTGGTGATCTGCGTATCGGCCAACCAGACGATCGCGGCGCAGAACGGCGAGTCCGCGGCGACGTCGACGAACGGCGACGGACCGGTGCAGCGACCGGCGTCGGCACCCCCGTGGGCATACCGGTACAGGAACGCGGCGAGCGCCTGCCGCGTGATGGGCAGGGTCGGCCCGAAGGTGCCGTCTCGGTAGCCGGAGGTGATGGACCGGGAGGCCAACCAGCCGATCTCCGGGCAGAAGACGTGAGCGCTCGAGACATCCACGAACGGGGCCGCGCCGTCGCAGGCACCAGATCCTGCTGCGTCTCCCTCGTAGCGGGCGAGCATCGCCGCGAACGCCTGACGCGTGATCGACCCCTGCGGTCGGAACGAGGCGTCGGCGTAGCCCTCGGCGTGGCCTCCGTCGACGAGCCAGCCGATCTCGGCCTCGAACGGCGATCCCGGGTTCACATCGAGGAACCCGCTGTGAGCGACGACGGCCATACGACGTTGCCCCTGGGTCGTGCACGTGCCGTTGGCCTGACACGCCGGGAACGAGGGGTAGTCGGTGTAGGGCGGAGTCCAGTAGTGGTACGAGACCCGAAGGTGGCCGGTCGCGTCGACGAAGAGGTTGCCGCCGGCACGGGAGGACTCGGTGCCCCTGTTGGCAAGCACGGGGACGCCACCGGCGCCGCGCGAGCACGGTCCCCGCACGGTCTGGCAGATCCCCATCCCGAAGCGGTAGTTGGCACCCTGCCAGCGGTTCGCCGACCACCCGAGGATGAGCTTCCCCTTGTACGAGACGAGGGTCGGGTTCTCGATGACCGTGCCTTCCCAGGTGTTGGGGTTCCACGGCTGACCGGTCTCGAGCAGGAAGGCCCGCGACGAACCAGGAGCGAAGGAGAGGCCGTCCGCGGCGAGCTGCTGCGAGTAGAACCTCGTCGGCTGAGGAGACGGGGCGGCCGGTAGGCCGCTGGGGACGCCCTCCGTCTTCCAGATCAGGTGGGGCGTCCCGATGCCGTCACCATCGGGGTCGTCGAGGAACGCGTAGGGGTCGAGGACGCCGCCGACCTGCGAACCGTCGCACCGCAGCGGACCGCTCGAGTTGTCGAAGAACGGCCCCAAGGGGCTCGTCGCGGACGCGACGGAGATGCAGAAGGTGTCGTTGCCGCCCGGTCCGAACGGGTTGCCCCAACGCGTCATCACCGCGTAGTAGGCCCGCCACTGACCCGGCGAGACCTCGAGCACGCTCGGAGCGAGGATGCGGCGGATCATGTGCGGGTGCCCCGACAGCGCCAGGCCCCACTTGGGTGGGCAGACAAGAGCGTCGTTCAAGAAAGGGTCGTCGTCGGCCGACGGGTCGACGCCGTTCGGACAGGTGGAGGTGACGACATCGCTGTCGTGGTGCGGCCTGGCGGTCCAGCTCACCAGGTCCGTCGACGTCATCACCGGCATCATCGAGCCACCGGTTCCGGTGCCGTAGGCGTAGTAGGTCCCCTCGTGGAGGAGCACGTGAGGATCGGGGAAGTTCTGCGCGTAGCGCACGCCCGGCATGAACCACGGTGCACCGGGATAGGCCGAAGCCGCGGTGGGGAACGCGACGAGAGATGCACCGACCACGACCACGAGACCGACGACACCGCACCACATCCGCCGCCACACCCGGCCAACCATAATCGAGCACGTGACCACGCCGAGCGCGGATCGGCCGGTTCGTGACGTCGAGGTGCCGCGAACCCGCGCTCCCCTGGCGCCGCTCGTGCGGGTCGGGACCCGCGTCCTCGCGGCCTGCTCAGCTCGCGGCCTGCTCAGCTCGCGGCCTGCTCAGCTCGCGGGCGGACCCGGGAGGTCGTCGGCCGCGAGGGGTCGGAGCTTGGCTCGCTGCGTCGAGACGGCGACCAGGTTGCGATCGGCATCCCACAGGTCGACGCTCGCCGAGACGAAGCCGTCCTCGACCACCGGGGCCTTCGAGTGCTGGAGGATCCAGGTCGAGGTCGGCGGCCGGAAGAACTGCACCCCGATCTCCAGGCTGAGCACGAGGATCTCCTGGACCCCGAGGTGGTTGCCGATCGCGCCACCGATGCTGTCGGCGGGCAGGCACAGCGCGATCGGGTCGTAGCTGCCGTCGGGGCGACGCGGTTCGCGCACGAACCGGGCCCAGCTCGCGCTCACCGCCGGGCCGGGAACCCAGTTGTCGCGATCGGGCAGGGCCGTCGGGCGCCAATCGATCTGGTGGTGGAAGTTGAGGTCCCGGAAGGGCGATCCTTCGGGCATGCGCGGGGACCGTGGGCACCGATCGGGCATGGGGACGTCGGGGAACTCGATGTCGACGTAGTCCCACTCGCTGGGAGCGGGACGTCCGAACGCCGCCGTGACGTGGAGCGCCGTTCCGTCCAGGCCGCGGTTGCGCAGGTTGGCGACGCCCTGCGCCGCCGCCCGGCCCCGCCGGAGGATGTCGACGTCGATCTCGACCGGGCCGGCCGTGACCGGGCTCACGAACAAGGCGTTCGCGGTGAGGGGCACGAGGTCGGGTTGGGCGAGCTCGCGCTCGATGCCTCGGAGCGCGACCGCCATGGTCATGCCCCCGAACGCATAGAAGATGTTCCAGGCCGGTGAGAGGTCGAGGTGGTAGCGGCCGGGAACCTCGCCGTCGGGCTCGATGTCGGTGTCGCGCCGGAAGTCGCCGTGGAGCGGATCAGGTCCTTCGGTCATGACGAGTTGCTATCGGGCGGAGGGGGTTCGGCACAACGCGACGCACGCCGTC
This sequence comes from uncultured Rhabdothermincola sp., assembly GCA_964525005.1. Lineage (GTDB taxonomy): Bacteria > Actinomycetota > Acidimicrobiia > Acidimicrobiales > Acidimicrobilacustridaceae > CAZALT01. The sequence continues at coordinate 7,936 of CAZGEF010000020.1, forward strand.
GTTCGGCATCGAGGTCCCGTTCGAGCTCGAACCCGGGAGCGACGCCTTCGTCGAAGGTCAACGGGCGCATGGCGAGGTCGATCGCGGTCCAGATCGTCCGCGAGTACGGGAAGAACAGCACGGGGACGACGACGGCGACGACGAGACCGACGACGAGGATCGTCCCCATCGGTGTGTCGGGGTAGGTGGTCGCCACGCCGATGACGAGCACGGCCACGACGCTCGCCTGCACGACGACGACGTTCAGGAACCACGACCCCAGCCACTGTCCGGGAACGCGCTCGAACTGGAGACCGCAGCGAGGACAGACCTCGACCATGGAGACCCAGTGCCGGAAGAGGTGGCCTGATCCACAGACCGCGCACCGGCGGCGGAAGCCCCGACCCAGGATCTGCAAGGTGTCCGACGTCATACCGTCTCCAAGGCTAGGGTCTTGTCCTGTGAACACCAGGGGGCTATCGAGGATCTTCGCTCTCGGCGTGGCGCTCGCGCTCGGTGCGGTCGCCTGCGGCAGCACCGCGGACGACGCCGGTTCGGCGGGCGACGAGCCGTCCGCCACGACCACGACGACCGCCCAGCCGTCGTCGACCACCGCAGCATCGAACACGACGGTCTCCGACGACCTGGCGATCTTCTGCGCCAACGCCGTCCCGATCGGGTTCACGAGCCTCACCGACATCCAGCCGCTCGACCCGACGGCAGCCCGCGAGCTGCGAGCCAAGCTCAACCTGATCCAGGCGAGCGCGCCGGACGACATCGTCGACACGCTGATCACCATCAGGGAGACGACCAACCCCTACCTCGACGCGGTCGAGGCCGGTGAGATCACCGACAACAACACGGTCATCACGTGGGCCTCGAACTTCGACATCCCGACCATCGAGGCGACCGTCGAAGCCCTCCCGGTCATGGGTGCCTACGTCGTCGAGCACTGCTGACCCACCGAGGCAGGTCCGAAGCCCGCTGGAGCGGTTCTGCCTGGCTCAGCGACGGACGACGACGCGGCATGCCAACTGGCCGATGAACGGTCTAGACCGACGCCGCGAGGAGGTCCGCGAGCCGGTCGGCCCACTCCTCGCGAGAACCGAAGAGCGTCTCGACGGCATAGGCCCGCTTGAAGTAGAGGTGGGCGTCGACCTCCCACGTGCAGCCCATGGCTCCGTGCACCTGGATACCGCTCTTGCCGTTGAGGATCGCCGCCTCGCCCGCCGTGAGCTGGGTGGCCGCCTCGGCGAGCCCGCGCACGGTCTCGACCGAGAACCGGCCCTGGCACAGGTCCCGGACGGCTTCTTGGAGCGCCACCTGGTCGTCGGAGAGCTCGAAGTCCATCGATCAGCCCTTCGGGGGGCCGAGGATGCGCTCGGCGATGATGTTGCGTTGGATCTGGCTGGTGCCCGCCGCGATGGTGAACGAGGTGGAGCGCAGGCGCTCCTCGACGAACAGCCCGGACCCGAGGTCGCCGACGTCGGTACGGGTGACACGACGAGGGAGCGGGCTTCGAGCAACCGGCGACGTCCCTGAGAGACGTCCAGAGACATCCCTGAGAGACGTCCCCGAGAGGTATCCGGGAGCCGCATCTGCGATAGACCGGAGCCGTGTCCGTCGACGTGCTCGCCGATCGCTACCTCCGCCTCGCCACGAGCGAGTTCGCCGGGTACTCGGCGCTCTACGAGGGGCTCGCGCTCGCCATGGCCGCCGACCCCGAGGCCCTCGCGCTCGTCGAGCCGCTCGGGGACCCGAACCAGACCCCGGTGCGCCTCTTCGCCTGCGTGCACGACCTGACGCTCGCCGAGCCCGGGCTCCCCCTCTCCGAGCACTACCGATGGTTCGCGGCCGCGCCTGACGTCGACCCCGACGCCGTCATGGCGCGGGTGTGGCCGTCGTTCCGCGCCCTGCTGTTCGAACGGACCGACGAGCTCGTCGCGGCGATGTCGACCCGGACGATCCAGACCAACGAGGTGGGCCGGGTCGGCGCGCTCATCCCGGCCCTCACCGAGATCGTCGCCTCGTTCCGAGCCCCGGCGGTCGGGCAGGAAGGCGGACGGCTCGGCGAAGCCACGGTCGACAGGGCGACAGGCCGACGGGGCCTCGAGCGCAAGGACGTCGGACGACAGGACGTCGAGCGACGCGTGAACCTCGTGGAGATCGGGCCCAGCGCGGGGCTCAACCTCTTCGTCGACCGGTACCGCGTCGACTACACCGACGGCAGGTCGACCGGGCCCGTCGATGCACCGGTGGTGCTCCGCTGCGAGGTGCTCGGCCCGAACCGGCCGCCGCTCCCCTCGACCGACCGACCCCTCACCATCGACGGGCGGGTCGGCATCGACATCGCGCCGCTCGACGTGACCGTCGCCGACGATCGCCGCTGGCTCGAAGCGTGCGTGTGGCCGGGACTCACCGAACGCGCCCAACGGCTCCGCGACGCGATGGACCTCGCCCGCACCGATCCCCCGGTGCTCCACCGCGGCAGCGCGCTCGACCTGCTCGGCCCGGTGATCGCCACGGTCCCCGACGACGAGGTGGTGGTCGTCGTCTCCACATGGGTGCTCGCCTACTTCACCAAGCCCGACCGCGTCGGGCTCCACGACATCCTCGACGAGATCGGTGCCCACCGCGACCTGGCGCTGGTCACCGCCGAGTACCCCCAGGTGGTGCCCTGGGTGCCCGAACCGAGCCGTCCGCCGGCGGCCCAGGAAGGCAAGGGAGCGACCCTGCTGGCGCGCACCACGTGGAACGGGGGCCTACGCACCACCCGGCCCCTCGCCTGGATGCAGGCCCACGGCCTCTGGCTCGACTGGCTGGACCCGCCGACCTGAAGTCCCCGGAAGCCCGAGACCTGCGAACTGGCAGGGACCCCTCCACTCCTGCCACGAAGAACGCCCTGCCAGTTGGGGAGAACGACCCCTATCATCTCGTCCGATGAGCCGATTCGTGCTTCGCCGCAAGGTCGCCCGCGTCGTCCTGCTCGACGGGCGGGGCCACGTGCTGCTGCTGCGGGGGCGCGATCCGTCCGACGCTGCCAAGCGACCCTGGTGGGAGATCCCCGGCGGCGGCATCGATCCCGGCGAGACGAGTGCCCAGGCCGCGGCACGCGAGCTCCACGAGGAGACCGGCATCGGCGATGCCGACATCGGCCCGGTCGTGTGGACCCAGTACTCGCACTTCGTGTGGGCCGGCCTCGAGTTCGACCAGGACGAGGAGATCCACGTCGCCTGGCTCGACGGCAACGGCGACGACCGCGCCCACGACCCCCAGGGGCTCGAAGCGCTCGAGGTGCTCGCGTTCGGTGGACGGCGTTGGTGGCATCCCGAAGAGCTCCTGGAATCGGACGAACCCGTGCTCCCCCACCGCCTGCGCGAGGTGCTCCCCGGTCTCGCCACCGGCGAGATCCCGGATTCGCCGCTCGACATCACCTTCGAGGCACCCCTGATCTGAGGGCTCCCGCTTGATCTGAGGGCTCCCGCTCGGCCTGCGCGCTCCCGCCGATCCGAGCGCTCCCGTCGGTGGACGGCGCAGCGCGCACCTCCCCACGTCGCTCGGGTGCCTCGCCGCTCACATCTGGTCGGTCGTCACGGCCGGCGACCAGAATGACCGCGTGCCCGAACCCTCCCGCTCGCCCGACCACCCCCGGATCCCCGGCGACTACGGCATCGACCGCCCCGCCGTCGCAGCGGCGTTCGCGCTGCTGATCGCCCTCGCCGGCGCCTTCGTCGTCACGGGGGCGCTGAGCGACGAGCCGCTCGCCGCCGTGGGTCCGCTCATCGCGGTCCTCTTCTTCGTCGTCGGACTCGGCATCACCGTGCGATCGGGCCGGGTCGGCAAGCCTCGCCTGTGGGCAGGTCTGCTCGACGATCTCGACCTGACCGGCGACGAGCGCATCCTCGACATCGGGTGCGGGCGAGGCTTCGTGCTGATCGCGGCGGCATCACGGCTCAGCAGCGGCTCCGCCGTCGGCATCGACATCTGGCGGACCAAGGACCAGTCCGGCAACTCCCTCGCGAGCTGCGAGCGGAACATCGAGACCGCCGGGGTGTCCGACCGGGCCGAGGTCCACACCGCTGACGCGACCGCGCTTCCCTTCGACACCGCTTCGTTCGACGTGGTGCTCGCCAGCCTGTCGATCGGCGCCATCGCGCTCCCCCGCGAGCGCGAGCGGGCGATCGCGGAGATCGTCCGCGTCCTGCGACCCGGCGGCCGCGTCGCGGTGCTCGATGTGCGGGCCACCGACAAGATCGCGGACCTGATGGCGCGGGCGGGACTCGTCGAGGTCACCCGCTCCGGCGCGCAGCTGTCGATGTACCCCCCCGCCTACCGGATCACCGCGTCGAGGCCGTAGGCGACCCGGAACCGCCGAGTCCCCAGCAGGAGTCCTCAGTGGTACTGGTCGAGGAGGAGATGCGCCGCCGACGACAGCTCGAAGCCGGTCTCCGAGAAGCCGTACCACCCGTTGACCCACCCGACGAGCGACGAGAACCAGACGTGGCCGAGGGCGCGGGTGATGCGCTGCTGGAGCTCGGGATCGAAGTCCGACGGGAAGGCCAGTCCCTGGATGCGGTTCATCGCCACGCCGACCTCGCGCTGGCACTCGGCGACACCCCGGTCGTTCGACGACAACGCAGCGACGACGGCCGCGGAGAGGAGGGGGTCCTTCTCCATCGCCCGACTGGCCCGGAGCAGGACCTCGACGACCCGGTCGGCGGTGGAGACCCCCTGGGGTGGACGGAGGTTGACGCGGCGTTCGAGGTCGTTGACCCATTCGACGAGCGCCGCGGCCAGCAGGTGGTCCTTCGAGCCGAAGTACCGGTAGATGGTGCCGAGCGCGACGTTGGCCCGGGCCGCGACGTCGCGCATCTGGACGGCGTCGTAGCCACCCTCGGTGGCGAGCTCGAGTGAAGCGGCGATGACCCGCTGGCGCCGTGCGGCCTGGCTCTTGGTCAGCTGGTCAGTCGTCACGTCCGCCACGCTCATCGGCCGCGAACCTACCGCGGCACCCGTGCACCCTTGGGGCATGGGCGGTTCGCGGGAGGTGACGTCGGCGGGACACGCCCAGAATGTAACGCGTTCTAGGCGGCGTTCCTGGCAACGACCGGTTCCTGGCAACGACCGGTTCCTGGCAACGACCGGTTCCTGGGCGACCGATCAGGATCGCCGGAACCAACGTTGCCGGCGCCGGTACGACCGCACCGCGACCGACGCAACGCTCACCCGACCGATCGCCCGTGCGCATCGGGGGAGGACCGCGCCACAATGGGCCCATGTCCGGCACCGAGCGCCCCAAGGCTCCCAGTGGTGCCGAGACGCGCCGACCCGCCCCGAGGGCGCCCACCCGCGTGTCGTTCGGACGGGCCCTGGGACGAGGCCTGCTGCGCCACTGCCCGAACTGCGGGTCGGGCCACCTGTTCCCGCGGTGGTTCGCCATGGCCGAGCGATGCCCCCGGTGCGGGCTCCGGCTCGAGCGGATCGAGGGGCACTGGACCGGAGCACTCGGCATCAACACCATCGTGGTGTTCGGTGCCATGCTGCTCACCCTCTTCGTCGGTGTGTTCGCGACCTGGCCGGAGCCCCAGTTCCTCCCCATGGTGGTCGTCGGCCTGCTGATCGCCCTCGCCGGCCCGTTCCTCTTCTTCCCCTTCTCGAAGACGATCTGGCTCGCCATCGACGTGGCCACGCGACCCGTCGAGCCCGATGAGCTCGTGGCCACCCCACCCGACGTCGACGTCGCGATGGCCATCGACCTGCCGCCCTCCACCGACCTGCCGCCCTCCACCGACCTACCGGCTGCGTGACGATGAGACCCGGTTCGCGCGATTTCGTGGCGAGAAGCCTCAGACAACCGATGCTCGGTGCCGATAGGACGAGAAGCGCAGGACGGGTCCGCGTCCCCATGCCCAGCCCGCGGAGGTTCTTTGCATGAGCAGCAGACAACTTCGAGCCGTGATCGCACTCGTCGTGGTGATCGGCCTCGCCATCGTCGTCGGCATGGGGCTGGAGAGCCCCCTGCTCGGCGTCGCCGTCCTGGTGATCGGCATCGCCGCCATCGGTGTCGTGCTCAAGCGGACGGCCGATGCCGACCGGCCCGAGCGTGAGCCCCGGAGCCGCCGGTCCCGCGCCGACGAGGACGACCATCCCGGTTTCGAGGACCTGACCGACACCGGCCAGCCGCTCACGTCGCGCACGCGCCCGCCGGATGCTGCGGAGCCGCTCCAGACCTGGACACCGCCCGAACCGCTCCAGACCTGGACCCCCGCGACCAACCGGTCGATCGAGCCCCCGCGGGCGCCGGTCGAGCCCGATACCCCGTGGGGCACCGCCGAGGTGGCCGATGCGCCCACCGACCAGCCCGTCTTCGATCCGGGTCCGACCTCGTGGGACGCGCCGTCCGCGGACCCGCTCGACGACCTCGACCGCCTCGACGACGTCGATGTCGTCGCCGAGGTCGAACGCCTCGACAGCGCCGCAACGGCGTCCACCGTCGAGCCTCCGGTCAGTCCCATCAAGGAAGATGTCGAGACCTCGGACGACATCCTGGCCGCCAGCTCCGCGACGCAGCTCACCATCGGTGCCGGCGACAACACCGAGCTCGCCCGGTTGCTGGCCAAGGTCCAGGAGCGCCTGACCGCGTACGAGTGAACCCGCAGGTTCCCTCGCTCCGTGCGGCGGGTGGCGGACGGTGCGGGTAGCGGACGGTGCGGGCAACGGCGGTGACCCAGCCCGCCGGGCCGCGGAGCCCCGGTCAAGACCCTCCTCGCGAGCGGTCACACCAGGGGCGGTACCATCCATGCGTCACGAGCCACGCATCACGAGGCCGGCTCGGTTGGGAGGAACCAGATGGGTGAGAGCGTGCTGGGGCGGCTTCGACAGCGAGGGTCCTCCGTCGAGCCCGGTCGCCTCCCTGCCGTCGACCCCCTGACCGGCATACCCGACCGCCGCGGCCTGCCCGCCGCGCTCGAGGCCGCGGTGCAGGCCAGCCGGGGTACCAGCAGCCTCGCGGTCCTCTCGTTCATCGAGGTCGGTCGGCTCCGCGACATCAACGACTCGTTCGGCGCGGACGTCGGTGATCGGCTCCTCGCCCTCGTCGCCCAACGACTCAAGGCGATCGACCTCCCCGGCACCGAGGTGTTCCGCTACGAGGGGGCCGTGTTCGCCCTCGTGTTCCCCCGGGTGCCGACGGTCCACGGCGCGCACGAATCGGGCCGTTTCCTCGTCGAGTACCTCTCCGATCCGTTCGACGTCGACGGCACGCAGCTCCTCGTGAGCCCCATCATCGGCCTGGGCGTGAGTCCGCTCGGCGCCGACCGAACCGACGAGATGATCCGCGACACCCACAGCGCGCTGCGCCGTGCGCGGGAGAACGGCGACGCGTTCGTCGTCCACGACGACTCGATGCGCGAGCGGTACTTCACCCGACACGACGAACCTCGCCTCCAGCACGCGGTGCACAACGACGAGTTCCAGCTCCACTACCAGCCCGTCGTCGACCTCTCGACGGGCCACCTCGTCGGGGTCGAGGCGCTGCTTCGTTGGGATCAACCCGGAGCGACCAACACCGGCATGCTCTATCCCCACGACTTCTTGCCGCTGCTCGAGTCGAGCGGCCTCATCGTCGAGCTCGGCGAGTGGACGTTGCACGAGGCCTGCCGCCAGGTGCGGCGCTGGGAGGTGCAGTTCCCCGCCCACGCCGCGCTGTTCGTCAGCTGCAACATCGGCCCGCGCCAGCTCGCCGACCCCGGGTTCACCACTGCGGTGGCCAGCGCGGTCGATGCCGCGTCGATCACCACGGCGCAGCTGTGCCTCGACCTCACGGAAGCCGCGCTGCTCCAGAACGAGGTGCAGCGCGAATCGAGCCGTGCCGCCCTTCGGCTCCTCAAGAGCATCGGGGTCAAGATCGGCATCGGCGACTTCGGTGCGGGGAGCTCCTCGCTCCAGCACCTCCGCGACTACCAGGTCGACATCCTCCGCATGCACCGGCTCTTCGCCAGCGGGCTGGGCATCAGCGGTGAGGACCCGCTCATCTTCAAGCACATCGCCGCGCTCGCCCACGACCTCAACTGCAAGCTCGTGGCCGAGGGCATCGAGACCGACGACCAGGCCAGGCTCCTGCCCGCCCTCGGCGTCGACTACGGCCAGGGGTTCTTCTTCGGACGCCCCCAGAACCCGGAGCAGATCGGCAAGCTCATCGCGACGATCGTCGAGCTGGACCAGCCGTCGTCCACACCGTCGTCCCGTGGCCCCGGGGATGCCGAGCCCCTCACCTTCTGACCGGCACGGACCGCTCTGACCGGTCGGCGTTCCGACCAGGCTCGGACGCCCATCTCGACGAGCAACCGGGATCTACGACAGCCGGAAGGTCACCCGGGTGGAGTGGGGGATCCCCACCCGGGTGACCAACTGCGGGGAACGGTCGAGGAGTCCGCCCATCGACCGCAGGCATCACGAGCCATCGCGTGGGGGAACCCGATGGCTCGTGACTGCATGGGTACGTTCTACCGACGCAACGTTGCCAGCACGTTTCGCCGGATTGAACCGTCGAAGTCAGCGGCGCCGGGCCCCGTGAGGCAGCTCGGGAACGCAGGGGCCTGCCCCGAAGACCTAGCTCCAGGCCTTGAGCTTCTCGATGAGCTCGACGGGGTCGGCGCCGACCGGGGTCATGTTGAGGACCGTGACACCGGCCTCCGCGTAGGCCACGAGGCGGTCGCGGATGAAGCCTTCGGAGCCGACGAGGTTGGTGAGCGAGAGGAATTCGGCGGGGATCGCCGCGGCCGCCTCGTCCTTCTTGCCGTCGAGGTAGAGGTCCTGGATGGCCTTGGCTTCGGCCTCGTAGCCGTAGCGCACCATGAGCTGGTTGTAGAAGTTCTTGTCGCGGGCGCCCATGCCACCGATGTAGAGCGCCAGCATCGGCCGGGCCATGTCGAGGATCGGCTCGGGCTCGTCGGTGACGCACACCATGCCACCCGCCGCGATGTCGAGGGCCGGGCCGAGCGACGCGTCGCGTCGGGCGTAGCCGGCACGCAGGTCGTCGCCCCACACCCGGTCCGACCGCTCGGGCAGGAAGAAGATCGGCAGCCAGCCGTCGGCGACCTCGGCCGCCATCTTGACGTTCTTGGGGCCGAGCGCGGCGACGTAGATCGGGATGTCTGGTCGCACCGGGTGCGAGATGATCTTGAGCGGTTTGCCGAGACCGGTGCCCTGGTCCGCGGGCAGGGGCATCGTGTAGTAGCGGCCGTCGTGGTCGAGCTTGTCCTCGCGGCGCCAGACGGTGCGGCAGATGTCGATGATCTCGCGGGTCCGCCCGATGGGGGCGTCGTACGCGACGCCGTGGAAGCCCTCGATGACCTGCGGACCCGAGGCACCGAGGCCCAGGATGCAGCGACCGTCGCTCATGGCGTCGACGCCGGCCGCGGTCATGGCGAGCAGCGTGGGCGTGCGGGTGTAGATGGGCAGGATGCCGGACGCGATCTGCACGGTCTCGGTGACGCTGGCCAGGTACCCCATGAAGCTGGGCCCGTCGAAGCCGTAGGCCTCCGCCACCCACGCGATGTCGAGCCCGGCCTTCTCGTAGGCCACGACCCGTGCCGCCGACTCCTTGAACCCCTTGGCGTAGTCGAGCTGCATGCCGAGCTGCATCAGCGGTCCTCCAGAAGCGTGGCATCGAGGGAGCTGAGGTAGACGCCGTTGTCGAACAGGACGTGGTAGCGGATCCAGCTGAGGCCAGCCGTGTAGAGCACCTTGCCCGGAGTTCCTGCCGGCACGTTCGGGAGGTCCTCGGCGGCCTTCACCTTCTGGTGGCGCTTGAACACGAACTCCTTGGTGGCGGCAGGCATGGGGGGAGAGGCTAGTTGTCGCCTCGATCGCCCGACGAACTCGCGGCGATCGTGGTACACGTGCGGATCGGGCACGGGAGACGTGCCCGGATGAGCGTGTTCAGAGGAAGTGGGATGGCCGTGTCCAACTGGAACTTCGCCGACATCTGGGAGGTCTGCGCGCAGACGTGGCCCGACGCACCCGCCCAGCGCCACGGCTCGCGGACCACCAGTTGGGCCGAGTTCGATCGACGAGCGAACGGGGTGGCGGCCACGCTGCTCGCCCACGGCCTCGTCGAGCAGGACAAGGTCGCGCAGCACCTCTACAACGGCCCCGCCTACCTCGAGTCGGTCTACGCATCCTGCAAGGCGGGCCTGGTGCCGATGAACACCAACTACCGGTACGTCGACGAGGAGCTCGTGTACCTCTGGGACGACGCCGATGCGGTGGCCGTCGTGTTCAGCGGCGAGCTCGCCGACCGCATCGACCGGATCAGGCACCTGGTCCCGAAGGTGCGGGTGTGGCTCCACGTCGCCGCCGACAGCTCACCCTGCCCGGATTGGGCCGTGCCCTACGAGGAGGCCGCCAACGCGACGATCGTCGCCGGAGCCGGTCGCGGGGGCGGGGGCGGGGGCGAGGTCGGGCCGGCGGTGACCGGTCCGTGGGGACGCTCCGGCGACCACCTCGTGCTGATGTACACCGGCGGCACGACCGGCATGCCGAAGGGGGTCATGTGGCGCCAGGACGACCTGGCTCACGCCGTGCTCCCGACGCTGCTCCCCCACTTCGCCGACGACGACGCCGACCTCGACACGGTGCGCGCCGCGCTCGACACGCCCGGCCTGGGCCTGTTGCCCGCGTGTCCGCTCATGCACGCCACCGGTCAGTTCACGACGTTCATCGCCCTGTGCGGCGCAGGTTCGGTGACCACGCTCGAGCACCACGCGCTCGACGTGATCGAGCTGCTCGACACGGTCGAGCGGAACCGTGTCGAGGCCCTCACCATCGTCGGAGACGCGTTCGCCAAGCCGATCCTCCGTGAGCTGGACGCCCACCCCGGCCGATGGGATCTGAGCTCGCTGTTCCTCGTCATCTCGTCGGGGGTCATGTGGAGCGAGCCCGTCAAGCGGGCTCTCCTCGATCACGTCCCCACGATGATGCTGCACGACGCGTTCTCGTCGTCCGAGGCCATCGGCATGGGCAAGTCGGTGTCCACCGCCGGCGACCAGGCGGGCACGGCGAAGTTCGTCCTCGGCCCGCGGTCGAGGGTCATCGGCGACGACGGGACCGACGTCGAGCCCGGTTCCGGGCAGAGGGGCCGTGTCGCCATCGGTGGGTACACGCCCATCGGGTACTACAAGGATCCGGAGAAGTCGGCGGCCACGTTCGTGACCATCGACGGCCAGACCTACGCCATGCCCGGTGACTACGCCACGGTCGACGCCGACGGCACGCTCAAGCTGCTCGGTCGGGGATCGGTCTGCATCAACACGGGCGGCGAGAAGGTCTTCCCCGAGGAGGTCGAGGAGGTCCTCAAGGCCCATCCGACCGTGCGCGATGCCGTCGTCGTGGGCGTGGCCGACGACCGGTTCGGCGAAGCGGTCACCGCGGTCGTCGAGCTCGACGCCGACGCCGTGCTCGACGAGGCCGCGCTCGTCGCCGAGGTCCAGGAGCACCTGGCCGACTTCAAGGCGCCCCGGCGCGTGATCACGATCGACACGATCGGCCGCGCTCCCAACGGCAAGGTGGACTACCAGCGCCTCAAGGCCTACGCCACCGACCAGCTGAGCTGACCTTCGACGGCCACACCCGCCGTTCCGGCTGGACAGATGTGCCCCATCCAGCGCATCTCCCCAGGCAGAACAGTGCACTCGGCAGAACGGTGCACTCGGCAGCACAGCTCACTTGGGCCCCGTCAGGGTCTCGTCGCTACGCTCACGGGCGGTCTATTCCCCCACTTCGCCACCAGGCACACAGGAGCGAGCGACATGGCAGACATCGGATACGACGGCAAGGTTGCGATCGTCACGGGCGCCGGCGGTGGCCTGGGCCGCTCGCACGCCCTCGAGCTCGCCCGCCGAGGCGCGCGCGTCGTCGTGAACGACCTGGGTGGCTCGCTGTCGGGCGAGGGCACCAGCGAGGGCCCGGCCCACGACGTGGTCGCCGAGATCAACGACCTCGGCGGCGAGGCTGTCGCCGACGGCAACAGCGTGGGCACCGCCGAGGGCGGCGAGGCCATCGTCAAGACCGCCGTCGATGCGTTCGGCACCGTCGACATCGTTGTCAACAACGCCGGCATCCTGCGCGACAAGACGTTCCACAACCTGACGCCCGAGCTCGTCGAGCCGGTGATCCAGGTGCACCTGCTCGGCGCGTTCTACGTCACGCTCCCCGCCTACAAGCTCATGCGCGAGCAGGGCTACGGCCGCATCGTCAACACCTCGTCCAACTCCGGCATCCTCGGCAACTTCGGCCAGTCCAACTACGGCGCGGCCAAGATGGGCCTCGTCGGGTTCACCCGCGTGCTCGCCGCCGAGGGCCGCAAGAACAACATCAAGGCCAACGCCATCGCGCCGGTGGCCAAGACCCGCATGACCGAGGAGCTCCTCGGCGCGGATGCCGACCTGCTCTCCCCCGAGACCGTCACCCCGGTCGTCTGCTACCTCGCCTCCGAGGAGTGCGAGGTGAGCGGCGAGGTGTACTCGTGCGCCGGCGGCATCGTGTCCCGGTTCTTCATCGGGCTCACGCCCGGCGTGTACGAGCCTGACCTCACCGTCGAGTCCGTGCGCGACAACCTGACCCAGATCAACGACCCCGAGGGCTACACGATCCCCCGCGGCCCGGGCGACGAGTTCGCCAAGATCTTCTCGACCATCAAGGGCGAGTAGGGCGCCGACAGGCGGAGCGCGTTCGGGGGCGGCCCCACGGCGGTCGACCTAGAGTCGCCACCATGAGCACCGACTCCACGACCGGGCAGGCATCCGCGTTCGGATCGGGCGACGCCCACGACTTCCTCGCCATCGACGCGTTGCTCGCCGACGACGAGATCCTGCTGCGCGACACGGTGCGCAGCTTCGTGCGCGATCGGATCGTCCCCGACGTGGGCACGTGGTTCGACAAGGGGACCTTCCCGCGTGAGATGGCGCTCGAGATGGGCGAGCTCGGCCTGCTCGGCATGCACCTCGAGGGCTACGGCTGCGCCGGCACCAGCGCGGTCGCCTATGGCCTGGCCTGCACCGAGCTCGAAGCCGGCGACAGCGGCAGCCGCAGCTTCGTATCGGTGCAGGGATCGCTCGCCATGTTCCCGATCTGGAAGTTCGGATCCGAGGAGCACAAGCAGGAGTGGCTCCCCCGCATGGCCACCGGCGAGGCCATCGGCTGCTTCGCCCTCACCGAGCCCGACTCGGGGAGCGATCCGTCGAGCATGCGCACCACCGCCCGCCGGGCCGGCACCGGCGACCACGCCGACTGGATCCTCGACGGGACCAAGATGTGGATCACGAACGGTGGCATCGCCGACGTCGCGATCATCTGGGCGCGGGTCCTCGACGACCGTGGTGAGCCCACCGGCGAGACCGGTGGGTTCGTCGTCCCCACCGACACGGCCGGGTTCACCGCCAACCCGATCGACCGCAAGATCTCGCTACGGGCATCGGTCACCTCGGAGCTCGTCCTGTCCGATGTGCGGCTGCCGGCGTCGGCCCGCCTGCCCGAGGTCACCTCGATGCGCGGCCCGCTGTCGTGCCTCAACGAAGCGCGCTTCGGCATCACGTTCGGCGCCGTCGGTGCCGGTCGGGCCTGCTACGAGGCAGCGCTCGACTACGCGCTGAACCGCCAGCAGTTCGGCGTACCGATCGCGTCGTTCCAGCTCACCCAGCGCAAGCTCGTCGAGATGCTGCTCCGCGTCAACAAGGGCATGCTCCTCGCGCTGCACCTCGGGCGCATGAAGGACCAGGGCACCCTCACCTCGGCGCAGATCAGCTTCGCCAAGATGGACAACGTCCGTGAGGCGCTGTGGGTCGCCCGCGAGGCCCGGGGGGTCCTGGGCGCGAACGGCATCACCCTCGAGTACCCGGTGATCCGCCACATGAACAACCTCGAATCGGTCATCACCTACGAGGGAACCAACGAGGTGCACACCCTCGTGCTCGGCCAGGCCATCACCGGCATCGGTGCGTTCACGACCGGCTGAACGCGAGCCGCGGTGGCTTCCTGGTCGCCGTGGCAGGCCCGAGGTCGGCCGATCGACCATCGGCCGGACGGCTCCCCGGACCGCCTCCGAGGCGTCAGAAGTGACGGATGGCACAACTGGGTCGTTCGGCCTAGATTAGGTCTTCAGACCTAGCCGGGCCTGGTCGATGAGGAGTACATGACCATGACTCACACCGTGTCGCTCGAACAGATCGATCTGGTGCTCAGGGGTCTCCCGGCGAGTCACGTCGTCGGTTCTGCAGGGGCGTCCCGTCTGGTGCTGGGACCCACCGGTGCCTTCGTGGTGTTCCCCGACGACCACGACGGCCTGACCCGCGACGCCGCTGCCAACCACCTCGCGATCGCCACCCGCGAGACCCTCGCCGACCACCTCCGCTGGGTGCCGTTCGTCGACGCTCTGCTCATCACGGCCACCGACAGCGAACCGCGGGCCCACGCCACCGTGGTGACCCTCGACCTGCTGAGCTCGGTGCTGCTCGACGGACCGATCGTCATCGACACCGACTCGTGCCGAACCGTCGGTTCGCTCCTCCACGCCGGCACCCTGGCCGGTTGGCGTCCCGGTCTGCCCACGGGCGATGGCAGTATCGACCTGTGCGATCAGCCGGCCCGCCTCCACCACTGACGGTCCCCTCGACCGACGGCGTCAGCATCGAGCTCCACGATCTGGGGGGAACCGGCCCAACGCTGCTGTTCGCCCACCCCACCGGCTTCCACGGCCTCGTGTGGAACCCCCTGTTCGCACACCTGCCGGGCTTCCACGGCTGGGCCCCCGATCTGCGCGGCCACGGCGGGTCCACTCCGCCCGACCACGGGGACTTCGACTGGTCGGGGTTCGGCGCCGACATCCTCGCCGTCGTCGACGCCATCGGGCCGACGAGCTCGCACACCGCCGATTCCTCCGTCGTCGCGGTCGGCCACTCCAAGGGCGGCGCCGCGCTCCTGCTCGCCGAACAGGCCCGGCCCGGCACCTTCGCCTCGTTGTACCTCTACGAACCCGTGGTGTTGCCCGGCGACCCGACCGGTCCCGACGGCCAACCCCTCCAGAACCCCCTCGCCGCCGGCGCCCGGCGCCGCCGCACGCGGTTCGCGTCGCGTGACGAGGCCTACGGCATCTTCGCCGCCAAACCACCCCTCTCGGCGCTCGATCCCGACGCGCTCCACGCCTACGTCGACCACGGGTTCGTCGACGCGACCGACGAGGACGGCAACCCCGTCGTCGAGCTCGCCTGCACCCCCGAGCACGAAGCGCTGACCTACGAGGGAGGGCTGGCGCACCGAGCGTTCGACCACCTCGACGAGGTCGCCTGCCCGGTCGTGGTCGCGACCGGCGACCCCGACGACATCGGTCCGGCCGCGTTCGCACCGCCCATCGTCGAGTCCCTCCCGGACGGGCGGCTCGAGGTCTTCCCATCGCTCGGCCACTTCGGACCGCTGGAGGACCCGGCACTGGTCGCCGCCGCGATCAGGCGGGCCTTCGACACCTGACCGCGTCGCGCCGTCTCGAGGCACGTGACCGACCGGATGGGACCCCCGCCGCGGAACCCCTACGATCTCGGCCGTGCCGACGACCGAGAAGCCCGATGCCGATGCCGATCCCGCGACCGGCCACGACGACCCAGGCCACGACGACCCAGGCCACGACGGTGCACCGCTGGGCTCGATCGGCGAGCTGCTCGCCGAGGATGCCCACCGGATCGCCCACCACGAACCCGTCCTTGCGCCCCACGACCTGAGCCGCATCGCCCGCTTCGACGACGCAGTCGACCGGGCCTTCGATCGCGTCCGGGGTCGCGAACCGAGCGACCGGATCATCTACGCCGTCTCCGAGCTCGCCGACTTCTCGCTGCTCTGGCACCTGGTCGGCTGGTCGAAGGCGGTCACCGGCTCCGACGAGGATCTCGAGGCGGCCGTGCGACTCAGCGTGCTGCTCGGCCTGGAGTCGGTCATCGTGAACGCCGGCGTCAAGTCGCTGTTCAAGCGCGAGCGCCCCGTGTACCAGGGCGAGCGCCCGCATGCGCTGCGGGTGCCGCTCACCACGAGCTTCCCCAGCGGCCACGCCAGCGCCGCGGTCGTCGCCGCGCTCCTGCTCTCCGACCGCACGAAGGCCGCCCCGCTGTACTGGGGCCTCGCCGGATTCGTGGCGGCCAGCCGGGTGCACGTGCGCATCCACCACGCGTCGGACGTGATCGGTGGTGCCGTCCTCGGCGCCGCCATCGGTCTCACCCTCCGCAAGGTCTGGCCCCACCCTCGCCGTCGGCGGAACTGAGCAACCACATGGGATCCGGAAGAACGAGCGGCGCGGCGAGGTTGGGCCTCGTATGACCCGGACCTTCGCCCTCACCTGGGACTACCGCTGTCCCTTTGCCCGCATCGCCAACGACCTCGTGGTCACCGGCGTGGCCGACGGCGCCGACTGGGACGTCCGCTTCGTGCCGTTCTGCCTCGGCCAGGTCCACGTGGAGGACGGGGAGCCCGACATCTGGGCCACCCCGGACAAGGACAGCGGACTGCTGGCCCTCCAGGCCGCGGTCATCGTGCGCGACGTGTTCCCCGACCGGTTCCCGGGCATCCACCAGGCGATCTTCGACGCCCGCCACAAGCAGGGCGACGACATCCGGGGCGAACAGGTGCTCCGCGACATCATCGACGCGGGCGGCGCCGATGCCACCGTCGTGTTCGAGCGCGTGGCCCGCGGCGAGGCGCTCGAGGTCGTGCGCACCGAGCACGAGGAGGTCGCGTCGAGCCACGACGTGTGGGGCGTGCCCACGTTCATCCTCGGCGACCGTGCCACGTTCGTACGTCTCATGGCCGACAGCGACGGTGACGGCCCCCAAGCCGTCGCCACCGTCGAACGCGTCCTCGACCTCATGGGCGGCTGGCCCGAGCTCAACGAGTTCAAGGACACCAGCCTCGAGTTCTGAAGCGAGCCTCCCCGGACCTCCGCCCGCCAAGGTGCCATTGCCCTGCCTGCGGTCAGCTTCGCCCTGCCTGCGGTCGGCTTTGCCTGGGTCGGATGCCGCCTAGCCTTGCGCCCATGTCGTCGAGGGAGCGCGTCGCCGTCGATCACCGGCACATGACCGACCTCGAGGCGCTCATGTGGACCGTCGAGCAGGACCCGCACCTGTCGGCCAACTTCGGGAGCGTCACGATCCTCGACGCCATGCCCGACCTGGGCAAGCTCCGTCGGCGCATGCTCCTCACCGCGCAGCGCGTACCGCGCCTGCGCCAGCGTGTCGTACCCGGCATCGGCCGCCTCGCGCCGCCCGAGTGGCACGACGACCCGGACTTCGACATCGACTTCCACCTCCGCCACGTCGCCCTCCCCGAACCCGGTGACCGACGTGCGCTGTTCGACCTCGTCACCCTGTTCGTGCTCGATCCGTTCGACCGCGCCCGTCCGCTGTGGGAGTTCTTCGTCATCGAGGGGCTCGAGGACGGCAAGGCCGCGCTCATCCAGAAGATGCACCACACCATCACCGACGGCGAGGGCGGCATCCGCATGTCGGAGCAGTACCTCGACGTCGAACGCCACGCCGACGACGTCGACGAGATCACCATCGTGCCCGACGCCTCCGCCGAGGCGAACGTCGGCGACCTGTGGGCGTCCACGAGCGCGACCGTCGGCCACACCTGGCGCCGGACCCTCGGGATGACGAACCGGGCCGCCCGCAACGCGGTGGTGGCGCTGGGGAACCCGAGGGACCTCCCCCGCGTGGGAAGCGACCTCGTCGAGACCAGCCGATCTGCGCTGCGCCAGCTCACCGTGAACGAGCGCGCCCGGTCCCCCCTGTGGGCCGAGCGCACGCTGCAACGCCACTTCGAGGCGTTCGACCTCGACTTCGACGAGGTCCACCGCACCGCGGCGTCGATGGGCGCCAGCATCAACGACATCTTCGTCACCGGGCTGCTCCGGGGCATCGCGACCCACCACCAGCGGGAGGGGACACCGCTGGACAGCCTGCGGGTCTCCATGCCCGTCAGCACCCGCAAGGGTGGTGCGGGCGGGAACGCCTTCGTCCCCACCCGGGTCGTCCTGCCCGCCGAGCGCCTCGATCCCCGTCAGCAGGTGGTGCAGGTCCACGAGCTGCTCGACCGCACCAAGCGGGAGCGGGCGATCGGCCTGGTCGATCACGCGGCTGGTGTCGCCAACCTGCTCCCCGCCGGTCTTCTCACCCGCCTGGCACGGGACCAGGCCGCCTCGGTCGACCTCACCGCATCGAACCTGCGAGCCGCGCCGTTCGACCTCTACGTCGCCGGCGCCCGCATCGAGGCCACGTACCCGGTCGGCCCGGTGGCGTCGACCGCGGTGAACGCCACGGTCATGTCGTACTGCGGCACCCTCAACGTCGGGCTCCACATCGACGCCGGGGCCGTGCGCGAACCCGTGCTCCTCACGTCCGACGTCGTGGCCGCCTTCCACGAGCTCCTCGCCGAGGCGCCGGCCTGACCGACGCGGTCCGGGCATCGGGACCCGACAACGACGAGAGGCGAGACCCACGAGGCCGGAACGGCTCCCTGGGGCTCGCCTCTGCGTCGTCGCTCACACCTGGTGAGCAGCGGGGCTCAGTTGACCGACGCGGTCGCTGCCTCGGTGGCGAGGAGCAGCCGCACGTCGAGGAGGAGATCGGAGACCTCGTCGGTCGACACGAGCTCGCGGTGCAACATGTCGCCGAGACCCTGATCGATGAGGGCCAGGGCCTCGTTGATCGCGTCGGCCTCGATGGGCTCGATCTCGGTGGTCTCGCGCTCTGCGGTGTCGGTCATGGTTCCTGTATCTCCCGTTCGGAAAATCCGATGTTGGTCGATGACGATGTTGGTCGATGACCCCGAACCGGCAGAAGGGCCGCTCCGGGCGGGGCACAGGTTCCAACCGCTCGAACCCGCAAGGTGTTCCCTAGTTTTCCCAGACTCCGTGGAGGTGCTCCGGTCGAATTTCGGGGAGACCTCCCCCAACGGGTTGCGGTCACCTTACCGAGGAACGATGACACCGGTGTTTCACCCGGTGGGTTTTCCCGTTTCTCGCACCCGCCCCGGGTGCTCGTCCACCGTGTGGGCACCCATCGAGATGTCCGCTCTGGTTCGCTTCGCTCACGGGCCGCTGGGCCACGGGTGAGCGCCTCGGCCTCGCTGCGCTCCGCCTGTCCATTCGCCCTCTTATGCTCTCGGGGCTGTGAACTACGACGTCCGCCACCGGTTGGGACGCGGCGGCATGGGCGTCGTCGACCTCGCCGTCGCGCCCGACGGCCGCGAGGTCGCGCTGAAGCGCGTGGCGCTGCACGGCAGCACCCGCGAGATGCGCCACGCCCGCCAGCGCATCCACCGCGAGGCCGAGGCGCTCGGAACGCTCCACCACCCCGGCATCGTCGAGCTCGTCGAGGTCCTCGACGACGGCGACGACCTCGTCCTGGTCATGCCGTACCTGCCGGGCGGCACGCTCGCCGATCATGTGCACCAGGGCGGTCCGCTCAGCCCCCCACAGGTGAACCACCTCGCCGACACCCTCAGCGCCGCGCTCGCCCAGGCCCACCGGCACGGCATCATCCACCGCGACATCAAGCCCGGCAACGTGCTGTTCGACGCACAGGGCAACGCGCACCTCGCCGACTTCGGCATCGCCACCCTGCGCGACGCCACCTCTGGGCTCACCCTCACCGGCGCCGTGGTCGGCACACCGGACTACATGGCGCCCGAACAGGCCCGGGGCGAACCGGCCACCGCGGCGAGCGACGTGTTCTCGCTCGGGGCCACGCTGCTGTTCGCCGCAACCGGCCACGCGCCCTACGGGTCGGCCGACGCCCGGGTCACGATCCAGCGCGCCGCGAAGGGCCGTCTCGCACCGTTGCCCGGCACCCTCGACAAGGACCTCCGCAAGCGCCTCACCCCCCTGCTGCGACGCGATCCGGGGCGACGACCGAGCGCCGCCGCGATCGCCGGCGGTCCCGCCGGCACCGTCGTCGTCCACCCTGCGGACCGGTCGACGGGCGGGCCCGGTCGGCTCGGCCGCCTGCGCAGCCGGATCAGCGATCCGGCACGCGCCCGCAGCAACCGCCGTTGGGCCCTGGTCTTCGCGGCGATCGTCGTGGCCGCAGCGGCGCTCACCGCCGTCGCCGTGGTGGGCACCGGCGACGACGAGCCCGACGTCTCGGCCGACGTCGCGGCCGAGGAGCCGTCGACGACCACGACGTCGTGCAGCCCCCTGCCCTACCAGCCGTGCGGACAACCCGATCCGGCACCGAACACCGACGGCACGTCCTGCCTCGCGGGCTTCGACGACTACGACGCCGACGCCGTGAACGGGTGCGAGGCCGTGCCCGACGACATCGACGGGCGCGAGCTCGTCTCGACCATCACGGCCAACCTCGTCCCTCGAGGCGATATCGATCGCTATCCGACGAGGATCCGCGACGACCTCCAGCTGCTCTGCGACGGCACGTTCAAGCTGACGCTCACCGCTCCTGCCGGCACCGCGATGCGCGTCGAGCTGCTGCAGGCCGACACCAACTTCGGAGCGGCCACCAGTCGCGACGGGGAACCCGCCACGCTCTCGGTCTCCGAGCCGAACTGCTTCGGCGACGACGGCGGCGACTACGTCGTGCGCGTGAGCTGGGTCGGCGATGCCCGCTCGGCCGAGCCCTACACGCTCACCCGTTCCGGCAACTTCTGACGTCGCCCAAGGGCAAGAGGGCGAGCGGACAGGCGGAGCGCAGCGAGGCCGAGGGGATCGCCCGTGGCCCGAGCGGCCCGTGAGCGACGCGAACCAGAGCGGGCCGGTCGAGGTGGTGCCCAACGCTGGTGGACCTATCCGCTCAGCACAGTCCCAGCGGGAGTCTCCGGGCCATCGACCGCGCCACCCTGTCTTCGCTGTCGGTGCGTCGACCTACGATCGGCCTCATGGCCCGCACGGACAAGCCGGCATCGACGCCCCAGCGCGCCGCGAAGGAGGCGGCGGCCACGACACCTTCCGCCAGGAGGAGCGCCGGCCACCAGCCCGCTGTCAAGAAGCCCGCGGCCAAGAAGCCTGCGGTCAAGAAGCCCGCGGCCAAGAAGGCAGCTCGACGCCCGAGCGCGGCGGCGAGGGAACGAGCTCGGGAGCACGAGCGCGAGCAGACCCGCATCGCCCGGGCCGAGACGCTGCTGTCCCTCGGGCTGCACCCCGGCGACCCGGTCCGCTTCCGGCGGGTCGACGAGACGCGATGGAAGAACGCCACCGTCGAACGGGTCGAGAACGACGGCAGCATCGGCCTGCGCGACGGGAAGGGCGCGGCCCGTGCCATCCCGGCCGAGCTCGTCGAGGTGAAGGCCACCGGTCCCCGCGGCGGTGTCGTGTGGGAGCCCCTACCCGATCGCATCGCGGCCGCCGAACAGCTCCGGCTGATCTGAGACGGTGCACGTGCCCGAGACCACCGTGGACCTCCGCACCGTCGACCCCGGCGCCGCACCGCTCGTGCTCGCCGAGCTGCACGCCACGCTCCAGATCGACGACGCGGTCGTGGTCATCGCCGCCGCGACCAGCGACGACGACGACGGCCAACCCCACGACCACGACCTGGGCACGGCAACAGGCCGTGGGCGCGACGGCCATCGGTCGTGGACCGCCCAGCAGCTCGACGACGTCCTCGTCGGGGCCGGCTTCGCCGACGTCGCCATCGACCCTGGTGGCGACGACTCGCCAGGCCCGGGCCATCACGTCGCCCATGCGAAGCGCGCCCGTTCGCTCGCCGACACGGTCGGCCCCGACATGGGCCTGCTCGTCGTCGGCCTGAACCCCAGCCTCAACGCTGCGGATGCCGGCATCGGGTTCTTCAAGAACGGCAACCGCTACTGGCCCGCCGCGCTCGCCGCCGGTCTCGTCACCGCCGACCGCGATCCCCGCGACGCCCTCGTGCGCCACGGCATCGGCATGACCGACATCGCCAAGCGCGCCACGGCGCGCGCTGACGAGCTCGACGCCGACGAGTTCCGCCACGGCATGGAGCGACTCGAACGGCTCGTGCGATGGCTCCAGCCCGGATCCGTGTGCTTCGTCGGCCTCGTCGGGTGGCGCACCGCGGTGGACCGCACGGCCAAGGCCGGGGTGCAGCCCGGCACCGTCGGCGATCGGCCGGTGTACGTCATGCCCTCCACGAGCGGTCTCAACGCCCGCACCAGCCTCGACGACCTGACCGCCCACCTCCGAGCCGCGGCCGAGCTCGCCGCGACGAGCTGAGCCCGATACCCCTCGAGACGAGCGTCCGCCCTGGTGCCGCGGGACCGGCCTCCTCCGGTCGGCCCTGCTGATCGAAAGACGAGCCGGATCGCGCGGGGCGGCCCTGCAAGACTCCTGGGATGACGGACCGACCGTGGCAGGGCGATGCCTGCTCCCTCGTGGACGCGTTCCGATCCGGCGACCGGTCACCGGTCGACGAGCTCGAGGCCACGCTCGCCGCGATCGATGCCAGCGATCTCAACGCCTTCTCGTTCCTCGATGCCGACGGCGCCCTCGATCGCGCCCGGGCCGCCGACGTGGACCAGCCGTTCGGCGGGGTCCCCATCGGGGTCAAGGAGCTGGACCACGTGACCGGGTGGCCCGACACCGAGGCGTCCCTCGTCTTCGCCGACCGCATCGCGTCCCACACCGGAACGATGGTCGCCCGGGTCGTCGCCGCGGGAGCCAACCCCGTCGGGCTCACCACCGCGAGCGAGTTCGGCGGGCTCAACGTCGGCGTCACCCGCCTGAACGGCGTCACGCACAACCCCTGGGAGCACGGCCGCACACCGGGCGGATCGTCAGGTGGCAGCGCGACGGCGGTGGCAGGAGGCCTCGTCGCCCTCGCGTCCGGCGGCGACGGCGGCGGATCCATCCGCATCCCCGCCGGCTTCACCGGGCTCGTGGGCATGAAGGGCACAGCCGGTCGGATCCCCCGAGGTCCGCACCTGCTACCCGGCCCGATGACGGTCGTGCTGGGATGCCTGGCACGGTCGGTCCGCGACGTGGCCCGCTGGTACGACGTCTCGACGGGCTCGGATCCCCGCGACCCCTACTCGCTCCCCCGGGTGGACGGGTGGGAGACCGGCCTCGGCACCCACGACGTGCGCGGGCTCCGCGTCGCCGTGGTGCCCGACCTGGGCACCGCGACGGTCGGACCCGACGTGGTCACGACGGTGCGCCGGGCCGCATCCGACCTGATCGCCGATGCCGGACTCGTCGAGGTCGACGATGCCCACGTGACGATGCCCGCCCTCGGCCTCGAGTGGGCGCTGTCCAACCTCGCCACGTTGGTGGCCCAACTCGGCGACCTCTGGCCGGCGTGCCGCGACCAGCTCACGCCCGAGATCACCTTCGGGCTCGACGTCGCGACCGAGCTGTTCGACCTGGACATGGCCGCGACCTGCGAGCGCAACCGCATGCTCGCGTTCGAGACGATGGCGGCGGTGTTCGACCGCGTCGACCTCGTGATCTGCGCCACCAACCCCGACATCGCCTACCCGGCCGAGGTCACGGTCAACACCCGGGTCGGCGACGTCGAGGTCGGCATCGAGAACAACGGTGCGCTGACCATCCCCGCGAACATCTGCGGCAACCCTGCCATCTCGGTGCCCGTGGGCACCGTCGACGGCCTTCCGGTGGGCATGCAGGTGATCGGCCGCCACCACCACGACGCCGTGCTGCTCGACCTGGCCCGCATCGTCGAGCAGCATCACCCCTGGCCCCTCGTCGCTCCGCGGACCTGACGGCACCGGTCGACAGCGAGCACGGCAGACCCGTCCGCGGTCAGGGTCGCGCTGGGGTCGCGGGTCGACTCCCATTGGGGGTCAGGGGATCAGAACTGCTCCATGCCGTGCACCCGGCGGTTCAGCTCGACCTCGAGCCCGCGCAGGCGGTTGATGTCCATGGTGACCTTCGCCAGCTCGGCTTCGACCCCGGCCAGCTCCTGACGAGCCTCGAACGCCTCGTGGGCCGCCTGCCACTCGACGGGCGACGGAGCATCCAGGTCGGCACGATCCGTGTCGTCGCCGTAGCGGAAGACCTGTTCGAGCGCGTCGGCCTCGCCCAGCTCCTGCCACCCCGAGCGCAGCGCGGCGTTGTCGATCTCGCCGCGCTGGTGCCGGCCGAACAGCTCGCGGGCAGCCTCGGTGTTGAGCGCGATCTGGTCGACCGTGAGAGCGGGGCCCGGCACCGATGGGTTCATCAGGGCCTCCCTCTCACGCTTGAGGCGTTCGTTGGTTCGGGTCTCCAACGAGCGCGAGACCATCTCCCGGAAGATGCTGGCCCGATGGGCCAGGTCGGCAGCCCGCTGGGTGAGGTCGGCCAGCTGGGATCGGACCTCGGCGAGCTGCTCCTCCTGCGGTGACCGCGCCGGTTCATCGGGTTCGTCGGACGAGGTGCCGTCGTCGCCATCAGCGACCTCGGTACCACCTGCCGGCGGTCGATCGGGGGGCGCGGGCGGGTTCTTGAACCAGTCGGCACCCCGCTCGCGCGTCGACGATCGCTTGACGAGGGCATAGACCCCGGCGACGGCGACGACCGCGAGCAACGCCGCGAGGACGATCGTGATGGGGAACCCGTCCCCACCCGACTCGTCGACCTCCTTGAGCACCGTGGTCGAGCTGGTTCCCTCGCTGTTGTCGACGGCAATCGTGACCGTGGCCTGGCCGACGCCCATGATGGTGCCGTCGACCTCGATCCGCTCCTGCACCCCACCCTTGGCGTCGACCCGAACCACCGCGTTGGGAGTGCCGATCAGCAGCGACCACGCCTGGCCCTTGGTCGGGGTCGGATCGATGGCGATCGGTCCGGGTGAGGTCAGCTCGACGAAGGTCTCGGACTCGGTGGTGGACGGGTCGTAGCGGAAGATCTTGTTGCCCTGCGTGTCGGAGAAGAGGATCGGTGTGGACTTGGCGGCCGCGACCGAACCGGGTTGACCCACCGGAGCCCCCAGCGGGGTGACGGCCCCGTCGACGGTGCTCACCGCCGCAGCGCCGAGAAGACCCTGCGGCACGTACACCACGCCGTTCGCCTCGGCGGGGTTGCCCGGCAGGGTCAACCCGTCTGCGAAGGGGACCACGGCACGACCGTCGACGTCGACCCGGTACAGCAGCCCGTCGAGGCTGGTGAGGTAGACCGACCCATCGGTTCCGACGCTGACCCCGGAAGGCATGTCGACCTCGGCGACCACGACCGGGGTCGCCCCCAGGCGGCCACCGAAGCCCATGAGGCGGTTGCCGGCGAAGTCGGTGGTGAGCATGGTGCCGTCGGCGAGCACCGCGAACGACTGGACCTGGCCCAGGCCGCTGGCGATCTCCACCGTCGTGCCGTTCGGGAGGAGCGCGACGACATCACCCTCCTGGCGGGCGACGACGATCGTGCCGGGCTCGACATCGGCCGCGGCGGGCGACGCCACGACCAGCCCGGGGGCCACGGCCGCGACGAGCACGACCAGCGCGGCCAGCACCCCCGCTCCACGCGGTGCCCGACGGGTGGCGTGCGCGTCGTGGAGCCAAGTGGTGTGCATGGGTTCCTGTCATAGCACCTCGACACAATCACCTCATGGAAACGCAGCTCCACCTCCTCGACACCGCTCCCCTCGTCACGGGCGACCGGGCGCCGCGTTCAGAGGGCCATCCGGGGTCCGAACGGCACGGCGCCACGGCGTCCGGGTCGACCCGGCCTGGATCGACCCAGGCCGGCTGGCGCCTCAGCGCCGAGACCCGCGCCACCGGGCGCCGCGGCGTGGCGCAGGCCCGGGCGGCGCTCCAGTCGGCACATCGGGCGGCCTGACCACCAGACCCCTGACCACCTACCAGCCGCGACCCTCGGGTCGACCGGCCTTTCTCCTCCCGATCCCTCCCCGTTAGGCTCCCGCCCCATGGCTGATGTCGTCGTTGTCGAAGCAGTGCGCACCCCCGTCGGTCGGCGCAACGGCGGGCTCTCGTCCGTCCACTCCGCCGACCTGCTCGCCACCGCGCTCCGGGCGCTGGTCGAGCGGTCGGGCGTCGATCCGGGCCGGGTCGATCAGGTCATCGGCGGATGCGTGAGCCAGGTCGGCATGCAGTCCTTCAACGTCACCCGCACGGCGTGGCTGACCGCCGGGCTCGGCGACCGCGCCGCGGCCACCACCGTCGACACCCAGTGCGGATCATCCCAGCAGGCCACCAACCTCGCCGTCGCGCTCGTCGCCGCCGGGGTCATCGACGTCGCCGTGGCGTGCGGGGTCGAGAACATGAGCTCGGTCCCCATGGGTGCGTCCATGGGCCGCGGTCTCGATGTCGGCAAGGCCATCCCCAAGTCGTACTTCGAGACCTGGGAGTACACCTCGCAGTTCGAGGGCGCCGAGCGCATCGCCGACAAGTGGGGCGTCAGCCGCTCCGACGCCGACGAGATCGGTCTCCGCAGCCAGCAGCTCGCGGCCCAGGCCTGGGCCGAGGACCGCTTCTCCACCCAGATCATCCCCGTCGACGCGCCCGACCTCGGCGAAGACGGCAAGCCCACGGGCACGACGCATCGCGTCGAGCGCGACGAGGGCCTGCGCGACACCACCCTCGAAGGACTCGCCGGCCTCAAGCCCGTCGCCCGTGAGGACGGGGTGCACACCGCCGGGTCGTCTTCGCAGATCTCCGACGGCGCTGGGGCGGTCCTGCTCACCACCCCGGAGAAGGCCGCCGAGATGGGCCTCACTCCCATCGCCCGCATCGTCGACACCTGCCTCGTCGGCGTCGACCCCGTCCTCATGCTCACCGGGCCCATCGACGCCACCCAGCGCCTCCTCGGCCGCACCGGCATGACCCTCGGCGACATCGACGTCGTCGAGATCAACGAGGCGTTCGCGTCGGTCGTGCTCGCGTGGCAGCGCGAGCTCGGCGCCGACCTGGCCAAGGTCAACCCGAACGGCGGGGCCATCGCCCTCGGCCACCCGCTCGGGGGCACCGGGACCATCCTGCTCACCAAGGCCATCCACGAGCTCGTCCGCACCGACTCGTCCACGGCGTTGGTGACCATGTGCTGTGGTGGCGGCCTGGGCACGGGCACCATCGTCGAGCGGATCTGACCGCTCCCCCGGCAAGAGACTCCCGAACGGAGGTCGGCGTGCACCCTCTCACCGCGCGCGTCCGCGACCTGTCACCGCCCACCGAACGCGCCGACGAGCACCGGCTGGTCCGAACCCCTGCCCGCTCGGCCCTCGTCCCGCTCCTCGTCATGGTCGTCCTGGCGAGCAGCGCCCTCACGGCCTGCTCGTCGGGCCGTGGTTCGGGCACGTCGGCCAACCCCGTCATCGTGCGGGTCGTCGACGGCGACACGGTCGTGGTGCAGTCCGACCAGGGCAAGGAGACCATCCGACTCATCGGCATCGACACCCCCGAGACCAAGCACCCGTCCAAGCCGGTCCAGTGCTTCGGCAAGGAGGCCACCGCGTTCACCACGTCGGTCCTGCCCGAGGGCACCCAAGTCCGGCTCGAGCGCGATGTCGAGGAGCGCGACCGGTACGACCGGGTCCTGGCCTACGTGTACCGGGCCGACGACGACGTCTTCGTCAACCTCGAGCTGGCCCGGCAGGGCTTCGCCGACGTGCTCACCATCGCACCCAACGTCGCCCACACCACCGAGTTCGTGGATGCCGTCGCCGACGCCCGGGACAACCAGCGGGGCCTGTGGTCCTCGTGCGACGACTTCGGAGTGGCCGCCGAGCCGTGAGGGCCCGGGGCCCGCGCGTTCCGGACCCGATGATGGCCGACACGGCGGCAGGGTCGACGGTGAACCGGCGGTAGCGTCTGGGCGTGACCTCGCTCGCAGAACGCCTCGGCTACCGACCCGACGACCGCTTGCTGATCCTCACGGCGAGCGGGCTCGGCATGTGCCACGCGGCCAACGTCGGGGTCTACGAATCCCTGCGCGGCGGCCTCTCGTCCAGCGCCAGCCTCATGGTCCCCTGCGCGTGGGCCAAGGAGGCGTCGGCCGCCTACCTCGGCGAAGACGTCGGCGTGAAGCTCACCCTCAACGCCGAGTTCGATCTCTACCGTTGGGGTCCCGTCACCCACGCCCCCTCCCTGTTGGGCGGCGATGGCGGATTCCCCCGAACCGCCGACGACCTGTGGGACCACGCCGACCTGGACGAGGCACGACGGGAGTGCCGGGCACAGATCGAGCGGGCCATCCTCTGGGGCTTCGACGTCAGCCACCTCGATTCCTATCTGGGCGCGCTGCAGATGCGCCCCGAGTTCTTCGACCTCTACCTCGAGCTGGCGCTCGACTTCGGGCTGCCGATCCGGCTCTTCAGCGAGTCGGCCGAGGCCGCCATCGGCTTCCCGTTCCGCCGACTCGCGTCCGACGAGGGCCTGGTCTTCCCGGACCACTTCGTCGCGGCTCCGGTGGTGGGCAGCCGCCGCGTCATCGAGCGGGCGCTGTTCGACCTGCAGCCGGGCGTCACCGAGTTCCAGGTCTTCCCCGCCGCCGACACCCCCGAACTGCGTGCGCTGGCTCCCGACTGGGCGGCACGCGTCGACGACTACCACCTCGCATGCCACGACACGTCGCTACGGGCGATGATCGAACGGTCGGGCGCGCACGTCATCGGCTACCGGGAGCTGCGGGCGATCCAGCAGGCCAGCTGAGGGAGGTCAGCCGAGGGCGAGCTGCCACCGCCGAAAGGTCCGCCACGGTCGAGCCCCGATGTGGTCGAGGAACCCTGCGGGCCACACCCCGGTCACGCCGCCAGGTCCGTCGACTCCACCGGCCCCGGCCCCGGATTCGAGCGCACACCACGCCAACGGCGCTTCGCCGAAGCCGGCGACCATCAGGTCCCGGGCCGCGTGTGCGACGAGCGCGGAGCCGACACCACCTCGACGGAAGCCGTCGGCAACGACGACCGGCCCGATCCAGCCGTCGCGCCCGACGGAGTGAGCTCCCACCCCGACGACGCGGCCTGTGGCGCGCTCGACAGCAACCGCACAGGTGGCCTGCGCGATCGAGCGACGCACCCATGGTTCGATCGCCGGCTTCGTCGCCATGACCCAGGCACGGGTCGCGTCGACCAGATCCGCGTCGAACACATCCACCAGCGTGATGTCGGCCGGGACAGCCGATCGGAAGGTCGTCGGGACCGAATCGATCCTCGCACCCTCGATCGGGGTGAACCCAGCCGCGCCGAGCGCCCCGATGAGCGGCTGCTCGAGCTCCGTGAGACCCGGCCACAGGTGGTCGGGTACCGACCCACCCACGAACAGGCCCACCGCGCCCCACGCCTCGGCGGTTGCCGATGCCACAGCCACCAACTCGGCGATGAGTCCCGCCACGGACTCGTCGGGCGAGGGAGCAGGCGATGCTGCCACCGCCCCGATGGCCGCGCAGCGGCCCTCGAGGCGGAGCGCGAGCGCGGCCGATCCGTCTGCTCGGCCGAGCACGACACGGGGTTGACCGTCCAGCTCCACCGGTCCCCAACACGCGGCTTCCAGCTCATCGAGCGTGACCCGGTCCCCGGGATAGGCCACGTCGACCAGGTCGAGCAACTCGCCCGCCCGCTCGATTCCCCATTCCACGATCTCTGGATCGGTCATCGCCCCGCCAGGAATCCGCACCGTCGCATGCGGGCACCCGAACGCCCACCGAACGCAAGCACGCAAACGATCGCTGATCTGCGCACCCCGCGCGAATCCGTGCCGTCGCGTGCGTGCACAGGAACGACCACCGAAGGCCAGCACGCAAACGACGGAGGAAGGCCGCGGTTCATCGCGCGTGACGTTACCGGCGAAGTTATATAGGGTTTCCTATATATGGCGATGACCCAGGAAGAGCGAAAGGCGGACACCCGCCGTCGGCTGCTCGACGCGGCAGCCGACGAGTTCGGTGCCAAGGGCTTCC
>CAZGEF010000021.1:0-37717 GCA_964525005.1 uncultured Rhabdothermincola sp.
TTTCCGCGGATGCGCGGCGACCATCACCTCACCCAACCGGTGGATCCAGGCTTAGTCATGACTTCCGGCTGGTTCTCCTTGATCCACGTCGCAGCGCCGAGCATGAGCTGGTTGGGCGGATTGGGCAGCGGCTGGTAGGTGAGATCCGCGCCGGCCTGGACCGAGCTGGCCGTCGCGGCGGGGACGTTGGGCAGACCGCAGTCGACCTGAATCGGTGCGCCGACGTCGTCGAATGCGGCGATGCCACCGACGAGGGCGAAGGACTCCTCACAGGAGGCAGTGACCTGGGCGCCGTAGTCGAACAGTGCCGCGTTGCGCATGGTGAGTTCGATCTTGCGGCCGTTGATGCCGCCCTGGTCGTTGCACCACTTCACGAACGCAGCTTGGGAGTCGTCGACGCCCTTGTTCAGGCCTCCGATCTGGCCACCCGAGTCCGACACCGACGAGTAGGCGATGGCGTCGTCGGTGACCCCGATGTCGGTCGCGCCCGATGCGTCGCCGGGCCCGCACGGTGACTCCAGCGTGCCGAACATCCCGGTCTCGGAGGTCGCGGCCGCGGTGGTCGAGGTCGCCGTGCCGTCGAGTCCGCTGTCCGAGTCGGCGTCGTCAGATCGGCTGCCGCATGCGCTGGCGACGAGTACGGCCGCCACGGCGATTGCTGCGATTCGGAGCTTCACGGTGTTCCCCCTTGTGTCGCCGACGGACCCCCCGAAGCGACGATTGATTGGAGAGTAACACGTTACGAATAACGCGTTACTCGGGTGCTGATGGGCCGGTCAGGCCCGTTTTTGCGTGGTGGTCTCCCGATAGCCGGCCATGTAGGCCTGCACGTCGGGTGCGTGCTGGAGCAGGTTCTGGTTGCGGGCCTCGAGTGCGATGGCGGCTTCGAGACTGGGTGCGTGGGTGTTGTGCCACAGGACCTGTTTGGTGGTTCGCAGCCCCGAGGCCGTGTAGGCCGCCATCGTGCGTGCGTAGTCGAGGGCGAGGTCGTCGAGAGCGCCGGAGTCGGCGACCCGGGACACGAGGCCCATGTCGGCGGCCTCGGCGGCGTCGATCGCACGGCCGGTGAGGATCAGGTCGAAGGCCCGGGCGTTTCCAACGAGACGGGGCAGGAGGTACGTGATGCCGATGTCGGTGCCGGACAGTCCCGTGCGGATGAACGCCGAGCAGAACTTGGCGTCGCGTCCCGCGAGGCGAATGTCGGCACCGCAGGCGAGGGCCAGTCCCCCGCCGTAGGCGGCTCCGTTCACGGCGGCGATGATGATCTGGGGCGTGTCGCGCATGTGGACGACGAGGTTCGACATGAACTCCTGGGGGTCGACGCCGACTGGCATGTGGCGGTGCTGGCCCGGTTCGGGTGGAACTCCCCAATCCCGGAGATCGAGCCCCGCACAGAACCCGCGGCCGGCACCGGTGAGAATGACGGTCTTGCAGTCGGGATCGGCGGCGACAGCGTCCAGCGCGTCGTGAAGTTCGGCGACGAGCTCGAAGGTGAGCGCGTTGAGCGCGTCGGGCCGGTTGAGCGTCAGCTTGGTGATCTGCGAATCGATCTGTTCGATGTCGACGAGGGTCACGCGGGGTCATCCTCCGGCGGTAGTGGGGCGTCGGGTCGGTGGGCGTCCTGACCGTCGAGGCGGCGGGTTTCGATGCCCCACTCGTCGAGTAGGTCGAGGCTGACGAACGAGCGACCGGTGACCTCGGCTCTGCAGTCGCAGAGCGTGACGACCGCTTCGACCATCTCCTCGAGGGTCTCGATCTGATCGGGACGCACGGTGTCGCCGACGAGGGCGTCGGCGCCTTCGGTCATGACGGCGGCCCGTGGCTCGATTCCGTTCACCCGGATGCCGGTGCCCTCGAGCTCGGCGCCGAGCGCGTTCGTGAGTCGGTTGAGCGCTGCTTTCGATGCGCCGTAGGTGGCGATCGTCGATCCTTGAGGTCCGACGTTGAAAGGCGGGCCCTCCCACATCCGGGCGGCGCCGCTGGAGACGTTCACGATCCAGCCCTCCCCCGCTTCGGTCATTGCAGGCACCACGGCGGAGGCGAGGTCGATCGGAGCAAAGGTGTTCACCTCGAACAGGATCCGTCGGCGTTTGAGTGGGACATCGAGCACCGGTCCGTACATCGCGGCCGCCGCGTTGTTGACGAGGATCTCGATTGGTCCGCCCAGCGCCTCGGCGGCCTCTGAGATGATCCGCTGTCGGTCATCGGGGTCGGTGAGGTCGGCGACGACGGTGACGACCTTGGTTCCGTAGCGGCCGAGGCGTTCAGCGGTCTCGGCCAGACTGCCGGCGAGATGGTCGTGCCTGTCGGCGGTGCGTGCGGTGAGGGCGACGTCGGCACCCTCGGCGGCGAGGCGCTCGGCCACCGCCGCTCCGATCCCCCGGCTCGACCCGGTGACCAGGGCCCGGCGACCAGCGAAGCGCTGGGGCGACGAGGCGCTCACGCTTGGTTCAAGCCCTTGTCCACGATGAACTCGCCGATCATGTCGCCCATGTACTGGCAGTCGTCGTCAGTCATGGAGTGGTTGTTGGGCAGGATGAGGCCCCATTCCATTACCCGGTCGGCGTTGGGAAGTCCGCCCTCGGGCTGGCGGAAGGGCTTGTCGCGGAACGCTGGCTGGCGGGCAGCGTTGCCGGTCCAGACCATTCGGGTGTCGACGCCGCGCTCTTCCATCCATGCTTGGAGCTCGGCGCGGCGGATCCCTGATTCGGGTCGGATGAGGAACGGGAACATGTGCCATCCCGTCTCGACGCCGGGCGTGAGACGGCCGAGCTCGAAGAGGTGTGGCCATTGGGCCAACGCGGCGGCGGTGACCTCGTAGTTCCGCTGCCGGCGGGCGAGGTTGTCGTCGAGCTTGTCGAGCTGCACGAGGCCGAACGCCGCGGACAGTTCGGACGGCTCGAAGTTCCACCCGACCTCGTCGAAGATGAAGATGTTGTCGTACTCGATGTCGCCGTCGATCGATGAGAAGAAGCGCTGTCCGCTCCCTCGGCCAGAGCCGAAGATCTGAACCTCGGAGCGTCGCCCCCAGCGGCGGAGCAGCAAGGCTCGGTCGGCGAGTTCGTCGTCGTCGAAGCAGATCATTCCGCCGGTGCCGGCCGCGGTGATGATGTGCGAAAGAGCGAAGCTCGTGAGACTGATGTCGGCCCGAGTGCCCGTGGGGGTTCCGTGCAAGGTAAGTCCGAGGGCATCGCAGGAGTCCTCGACGACCTTGAGCCCGTGGCGGTCCGCGATGGTCCGGATGGCGTCCCAGTCCGGTGCGTTGCCGATCAGGTTCGGCGCCAGGATCGCCTTGGTCTTTGGGCCGATCATCGCCTCGATGCCGTCGACATCGATCTGGAAGGTGTCACGGGTGACGTCGACGTAGGTCGGGATCAAGCCGTTGCGCAGGAGCGGCGCGATGTCAGTCGAGAACGTGACGGGCGAGGTGATGACCTCGTCGCCGGGTTCGAGGTCGAGGACCTCGACCGCCAGGTAGAGGGCCGAGGATCCGGAGTTGCACATGACGCCGCGACGCTTGGCGAACAGTTCGGCAACGCGCTGTTCCATGCCTCGGACGTTCTTGCCGATCCGCATCGCGGTCGGGCCCCCCTCGAGGACGGCTACAACCGCGTCGATCTCGCGCTTGTCGTGCACCGAACCGGCGTAATCGATTCGTCGTGTGGTCATGTCAGCTCCTTGTTTCGGCCCAGGTCATGCCGCGGTCGGCCCGAGGCTCGCTGGGCAGGCCAAGCACGCGTTCGCCCAGCACGTTGCGCTGGACTTCGGACGTGCCGCCTTCGATGGTGTTTGCCCGTGCGCGCAGGAAGCGACGCACGTCGTTGGTCGCGGATCCCATTGCGGCACCGTCGTCGTCGGCGGCGGGTTCTTCGTCGAGTAGACCTTCCGCGCCGAGGAGATCGACGATGGCGTTGCTGAGGTCTTGGTTCAGCTCGCAACCCATGAGCTTGATGACCGACGACTCGGAACCGGGGTTGCCCGCCTCGGCGGCCTGACGGGCTCGCTCCGCGGTGTACTGCAGGATCTCGGTACGGATGTAGAGCTGCATGATCCGGTCACGCGCAACGTCATCGCCCGAGTGGCGCTGCCGGTAGACGTCGATGAGGTGGTTCAGGGGGTCAGCGAGCGCTCCGGCCACCGCGCCGCCGATCGAGGTCCGCTCGTTCATCAAGGTGGTGATGGCGACGGTCCAGCCGTTGTTGACGTCGCCGACGCGGGACGAGTCCGGAATGCGGACCTCGTCCATGAACACCTCGTTGAACTCGGCCTCGCCCGTCATCTGACGCAGCGGCCGGATCTCGACTCCCGGCGCGGTCATGTCCAGCACGAAGCACGTCATCCCCTTGTGCTTGGCCACATCAGGGTCGGTGCGTGCCAGGAGGAAACCCCAACGTGCCAGGTGGCCGAGCGAGGTCCAGACCTTTTGGCCCGTGACGATCCAGTCATCACCGTCGCGGATCGCGCGGGTCGCGAGCGCCGCGAGATCCGATCCCGCGCCCGGCTCGGAGAACAGCTGACACCAGATGTCCTCGGCGGTGAACATCGACCGCAGGTACGCCGACTTCTGCTCGTCGGTGCCGTGGTACGCGACCGTCGGGGCAACCATGCCCACCGCCATCGGATTGCGAATGAAGGGGTTGGGCGCGCCAGCCGCCGCGAAGGCATCCTCCAACGGACCCTGCATGTCGGGGTCCCCGTTGCGGCCACCGCAGTCCGGCGGCAGGTGCAGCCAGGCCAAACCGGCGTCGAAGCGCTCGCCGAGAAACGCCTCGGCGCTGACCACCGACGGATCTGATTTGGCGAGCAGCTCGTCAACGGCGCTCGCGAGGTCGGACGGAAGCTCAGGCATGCGGGACTCCTTGACGGCACCCGTGAGAGGTGGTGGATCGGGGTGCTGCGCTCACTTGAACAGGAGCGCAACGGCCTGATCGAGGACCCGACGGGCGTCGCTCGCATCGTGGTCCTCGCTCGTGAGGCCGGGCATCAGCCAGTCGAGAATCACGGCGTCGAGCACGAAGGCGAACGTCTCGATGACCGCGTCGCGGTCGGCGATCTGCTCGTCGCCGATAGCGCTGTCGATCATCGCCCGGTAGCTGGCCCCGACCGCGACGCGGCTGGGCCCGACGCCCTCCTGGCCCGAGTACAGGGCCCGCATGAGGGTTCGGGTCACGATGTCGTCGTTTTCGAGCGCGTCGACCATGGCATCGACGACCTCTCGGACGCGAGCGGACGCCGTGCTCCCGGCAGGCGGTTCGTGCTCGAGTCGGATACGAAAACGTTCCATCCGATCGGCGTGGGCTTCGGCGATCAGCTGATCCTTGGAGGAGCAGAAGCCGTAGATGGTGGCGAGTGACATGCGGGTGGCCTTGGCCAGGTCCCGCATCGACACGCCGTCGTAGCCGTCACGAGCAGCGAGACGGGTGGCCTTCATCAGCTCCACGTAGCGGGGGTCCTCACGCCGAGCGGCCAGTTCGTCGCTCGCTCCCGCCGCGTCGGTGAGCGGTTCTCCGTGTGTCGCGATCGTGCCTGTGGACTTCATCAAGGGTCGAGTGTAACGTGTTACTGCGACAACGCAAGACCAAAGCAATAGGGGGATGCCGTGATCGAACCGGCCCACGTCCAGGATCTCATCGGCCACTGGTGGTTCGTCTACGACCAGGGCGACTTCGAGGGGATGGGCTCGCTCATCACGTCGGATATGCGCTTCGTCTGTCGGACCGACACGGGCGAGACCGACTTCGAGGAGTTCGTCCGCGCCGACATCAGCGGCCGAGAGGAAGTGATGGAGTGGATGGTTCCGCATCGCCACGGCAGCCCGTTCCCTCTCCGGCACCACGGCACCAATGTCCACCTGACGAGAAGAGGCAACGACGATGCCGACTTCGCGTCGTACATCCTCGTTGCACAGACGGTGGCCATGACTCCCAGCGCGATTCCCAGTGGTGTCGTCACTGGCATGGTTCGCATCGAGGACGGTGACCTTCGGATCGCTGAGCTCACCGTCACGCTCGACACCGTCGAGTCACAGACCATGAGCGACGCCATCGGAGTTCCGCAGTGACCAGTGCCCAGAGCGCTCCGGCCCTATTCGACTTGACCGGCAAGGTTGCCGTCGTCACCGGTTCCACGCGTGGAATCGGACGGGCGATGGCCGAGGGTCTGGCCGAGGCAGGAGCGTCGGTCGTCGTCAGCAGCCGCAAGCAGGACGCGTGCGACCTCGCGGCCAAGGAGATCGCAGCGGCGACGGGCGCCGAGACGCTCGGCGTCGCCTGCCACGTCGGCGACTGGGACGCGATTCCGGGGTTCGTCGACACGGTGATGGAGCGGTTCGGCAAGATCGATGTGCTGGTGAACAACGCCGGCATCAACCCGGCTCGGATCCTCCTGGCCGACATGACGCTGGAGTACTGGCGCAAAGTGTTCAGCGTGAACCTCGAAGGGCCGCTACGCCTTTCGCAGCTGGTCGCGCCGATCATGCGCGACAACGGTGGCGGCTCGATCATCAATATCGGGACCATGGCCGGCTACTCGGGAGGCCCGATCGTCGCCACCTACGGGTCGTCGAAGGCGGGTCTCATCAATCTCACCAAGTCGATGGCGTGGGAGTGGGCGGAGTGGAAGGTGCGGGTCAACATCTTGTCGCCGGGTCCGTTCCGCACCGAGATGACCGAGGGCGCCGAAGAGATGGCGCCGGGGTTCTTCGACCTGATCTCGGATGGCACGTTCATGAAGCGAGTGGCCGACACCCGGGAGATCATCGGCCCGGTCCTGTATCTCGCGAGCGACGCATCGTCGTTCGTGACCGGCGACGACCTCTCTGTCTCAGGAGGAATGCACAAGTGACCGACTACCTCAGCGAACTCGACCGCGTTCTACGTCCGGTGGCACCGCCCCAGATGCTCGACGGCGTCTACACCGATGACCAGACCGCTCGCCTGATGGAGATCCTCAAGCGCGAAGGGCCGTGGCAGACCATCGCCGGTCAGCACTTCGACAGCTTCGAAGAGCTCGTCGCCACTACCGCGGGTCTGCTGCCCGAGGGACTCGATCTCACCCTCGACGACATCGCCTCGCCGCAGTTCCGGGGCTTCCTCGCCCAGAACTCAGTGTGCTTCTACCCCGAGATCTACGACTGCTTCTACTCCCCAAAGTTCTTGGAGATCGCCAAGAACTACTGGTCGGCGCCGTACGCCAAGCCGACCATGATGCTGTTCAACATCGCGGGTCCTGCGCCGGCGATGGGTCTCGCTCCGGCGCACCTCGATGCCGTCACATTCCGTGGTGTCCGCTTCGAGAACGCGCCGATCTGGTTGCAGAACGTGATGGGCAAGTCCGGCCTGTTCACCGACTACATCGTCAAGATGGCCCAGGTCATCACGTGGTGGTACACGGGCGAGAACGGCACGTTCACGTACTGGCCCGACGGCCCGCACGGCCAGCCCAAGGTTCTCGAACACCCGCTGTGGAACCGCGGCCTCGTGGTGCAGAACGAGCTGATGTTCCACCGTGGCGATCCTGTCGGAGCGTTCGACTCCCCGTCGGTCAACATGATGAACCGGTCCATGGTCGGCTACGTGCCTGCAGAGGACACCTGGGAGATCACGACCGACGGCGAGCGGGTTCACACCTACCAGCCTGACGACATGCGCTTCCTCGTCCACTGGAACGCCGAGGTGTACGAGGACATGACCGAGATGAAGAAGGTCATGGATCACACCGACGACCTCAACATCGAGGAGGCGATCGGACGACTGATCGCCGATGTCCGTCGGCGCGGAACCAAGATCGACGAACCCTCTGATCCGCTGACCGACAAGGCATTCATGAAGGCCCTGTTCGAGACCTACACGATCGCTCCCACCACGGAGTGGCTCGAAGTTCCGGCTGCCTGATCCCGCCCCCGCTCGGGCGGCCGACTGGCCCGGTGCTCAGGCCCGCTGTCTTCCCCCTCGCGTGGGCCTGAGCATCGGTGCTTCTTCGTGATCTACGGAGATCGATTCAGGCCCAGGACATCGCGTGGTGTCCCGGCCCGACGTCGTACGACGCACCGTCGGGGAGCACAACCTCGGCCCGCGTGCCGCTGGGCACCTCCACGTCGAGGATCCAGCCAACACTCTCGCGACGCCACTCGGAACGGATCGGACCAAATGGCGAGTCGAGCTGTCCCTCCGCCCAGGTGATCCCACCGCCGGGTTGCGGGCGGATCCGGAACCGCCGGTAGCCAGGTTCGCCCTCGATCGGCACGATGCCAGCCACGTACCGGTGCAGGAAGGTGACGACCGCACCTTTGCTGTAGTGATTCTGGGACCCGGGGTGCTCCGCTGTCGCCGGCTCCCAGTTCTCCCAGATCGTGGTCGCACCGGCGTCGATCATGGCGAGCCATGACGGGGCCGTGTCTTGGAGGAGGAGGCGGTAGGCGAGGTCCAGTCGGCCCTCGTCCGCCAGGGTCGGGAGCAGGAACGGCGTGGTCAGGAATCCGGTGCCGACGTGGAAGTCGGCCGCTTCGATCGCCGCTGCGAGGTCCTCGACGATGGCTTGGCGGGCGCCGATCGGGACGAGGTCGAAGGCGAGGGCTCGGCACAGGTTCGCCTGGGTCGAGGGGCTCACCGAACCGTCGTCGCTGAGATACTCGGCCTGCCACGCCGCTCGGGCCCTGTCGGACAGCTCGTCGTACTCGACGGCGTCGTTGTGCTCACCGAGGAGGCGGGCGGTGGCGGCGAGGGTATCGAGCGACCGGGACAGGTAGGCGGTGGCGACGTAACCCTGGTCGACCTGGCCCGACAGGACGGCCATCATGTCGGTGTCGGGTTCTGACCACTCGCCCCAGTGGAAGCCGGCGTCCCACAGGTAGGTCTCGTGGGGGGCGGGAACGGGTCGGGCGGCTTCGCGGGTGGGATGGCGTTGTGTCCGCGCCACGTCGAGCGCGAAGTTCACCCATTTCTGCATCGACGGGTACTGGCGCCGGAGGAGGTCGAGGTCTCCGTAGGCGCGCCAGATCTCGAAGGGCACCAACACCGCGGCGTCACCCCACCCCGATGATCCGGTCATGTAGGCGGCGAGCGGGTGGCTGCGGCCGGCCGGTCCGACCGGATCGGGCACGTGGTTGGTCACGCGGCCGTCGGGCCACTGCGCGTCGGCGAGGTTGCGCAACCACCTATCACTGAA
Source organism: uncultured Rhabdothermincola sp. (assembly GCA_964525005.1). Classification (GTDB taxonomy): domain Bacteria; phylum Actinomycetota; class Acidimicrobiia; order Acidimicrobiales; family Acidimicrobilacustridaceae; genus CAZALT01. Next base: position 9,166 of record CAZGEF010000021.1, read on the forward strand.
GCCAGCAACGTCATAGAGATAGGTGGCGGTCGGAAGGAAGATCTGCCAGTCGCCGGTCCACCCGGCGCGTTCACGCTGCGGACAATCGGTCGGGGTCTCACAGGCGTTGCCCCGGAAGCTCAGTACCGCGGCGTCGTGCAGGGCGTTGAGTTGCTCGTCGCTGCACCGGAACCATCCGGTGCGGTCGAGGTCGGTGTGCACCATGACTCCCGAGACGTCCTCGACGGTGAGGTCGGGCGCGCCGATGACGCGGGCGTACTGGAAGCCGTGGGTGGTGTGGCGCGGTTCGAACGCGGGGCTGTCTGCGCCGGCCGACGTGATCTGGTCGACCTGGCCGTGACCGAGGGGCGTCTGGGTGACGAAGTCGAGGACCTCGAGCGGGGCCATGTCGACGTCGCCGTCTTCGGCGAGGGACTCCCCGTGCACGACGGTGATCTCGCGTCCCGGCTCGCCCAGTGCCGAGCCGGCGATGCGCAGCCAGCCGTTGATGTTGGCGGGAAGGGCCACGACTTGGCGCTCGTCGTCGACGCGCACGATCCGCAGCGGCGTGTAGGTCTCGACGGCTCGGGTGGGTGGCGCGGTCGACGACAGGATCGGCACCGACGGGTCGGCGGGCACCTCGACGCAGGTCGTCCAGCCGTCGACCGGGGGGAACGGGATGCGCAGGTCGACGTGCTCGCCCTCCATGAGGTCGGCGGCGGTGATCGGTCCCCGATCTGTGGCTTCCCACGTGGTGTCCGTCGCGATGATGGTCCGGTCGCCCGCGGCGTTGACGAACTCGAGCTGGGCGAGCAGCCCCAACTGTTCGCCGAAAGCGAACTCCTCGCGGGTGAAGCCCACCGAGCCGCGGTACCAGCCGTCGGTCAGAGTGGCGACCAGCTCGTGGTCGCCGGGCGTCAGCCGGTCGCCGATGTCGAAGGTCTGGGCTTCGAGGCTGTAGCGGTAGTCGGTGAAGCCGGGCGTGAGTTCCAGGTCGCCGATGCGTTCGCCGTCGAGATGGAACTCGTAGAGGCCGAGGGCCGTCGCCCGCACACGAACCTGCGTGACCAGCTCGCTGACGACGAATCGCCGGCGGAAGTAGACGGCGCCGCGTTCCCCTCGCTTGCCGTGGCCGCGACCGTCGCCGGGCAGGCCGATAAAGGTGCCGTGCCAGTCGTCGCGCTGCAACAGACCTGTCTCAAAGGTCGTCGGTTGCGACCAGGTACTCCAGCCCAGGTCGGTTTCGGTCTGGACCCGCCAGCTGACGGAGCTTCGCGACGCCAGCGGGTCGAAGGGCCATGACTGGAGGATCGGCGACTCGGATGCGACGACCGTCTCGACGGCTCGGCCATCGATGACCGCCTCGACTCGGTAGGCCGATTGTCGCTGGGCTGCCACTGGCAGGTGCCACGACAGGCGGGGTGACTCAGTTGTGATCCCGAGCAGGCCCGGCCCGTGCTCGACGCGGAGTCGAGTAGGGGCCGGGCCCGTCGCAGGGAGAGTGGTCAACTGACGGGTGAGGTTGCGTAGTCCAGGCTCTTGCTGGCGCTGTTCCAGGTCCCGAGGAACACGGGCGGGTTACCCGACGGCGTGTCGGGCGTGTAGTCGCTCGGGCCTCCGGCGCCGGGGATCTCGAGCGTTCCGAGGTTCTCGCCGGCCTGACGGAAGGTGTCGTTGTTGACCGTGGTCCCGGCTTTTTCGAGGATCGCCTCGAACAGCGTCATCGACTGGCACGCCACCGCGACCGAGACCCAGGTGTTGGGGGTGTCTGCGTTCGCCGTCGTTGGATCGTCGATCACACGATCAGGCTGCTGCTTCTTGATGCGCTCGACGCATGACTGCATCGCGGGGTCGTTCCAGCCGACGCGGAGCGGAGGTGGGCCTCCCGCGACGAGACCGTTGAGCACGGCGTAGCGGCTGTCATCGGCTCCCACGAGGAAACCCTCCACGACGTTGCCGCTGGTGGCGACGAGCTGGGGCCGGTAGTCGGTCTTGGCGATGCCGGTCGCGAACGGCTGGAACGCGTCGGCAACGGTGACGACGACGTCGATGCCGCTCGACTTGAACTTCTCGGCCGCGGTGGCGACCTGTGCATCGGCTGCGGCCTGGTCGTCCTTCGGGGTGTCGATCACGAACTGCTCGACGACATCTGCGCCGGCGTCGGCGAGCTGATCGGAGAAGTCGCCTTCGACGAAGGCCCGGTCGATCGGGATGTAGACGACGCCGACCTTCTTGCCTGCGAAGCCCTCCTCGTCACCGATGCCCTTGACGACCTGGCCGGCCTGGTAGTCGAGGTCGGCGTTGAACGTGAACCACGGCGCGGTGGTGTCGGCGGTGTTCTCAGCGTTCTGCTGTCCGCCGATCAGGGCGGTGTCGTGGTCGGTGACGTAGCAGGCGGCGCTGTCGGCCTGGACATTGCCGACCGCGGCGAAGACGCCTTCGTCCTCGGTCAGCTTCGTGCAGATACTGGTCGCGGCATCGGTTGCGACGGGGTCGACCGGTCCGTCCACGATCTCAATCATGCGACCGTTGATCCCGCCGCTGGCGTTGATGTCATCGGCGAGTGCCTTGAACGCCGAGAGGTAGTCGCCGTGATCGATGTTGACGATGTCCTTGATGGCGGCGAGATCGGGGTACACGGCGCCGATCTTGATCGTGGTCTCGGTGACGCCCTGGCCTGGTTCGGTGGACAACACCTCTGTTGGCTGGCTCGTGTCGGTTGACGAATCGGTCTTCTCGTCGCTGGATTTGCAGCCGGCAAAGAGCACGCCGGCCACACACAAGAGTGCAAGCACCCGTTTCATAGTTCCCCCTTGGGTTGGTTTGGACTGGTTGCGGTTGTTGACGGTCGGAGTAGTCATGGCTCGACGAGTTCCTCCGCGGGAACGGTTCCGCTCCGGGCGATCGCTCGTTCGTCGGTGCCGAGGTAGCTGGCGATGACCGCAGGGTCGTTGCGCACCGCACTCGGTTCGCCTTCGGCGATGACCCGCCCTGCTTCGAGGCAGTACACGCGGTCGCTCATGCCCATGACCAGTGGCATGTCGTGTTCGATGATGAGCATCGATGCACCGAGCTGGCGGCGGATGTCGACGAGCAGTGGTGCCATGGCTTCGGACTCACGCTGTGCGACGCCTGCCGTTGGCTCGTCGAGGCAGAGCACCCGTGCGTCGAGGGCCAGCAGGCCGGCGAGTTCGACGATGCGCCGGGTGCCGGTCGACAGGTCGGAGACGGGTTTGTCGGCGTAGCGTCCGAGGCCGAGGAAGTCGATGAGTTCACCCGCTTCGCTTCGGCGGTGTCGTTCCCGTCTAACTGTCGGTGGCCAGAGCAGGGCGGTGGCGAGGAGACCGGTTCGCCCGCGGGCCTCGAGTGCGACCTCGACGGTTTCGCGCACGGTGAGTTCGGGGAACAGCGTCGCTGACTGGAACGTGCGTCCGAGCCCGAGTCGCGCGCGTTGTGCCGCGTGGAGGTGGCTTACATCAGTGTCGAGAACGCGTACCTCGCCGTGCGACGGAACGAATCCTCCGATGGCGTTCATGAGAGTGGACTTTCCGGCGCCGTTGGTCCCGATGAGTCCGACGATCTCGTCTCGACGAACCTCGATCGAAACCTCGTCGTTGGCCACCACGCCACCGAACTTGACCGAGACGTTGGTGGTGCACAGGGCGATCTCGGTCTCTACCGGAGCGCGGTTCGACGCGACGATGACGGGAGGCGCGGCGGCTGCCTCCTTCACCGGAGGTGGCAACTTGGCCTCCAACCACCGATAGAGCGCAGCTCGGACGTCGTAGGCGACCTGGACGATCCCGCCGGGGAAGTAAAGCAGTAGGACGAGCAATCCGAGGCTCGACGTCAAGAGTGGGACGAGTTCGTTGTCGGGGAAGAGCGCGGGCATGCCCACGACCCAGATCGCGCCGATCACCGCACCGGTGGTGGAGCTCATCCCGCCAATCACGATGATTGCGACGAGAAGGAGGGATGTCTCGACGAAGAACGGCGAATCGCTGAACGAGATCTGCTGCGTTGCCCCCGCGAGCAGGCCACCACCGAGACCAGCGATGAACCCGGAGAGAGCGAACGCCTTGAGCTTGGTGGCCCCGGGACTGACGGTCGATGCGGCGGCCGAATCGGCGTTGTCGCGTACAGCGAGGATCACCCGGCCGACTCCGGTGCGGCGGAACCGGTTGAGCACGACGATGACGACCACGAGCACGGCGAGAACCACGTAGTAGTAGGTCCGTTGGTTCCGCAGCTCCAGGCCGAACAAGTCGCCTCGTGGGAACCGGGCAGCCGACGCGGCGCCGCCGGAGAACAACTCGAGCGGGAAGATCCACGAACGTGCGGCGATCGCAAAGGCGAACGTCGTGACGGCGAGCAGCAAGCCCTTGACCCGCAGAGCACCAGCACCGAGCACGACAGAGAGCAATGTCGTGAACAGGGCGCCGATCAGGATCGACACCACGAACGGAATCCCGTACATCTCGATGTCGACGAGCGTCACGCCGCCGATCACCCACTGCAGGGTCAGCCCACGGGTCAGGCTGGCCGCGGTGAGCGCCCCGATCCCGGCGAAGGCCATCTGACCCAACGAGAGCTGACCGGCCCACCCGGTGAGCACGGTGAGTGAGAGGGCGCACACCGCGAACGCGGCGATCGTCGCGTAGAGCAACTGGCGGGAGGGCTGAGTGATCACCAGTGGAAGCGCGATGGCAATGGCGACGGCGACCAGCAACACGATGCGGTTCAGGTTCCGGATCCAGAACAACGACCGCAGGCGCAGCGGCATAGCGTCGACGCGGGGCGTGAACGAGAAGGCGCCGTCGCTCTCCCCCTCTGACTGTCGGGACTGGAGCCAGACGGTGACGAGCACCACGATGAGGAGCACGAAGTCGACCAGGCCCGACTGGTCGGTGAAGTTGAACCGGAGCAACGCCTGGCCGACGCCGATGCACAGCGCAGCGATGACGGCGGTGCGGAACGAGCTGAACCGCGCGATCACCGCCGCGATGAGCGCACGGAGCAGCGTGTTCGGCCCCAGTGCCTGCAGGCTCGACACCGATCCTTCGAGCCCACCGATGAGGATCATCGACAGGGTGGCCACGAACCCGCCGATGGCCCACACCACCGTCGACATCACCTTGGGGCTGATACCCGACAGGCGGGCCAGGTCAGGATGCCCAGCGGATGCCTTGACGGTTCGCCCCAGGAGCGTGCGGTTGAGGAAGAAGCCCAGGGCGAACGCCACGAGCGGCACCACGATGATGATGAGCGCCTGCGGACCACCGATGCGGAGATCGCCGACTCGCCAGACGGTGCTGATGGGTACGGGGAACGGTTTACCCGTCCCGAGCAGGTCGGGATAGGCGTTGAGGAGGGCAAGTGACAGCTGAGCGACGCCGATGGTGGCGACGAGAACGATGACGCGAGGAGCCCGGAACAAGCGCCGAATCACCACGAGCTCGACCACCACGCCGTAGACCGTGCCGAGCAGCAAGGCGAGAACAAACGAGATCCAGAAGGGGAACCCGTAGTTGACGTCGCAGATGACGAGGAGCCCGGCGCCGACCAGCCCCATGTTTCCGACCGCGAAGTTGATGACCTTCGTCGACCGGTAGATGAGCACGATGGACAGGGCGAGGAGGGCGTAGACAAAGCCCTGCACGAGCCCGTCGAAGATGACCTGAGGGGTCACGACAGTGGCGAGCATCGTCATCATCCGCCCTCCGCTCCGAGGAACACGGCTCGGACGAGGTCATCGCGCTCGACGAGGTCGCGTGTCGGTCCCTCGAACCGCACATGCCCCTTCTCCAAGAAAACAGCTCGGTCGCTGACGGCAAGTGCGACGTTGAGGGATTGTTCGACGACGATGATGGTCATGCCGTCGGCCTTGAGCCGTTCGATGACCTCGACGAGGCGCGCCACCATGATGGGGGCGAGGCCGAGTGACAGCTCGTCGATGATGAGGATCTCTGGTTCGCAGGCGAGCGTGCGGGCGAGCGCGAGCATCTGCTGTTGGCCCCCCGAGAGCGTCCCGGCCAGATCCCCTGGGCGCTCCGCGAGTTCGGGGAACAGGTCGAGCCCGGCGGCTATTCGGCGTTCCATGTCGGCGCGGTCCTTGCGGTAGTTCCACACCGCCATCTCGAGGTTCTCGCGGATGGTCATGTCGGTGAAGACGCCCCGACCGCCGATGAGCATCTGGATGCCGAGCTGCGTGCGTTGCTCGGGAGACACGTACGTGATGTTCCGGCCGTTCTGGCGCACGACACCGCGGGAGGGGGTCCCGAGGCCGGCGATCGCCCGCAAGATGGTCGATTTACCTGCCCCATTGGTGCCGAGCAGCGCGAGGACCTCGCCCTTGGCTACCTCGAAGCCGACATCGAAGAGGATCTGGACCTGGCCGTAACTGAAGTCGATGTGGTTCACCTGCAGGGCGGGAATCGTGGTCGGGTCCGCTTCTTGCCGGTCGTGTTCTTCGAGCTCTTCTCGGATCTCGGCAACGATCATCGCCAGGTCGTCTTTGATGAACCCCGAGCTCCGGATGATGAGCAGCCCACCGATGACGGTCGACGGCACGAACAGGGTGATGACGGCGACTCGCGGTCCGTAGGCAGACACGAGGATCGCGGCGAGGACCGCTCCCCCGGTGGCTCCGACGAAGAAGATGTAGATCGCTCCCAGGGCCGAGCCGAGACCTCGGAGGCGGTAGGGCACGACCGACGTGAGGATCGGTCCCACCATGGCGAACGAAGCCGACAGCAGCACCGACGCCGGGATGCCGAAGACCGCGAAGAGCGCCGCGTTCGGCATGAAGTACTGGATCGGTGTGAGCGCCGCTGCGGGCAGCACGATGAGTCCGAGAAGACGGAGCGCCTTGGCCGGGTCACGGCGGTAGAGGCCGTCGTAGTACTTGCCGACGAACGGGAGCGTCACGAGCACGGCGACGCCGCCGACCGTGCCGACGGCGCCACGGCCGAAAGATCCGAGCCCGTAGTGGTCCTCGAGGAACAGGTTCCCAAGCACGGGCACGGTGAACAGACCGAAACCCATGGCAGCAAAGGCGATGATGGTCGTCCGGATCGTGCGGATCTGCATGAGCCGCGCGAACGCGGCCTCCATGGAGATGGGCGCGGGCCGATCATCCTCGATGACCTCGCCGAGGACGTCCTTCTTCTCGTACTGGCCTCGGGGCGGCTCGGGCATGCGAAAGGCGGCAAGCGCGACGAGCGCAGAAGGAATGGCCAGCACGATGAAGGCCAGACGCCACCCGTTCGTCCCGCCCAGGGCGGCAATCCCACCGACGAGCAGCGGGCTGAGCGTGCCCGTCACTCGACCGGCGACGGCGAGCGACGCGAAGATCCGCCCGCGGGCGCCGATCGGGTAGGCATCGGCGACGAGCGACCCCTGGACCGGTAGCTGGTTCGACTTGGCCACGCCCACACCCGCACGGGTGAGGAACAGCATGAGCCCGTTGATCGCCAGGCCCGACAGCATCACCATCAGGGAGAAGACAAGGCTCGCCCACCCGATGATGCGACCGCGTCGGTAGCGGTCGGCCAACCAGCCCATGGGCATCGCTCCGAGGACGATGAACCCCCCGGCCGCGGCGCTGATGAAGACGATCACGCCATCGCTGATGTGGAGGGCATCGCGAATGTCAGGAGCGAGTGTGCTGAGCGCGGCCGCCTCGAGCTCATCGAAGGCGACGAGCATGGCGAGGACGACGAACGAGAAGGTCCCTCCCATTCGGAGCGCCTGTGAGAGCCGCACCTCGTCCTCGCCGACGCCCGGCAGGACATCGTCGGGCATCTCGATTCGGTCGGCCTCCGCCGCCTGGCGGTCTTCCTCCAGGTCCAGGATGGCGCCGGCAAGCGCGCTCGTTCCGGTTCGAGCCTCGGAATCGTCGAGAAGATCTACCGGCTCGGTCATGACAGGGATTCCTTCGCTTGATCGCTCCACGCGGCGGCGATCTCGGACTCGACCTCGTAGTTCCAGGTGTGGGTGCCGGAGCCGACCTCGGCGTGTTCTGGTCGTCCGGGCAGGGTGATCAGCGCCGTGGAGTTGGGCGGAACCACGGCGCGCAGCGTGACCGTGGTGCCGAGAACGGACCACGCGCACGCTGTGGTGCCGTACGGCGTTTCGAGCTGCGCCGACGCTGAGCTGATCCCTGCGCCGGGAACGGGCGCCATGTGTATGGTCCGATAGCCGGGTTCCCCGGGAGCGAGTCCACCGACCACCTCGTGAAGCCAGGCAGCGACCGACCCCAGCGCGTAGTGGTTGAACGACGTCATGCCCGCCCCATTGACCCGTCCGTCGGGCAGCACGCTGTCCCACCGCTCCCAGATCGTTGTCGCACCCATGGTCACTGAGTAGAGCCACGAGGGCGGCGCCGTTTGGAGCAGCAGCTTGTAGGCGATGTCGCTGTGGCCCGTGAGCGACAGGGCCTGGAGAACGACCGGCGTGCCCAGGAATCCTGTGCTGATGGTGAAGAAGCTGGATCGGCTGAGCCGGGCCAGGTGCGCCCCGAGCCGGTCGCGTGTCTTGGGATCGTCGACGAGGTCGAACACGATGGCGAGGGCGTACGCCGTTGACGTGTCCGACATGAGCCGTGCTCGCGGCGTGAGGAACTCGGCGCGAAACGCACTACGGATCTCCTCGGCGAGGTGCCCGTAGGTCGCGGCGTCAGCCTCGTGGCCGAGCAGTTCGGCGGCGTCGGCAACCAACTGGGCGGATCGGGCCCAATAGGCGGTCGCCACGACCGACGTGTCGGTCCGGGCGAGGGTCGGGTTGTCCGCGGGAGCGGTCGGGTCGAGCCAGTCGCCGAACTGGAAGTCACCGAACCAGATCCGTCGACCGCGGGTTCGTGCGGTGACCCAGTCGACCCAGCCGCGCATGCTTTCGAACTGCTGGTCGAGGAGAGCCCGGTCGCCTGATGCGTCGTAGAGGGCCCACGGGACGGTTGTTGCGGCGTCGCTCCAGCCCGCGGCGAACTCGGGGAGGAAGATGCCGTCGCCGTTGAGCTCGGGTACCACGACCGGGACTCGTCCGTCGGGTGCCTGATCGGCCCGGAGGTCAGCGAGCCAGTTCTGCAGGGTGCCGACGACGTCGTAGAGGTAGGCAGCGCTCGGGGCGAACACCTGGATGTCACCGGTCCAGCCCATTCGTTCGTCACGCTGGGGGCAGTCGGTGGGTACGTCGATGAAGTTGCCTCGCATCCCCCACACGACGTTGGCATGGAGCTTGTTCACGAGTTCGTCCGAGCAGGTGAACGTTCCGGTTCGATCGAGATCGGTGTGGAGCACGACGGCGGCGAAGGCACCGGCATCGATCGTGCCCGGCCATCCCTCGATCTCGACGTAGCGGAAGCCGTGGAACGTGAAGTCGGGTTCCCAGGTTTCGGGTCCGCCGCCTCGCAGCGTGTACCGGTCGGTGGCCTCGGCGTTGCGCAGAGGTTCGTAGGCGGGCTCGCCGCCCTCGAGGACCTCGGCGTGGCGCAGCGTGACCGTCGTGCCGGTGGGACCGTCGACGGTGAAGCGCACTCGCCCGACGAGGTTCTGACCGAAGTCGAGGACGGTCCGGCCAGATGGTGTCGTCAGGACTTCGGCGACAGCGAGCTCTTCGATCCTGCGCACCGGAGGCCCTGCCGAGCAGACAAGGTCGCCGACCCGGGGTTCGAACACTTCGACGGGACCCCAGCTGGAGGTGTCCAGACCCGAAGTCGACCACGCAGCGATGGCGAGGCGGGCGTCGTAGCTCTCTCCGCCGTAAAGGTCGCTCGCGAGAATCGCTCCAGTGGCGGTCTGCCATTCTTGGTCGGTCGTGATCACCACGGTCGTGCCGTCGCTGTAGGTGACTTCCAGCTGGCCCAGGAGGCCGAGGCGGTCGCCGTAGGTGTTGCGCTGCATGGCCCAGGTGAGGTGGCCCCGCCACCATCCGTCGCCGAGGCACGCACCGAGGACGTTCGATCCCGGGCTGAGGAGGCCGGTGACGTCGTGGGTGTCGTAGCGGAGCTGATGGGGGTAGCTCGACCATCCCGGGGCGAGGACCCGATCGCCGATGGGCTGTCCATTGAGTTCAAGTCGGTGCACGCCCGCCGAAGTGACGTAGAGGCGTGCGCTGACGATGTCCGATGCCGGGTCGGACGCGAGTTCGAACTCCCGGCGGAGGAGTGGGGCGGGCGACGCCTTGTCGAGGGGGTCTCGGTGCACGGGGGTGATCCACGATGCGACCCAGTCATCGGAGCTGAATAGGCCTGCTTCGATGTGAAGAGGTTCGCTCCACAGCGATGCCTCGATCTCGTCGCCGTTTCCCCACACCCGTACGCGTACGCGGATCTGCTGTCGCGATTCCAGTGGTCGCGCCGGCCAAGGAACGAGCACGGAGTCGTCGTGTTCGACGCGTCCCTGCGCCTCGCCATCGATCTCGATCTCGTAGGCGGTCTGGGCCCACGACGGTTGTTCGGTCACGGTGCGCCACGACAGCCGCGGTGTGCGGTGGCCGATGCCGAGCGCGTCGGTGCGGTGCTCGGCTCGCAGGCCGGTGACCGTGAACGGTACGGAGTCGTCGTTCATGGGCCGTCCTCGGGCAGGTCGATTACGTCGCGGTCAAGCTCCTTGATCGAGCGTGTGCCGATCAGCGCCAAGGTTCGACGGATGTCTTCGTTCCACCAACCGAGCAGCTTGTCGACGCCCTGCTCGCCTCCCGCACCAAGGGCGTAGAGGTAGGCACGCCCTGCCATACAGGCGGTCGCTCCGGCCGCGACGGCTTTGACGATGTCACTCCCCCGCCGCACGCCGCCGTCGCAGATGATCTCGATCCGGCCGCCGACCGCGTCGGCGACGGGAGCGACCAGGCTGAATGTCGCGGGAGATCCGTCGAGCTGGCGACCACCGTGATTCGACAGCGCGACGGCGTCGACGCCGATGTCGGCGGCCTTGACGGCATCTTCGACGCTCTGGACACCCTTGACGACGATCGGGCCGTCCCAGACCGATCGGAGCCAGTCGATGTCGGACCAGTCGAGGGCGGGGTCGAACTGGCTGTTGATGTAGTCGGCGAGGGTGACCGGCGAGGATCCGTCACCGACGGAGCGTCCGACGACGTTGGCGAAGCGGATCGGTTCGTTGCGCACGAACGACCAGGTCCACGCGGGGTGAAGGATCCCGTCGAGGACCGTCGACGCCCCGATTGTGGGCGGGAGCGAGAAACCCCGTCGGACATCTCGTTCGCGCCGACCGAACACAGCGGTGTCGACGGTGAGCACGAGCGCCTCGTAGCGGGCGGCCGCGGCCCGTTGGATCATCTCTTCGACCAGGCCGCGATCGCGCCAGGCATAGACCTGGAACCAGAGGCGGCCATCGGAGACCTCGCGGACCTCCTCGATCGACCGGGTGCTCAACGTCGACAGGGTGTACGGCACGCCGGCACGTTGCGCGGCGCGGGCAACCGCCAGCTCCCCTTGGGGATCAGCAATGCGGGTGAAGCCGGTGGGTGCCAGCACGAGGGGCATCGCGGTGGGTGCGCCGAGCACGGTGGACGAGACGTCGAGGTCACGCACTCCGCGCAGAACCCGCGGGTGGAACATCGTGGCGGTGAAGGCTTGGGAGTTGGCGGCCAACGTCGTCTCCGCCTCGGCTCCGCCGTCTATGTAGTCGAAACAGCCCCGGGGCAGACGCCGGCGAGCGATTCGTCGGAGATCTTCGACCGACGCGGCCCGGGCGAGGCGCCGCTCGACGCGGTCGCGCTCGACTGGTCCGAACTGGACCACGGAGCGGACCGTTTCGATGCTCCGGCGGAGCGAGAGTCGTTCGGTCACCGACGCACCTCCGACCCCGGACCGGGGTTCACCGCAGGGGATGCGGCGGGGACGAAGGTACGGAGCTTGCTCGATTCTCGTGAGAGCTGACGGAGTTCCTCGAGCGTGTCGGGGGCAGCGCCATGGGCGCGCATCTGCACGAGCACGTTGCCAAGTGCGGTCGCTTCAACGGGACCGGCGGTGACAGGCAGCCCCGTGCGGTCGGCGGTCAACTGGCACAACAGCGCGTTGCGGGACCCGCCGCCAACGATGTGGACGACCTTGGAGTCCACGTCTGCGAGACGGGATGCTGACTCGACGGTGGAGCCGTAGGCATTGGCGAGCGAGTCGAAGATGCAGCGGGCGAGACGAGGCTGATCCTCGACCAGTGTGAGATCGTCGGCCGCCTTCGCTATGCGACGAGGCATGTCGCCGGGGGCGACGAGGTCGGGTAGGTCGACGTCGAATGCCGGTCCGCCTGGGGGCAGTGCACCGGCCCGGCGGATCAGTTCAGGCAGTTCGGTGTGTGAATCGCTGGCGTCCCACTCGCGCATGCATTCCTGGAGCAGCCACAGCCCGCCTACGTTGTGGAGGAACCGGACTCGGCGATCGACTCCGGCCTCGTTCGTGAAGCCAGCGACGCGGGCTTCGTCGGCGAGGACCGGTGTCTCGAGTTCAAGGCCCACGAGCGACCACGTGCCGCTCGCTATGTAGGCGAAGGGTCGGTCGGACGCCGGGACGGCGACAACGGCCGAGGCCGTGTCATGGGATCCGACAGAGGTCACGACGACGTCGTCGCGAAGTCCGAGGCGAGCTCGTAGCTCGGGGCGCACATTGCCTCGGACCGTTCCCGGCTGAACGATCGGCGGGAGAATGGCCCGATCGATACCGAGCGTGGCGAGCAGCGCATCGGACCAGTCGCCCGTATGCACGTCGACGAGTCCGGTCGTGGATGCGTTGGTCGCCTCGGTGGCGAGGGCGCCGGTCAGCCAGTAGGCGAGCAGATCCGGGAGCAGTACGGCGTGGGCGGCGCGGCTCCAGAGCTCACCCTGCTGTTCGGCGGCGAGCTGGTAGATGGTGTTGAAGGGCAGGTACTGCAGGCCGTTGGTCGAGTAGAGCGTTTCGACGCCGATCCGATCGTGCACGTCGTTGATCGCCGCAGCCGTGCGTTCATCGCGGTAGGCGATGGGTTCCGCGAGCAGCTCGCCGTCGGGGTCGAGCAGGCCGTAGTCGACGGCCCAGGTGTCGACGCCGATGGACTCGACCTGTGGGTACCGCTCGGCCAGCTTCGCCAGGCCGATGAGGGCCTCGTCGAAGAGGCGACGAAACTCCCAACGGAGGTGGCTCTCGCTCATGGCGACTCCGTTGGGAAACCTGTGGATCTCCTCGAGGACGACGCGTCGGCGCGTGCAGATGCCCGCGATGACGCGACCGCCGGAGGCACCGATGTCGATTGCGGCGAAGACCCGAGAACTCATGGAGGTTGGTTCGCCTACCTCAGGAACGCGGCGGCCACGCCGGCGTCGACCGGCACGAGCAGGCCGGTGGTGTGGGAAAGCTCATCGGACGTGAGCACGGACACGGCCCGTGCGACGTGTTCGGGGAGCACCTCTCGTTTGAGCAGTGTTCGTTGGGCGTAGAAGGCGCCGAGTTCGTCCTCGGGAACGCCGTAGACGGCGGCGCGTTGAGCGCCCCACCCTCCGGCGAAGATCCCGCTTCCGCGAACGACGCCGTCGGGGTTGACGCCGTTGACCCGAATGCCGTGATCGCCGAGCTCCGCGGCGAGGAGGCGTACCTGGTGCGCCTGGTCGGCCTTGGCGGAGCTGTAGGCGATGTTGCTCGGACCGGCGAACACCGCATTCTTGGACACGATGTAGACGATGTCGCCGCCGATCTTCTGGTCGACCATTGCCTTCGCCGCGGCCCGGGAAACGACGAAGCTCCCCTTGGCCATCACGTCGTGCTGGACGTCCCAGTCCTCGTCGGTGGTTTCGAGCAGCGGCTTCGAGATCGACAGCCCGGCGTTGTTGACGACGAGGTCGATTCCACCGAAGGCGAGGAGGGTGCCGTCGACCGCGGCTTTCACCTGTTCGGGATCGGTTACGTCGATGGCGAGCCCGATGGCGACATCGGTGGTCCCGAGTCCGGCGGCGACCTCTTCGGCCTGGCCGAGGTCGAGGTCCGCGATCACGACGCACGCCCCTTGGGCTGCCAGCTCCGTTGCGATGGCCCGACCGATCCCACTGGCCCCGCCCGTGACCAGGGCGATACGACCGGCATGGCGTTTCGGCTTGGGAAGGCGCTGGAGCTTTGCTTCCTCCAACGCCCAGTACTCGATGCGGAACTTCTCGGATTCGGCGATCGGTGCGTAGGTCGAGACGGCTTCGGCACCGCGCATGACGTTGATGGCGTTGAGGTAGAACTCGCCGGCGACCCGCGCCGTCTGCTTGTCCTTGCCGTAGGAGAACATGCCGACGCCGGGGACCAGGATGATGGCGGGGTCACTGCCGCGCATGGGCGGCGAGTCGATCGTGGCATGGCGGCCGTAGTAGGCGGCATAGTCCGATCGGTACGCCCGGTGGAGATCGTCCAGACGGGCGACGATCTCGTCGATCGCCGTGTCGGCGGGGAGGTCCACGACGAGCGGCTTGACCTTGGTCCGCAGAAAGTGGTCGGGGCAGGAGGTGCCGAGCTCCGCGAGGGCGAGGAGCCGCTCGTGGCCGACGAACTCGAGGACTTCATCGCAGTCGGTGAAGTGACCGACCATGGCGTGGTCCTGAGACGCGACCGCCCGCAGATGGGGTGCCAGTTCGGCGGCCCGGCGGTGGCGTTCGGCATCGGGTAGCGGCGCCCACTCAGGAACCGGGGCACCGAAGGGTTCGGAACGGCCGTGGTCGGCGATGAAGGCCTCGGCGGTGTGGATGATCCAGAGCGAGTTGGCTTCGGCCTCGTCGCTGGTCGATCCCCACGCCGTGATGCCGTGGCCGCCGAGGATCACGCCGACAGCCTGGGGGTTCGATTCGTGGATCGCGGCGATGTCGAGACCGAGCTGGAAGCCGGGACGACGCCATGGCACCCACAGGACTTTCTCGCCGAAGATCTGCTTGGTGAGCGCTTCACCATCGGCCGATGCCGCGATGGCGATGCCGCTGTCGGGATGGAGATGGTCGACGTGGGCTGCGGTCACCAGTCCGTGCATGGCGGTGTCGATCGAAGGTGCAGCGCCGCCCTTGCCGTGGGCGCAGAAGTCGAACGCCGCGACCATTTCGTCTTCGCGTTCCTCGCCTGGGTAGACGTCGATCATCGAGCGGAGTCGATCGACGCGCAGCACAGCGAGGCCCGATTCGGTGAGTGTTCCGAGGTCTCCACCGGAGCCCTTGACCCACATGAGCTCGACGTCGTCACCGGTGACCGGGTCCGACTCGGTTCCCTTTGCGGATGTGTTTCCGCCGGCGTAGTTGGTGTTGCGCCGATCCGCGCCCAGCCGATGGGATCGAGCGAGTAGCTCCTCGACTGCGGGATTGGTCATGCTCCCCACCCGGCTTGGTTTCCACCTTGTCGTTCGGCTCGGATCGTGGCCCCGTAGGAGCTGTCCCGATAAGCGACCATCGGGTCTGCGGGGAGACCGCGGGATTCGCGCCACGCTGCGAGGTCGGGTCGGACGTCGGTCGAGAAGGCATCCATGAACACACCGTGGGCGGCGAGGACGTCCCCGGCGTGCTCTGCCTCACGCAGCGCGTCCCGGTCGACCAGCAACGCCCGGGCGAGCATCTCTTGGACGTTGAGCACCGAGCGGATCTGGCCCGGGATCTTCTCCTCGATGTTGTGGCACTGATCGAGCATGAAGCACACCTCGGAGTTGTCGTCGAAGCCCCCGCCGCGCACGACCTCGTAGAGGATGCGAAAGAGCTGGAACGGGTCGGCTGCGCCGACCATGAGGTCGTCGTCGGCGTAGAAGCGGGAGTTGAAGTCGAAGGCGCCCAGCCGGCCGAGCCGGAGCAGCTGCATGACGATGAACTCGATGTTCGTGCCGGGCGCGTGGTGCCCCGTGTCGAGGCAGACCACGGCGCGCTCACCCAACGCCACGCACTGCACGTACGACGTCCCCCAGTCGGGAACGTCGGTCGCGTAGAAGGCTGGTTCGAAGAACTTGTACTCGAGCACCAGTCGTTGCTCGCTGCCGAGGCGGGCGTAGACCTGCGCGAGCGCGTCGGCGACGCGGTCCTGGCGGTCCCGGAGGTCGGCCTGTCCGGGGTAGTTCGTGCCGTCGGGCAACCACACCTTGAGGTCGCGGCTGCCGGTGACATCCATGATGTCGACGCACTCGATCATGTGCGCGATCGCCTTGGCCCGCACCCGCTCGTCGTGGTGGCCCAGGCTGCCGAGCTTGTAGTCGTCCTCCTGGAAGGTGTTGGTGTTGATGGTCCCGAGACGGACCCCGAGATCCTGGGCGTGCTTGCGCAGGACCTCGAAGTCCTCGACGCGGTCCCACGGGATGTGCAGCGCGACAGACGGAGCGAGACCGGTGAGCCGGTTGACTTCGGCGGCGTCGGCGATCTTCTCGAGTGGGTTCCGCGGAACTCCGGGTTGAGCGAAGACCTTGAACCGGGTGCCTGAGTTCCCGAACGCCCAAGAAGGCAGTTCGATTCGCAGTCGTTCCAAGTCTCCGGCGATGTCGGCAAAGGCCGTCATGGGCGGTGGCGCTCCTCGTGATCGTTGTCCCCCACCGAGTCGTCCGGGCCCCGGCCCGACAAACCTCGGCGTTCACTTGTGAGCAAAGGTACAACTTCGAACATCCCAGGGCAAGGAAAAGTTCGGGCGACCCGCTCTACGACGTCAGCGGATGTCCTTGACCGACCGGAATGGGTCGAGGCGGGGATCGCGGGGGTCGAGGTCTGTGACGAGGATGTCGATGCGTTCGAGCTCGAGGCAGCGGGTGACCGCCCGGGTCGCGAGTTTCGAGGCGTCAACGGCGAGCACGACGTGTTCGCTGACATCGGCGAACGCGATCTTCGCCTCGGCGTCCTCGAGGGTCGATTCGAAGGTTCCGAGCTCAGGGTCCAAGGCGGCAGCTGAGATGAACAGGCGTCGGATCGAGAAGTCCTTCACCGTTCGAGCGGCCAGCGGCCCGACAAGGCTGCCGGTCCGCACGTCGAGGCGACCCCCGGTGAGCAGAGGGTTCACGCCGGGGCGTCCCTGCAGCTCAGCGAAGGTTTCGGGGCCATTTGTGAGGATCGTGAGGTCACGAACCTGATCGAGAACATGGGCCAGCCGCTGGAGCGTCGTCGATGCATCGACCCCGATCACGCCGCCATCGCCGACGAGGTCGCGGAGCTTGACGGAGATGCGTTCCTTTGCCCGGGTGTGGCGTTGGTGGCGTTCGACGAACGGCTGCGGGCCACGCGCGACCGCGCCTCCGCGCACCCGGCGCAGATAGCCCTGTTCTTCCAGCAAGACGAGGTCGCGGCGGATGGTCATTTCGCTCACGTCGAGACGCCGTGCGAGGTCAACCACCTTCGCGTTGCCGTCGGCACTGACGCTGGCCCGGATCTGTTCGAGGCGCGCGATCGCGTCGACGCTCATCCGGCTAGCTTCCGCGACATTGTCACCATTGGCGTGTTCGATCTTCTCACGATCGAACATTTCAGCACACACCGGACGCTTTGGCCTGCTTTCCTCGGCCGAGCTCACGTCCCGTCTGGATGAATGGTGATGTTGGTGGGGTGCAGTGAGGGCACCAGGGCACGCCCCGAGCGGAGGCGGATGCATCCGATCCAGACACCGGTGCCGTAGGCCATTTGGTCAGCAAGGCTGAGGGCGCAGTAGCGGACCGGGTCCAGACCGGGCCGACGGGATCGCCATTCGACGAGTGGCGGGATGACCCCCGCGGCGACGATTGCTGGGCGCGACCGACGGTGGAGCAACCCGAGGATGAGGGTGAGAGGCCACCAGGGCCCGACGAGCGTGTTGGCGATGGCTCGGCCCGCCCAGAGGTTCCCAACGCTCGCGACGCGTCCTGCCTCCACGACGGGATGCTCGAGGCCGTGCATCCGGCGGGCAAGAACGGCGGTGGACGCTGACGCGACGCCGAGTCCAGCGATGAGGTGTCCGCTGGCCACAGCACCCCAGGCGACCACGCTCCACGTCGATACCCCCTGCAGCGGCGCGGCGTTGGGTCCATGGCGTTTCGTGAGGGCGGCGGCCGAGGTGCCGTAGGTGAATCGCTGCTTCAGCCAGGCCGCAAACGTGGGTCGGGTCGGATGCGAGACCACGACGGCGGGTTCGTACCGCAGTCGCCAGCCGGCATTGTGCAGCCGCCACACAAGGTCCACGTCTTCGCCGACGCGCAGTGAGGCGTCGAATCCGCCGACTGCTTCGAGTGCCTCACGACGAACGACCAACGCAGCCGTCGGCACATAGCTGACCGCCGCGCCAGGGCGGACCGCTGAGGGTGCGGACCCCAGATCCAGGCGCGAGCACACCGCTTCGTAGGTGGCAAGCCAACGCGGAGCCATGTCGCTTCTGGACACGACGCGGGGGGCGACGGCGCCCACGGAGCGGTCTTCGAAGTGGTCGAGCAGTGGCTGGAGCCAGCCGTTGTGCAGATCTACGCCGGCGTCGACGAACGCGATGAACGGTTCGCTGGTTGACCGCCAACCGGTGTTTCGGGCCGCGGCAGGCCCGAGCGACCGAGGGTGATACCTCGTGTTGGTGGCGGAGTCGGCGATGCGTGCCACGTCACGGGGTTTGGCGGAACCATCGTCGACGACGACGACCCCACCGACCTCGTCACCTTCGGCCAAGGTACGGCGAAGCCCACCTGCATCGTCCTTGACCGGCACCACGAGCACGACTTCCGATGGCGTTGGGCCGTGTCCCCGGGGCGGGATCGGGTGTGCGAGGCCGCCGTCGACCAGCCGTCGCATCAGGTCGACCGACGCCTGGTCGGTCGGTACGGGTCGATCAGCTTCGCCATCGTCAAGCCATTGTCGGCCCCGGTTCGAGAGCTTCAGGATCCGCAGGGGCGAGCCGCCGATGAGGACACGTCCTCGCTGTGTCCGACGGGCTCGACCGTCGACTCGCATCCGCCAGCCGACCTCCCGGTCGATGCACCCGGGCGCCGCGTCTCCGGTCTGGGTGGCAGAGGCGTCGGTCATCGGGCGGTCATACCGGCGTCAACGGCAAGCACCGCACCGGTGACCGCCCCGCTGTCAGGGCCGCATAGCCACGCAGCCATCGCGGCTACCTCGTCGGGATCGATCAGTCGGTCCAGGAGGTGGTGCTCACCGAAGTCGGCACTGTCAGCCATGCCATAGACGAGCGCGCTCGCCTCGAGCATTGCGGTGCTTGTCGAGCCTGGGGCGATCGCGTTCGCTGTGATCCCATGTGGGCCCAACTCGGCGGCAAGGCTTCGCACGAATCCGTGTACGCCGTGCTTGGCCGCGACATATGCGGAGAGTTGCGGCAATCCGATGGTCCCGCCTGCCGAAGAGATGGCCACGAAGCGGCCGGTTCGAGGTGAGGGTCGTTCGAGCATCGCCGGCACCGCGGCCCGCGCGAGCCGCCATACGCCGGTGAGGTTGACCTCGATCATCGTTTGCCACAGGGCTTCGTCGTCGTCCCATGCAGTGCCGCCTCCCACACATCCGGCTGCGGCGATCGCGGCGTCGAGACCACCTTGATTGTGGCGGGCCAAGTCGACGGCGTGGTCGAGGAGGGCCTGATCACGAACGTCGCCGACGAGCGACATTGCCTGCGGGCTTCCGCCGCACGCAGCGACGGTGGCGACGAGGTCTTCGGGGGTGGCGAGCGGATAGCCGAGGTTTGGGTCGTCGATGCAACGGTCGACGAGGACGAGATGCCATCCCTGTCCGGCCAGCCGCACCGCAACAGCGCGGCCGATGCCGCGGGCCGCCCCGGTGATGACCGCTGTGCGGTGGGACGCGGCGACGGTCACGAGTCCCACCACCGGCGGACCGCCACGATGAGCTCGGCGGCGAGTCGGTCCAACAGCGAGCGACCCTCCTCGCTCGTGGCGCCGGTCGGGTCGCCGAGGACGCCGTTGGTGGAAACGGCAGCGATTCCTTCTCGCCGCAGCGCGGGCATCAACTGGTCCAGCGGTTCGGTGTTGCCGACCTCAGCCTCGGTGACCACGACGGAGGACTCGTCGAGCGCGAGCATCAGAGAGGTTTCGGTACGCCCGGCGTGAGCGTCACCGCCCGGCACCTTCGGGTGCCACACGAGCACCCTTCGACCTTCGGCCAGAAGTGTCGCCTGGGCAGCGGCCAGTGGCTGGGCGTTGCCGCCATGACCGCAGACGACGACGGCCCCGGCGAAGGCGTCGGCACTCCGCAGCAGCTCGAGCATCACCATCTCGGTCGCGGTTGCGCCGATCGAGAGCGTTCCGGGGAACCCTGCGTGTTCCCCCGATGACCCATACGGCATGGCCGGACCGACGACGGCGTCACCACGGTCGTTCGCGAGGCGCATCGCGAGAGCGGACGCGATCGCAGTGTCGGTGCCGAACGGCAGATGTCGGCCGTGCTGTTCGGTTGAGCCGAAGGGCACCACGAGCAGGGAATGTTCTGCGACATCGGCGATTTCGGGCCAGGTGCACCGGGCCAGCGCGCTTCGGCTCGACGTCGACGTGGACATGCCTACTCGGCGGTCTCGCCGAGGCAAACCCTGAAGCCATCGGGGACGATCACGTCGCCGGGGTCAAGGTCGCTCAGTGACGCTTTGCCCAGTCCGAGCATGGTCGAGTCGATTCCACCCCGGAGGATGTCCAACACGTTCTCGACGCCTGCCTGGCCATTGGCGGCGAGACCCCAGAGATAGGCCCGACCGATCATGACTGCCTTTGCGCCAAGGGCGACAGCTTTGACGACGTCGCTCCCCCGTCGGATTCCGCCGTCGAGAACGACATCGAGATCAGCACCGATGGCGGCGACGATCGCGGGGAGTGCACGAATCGGTGCTGGTGTGCCGTCCAGGTTGTTGCCGCCGTGATTCGACACGGAGATGGCGTCCGCGCCGATGTCGACCGCACGTCGTGCGTCGTCGACGCGGATCACCCCTTTGAGCATCATGGGCCCACCCCATTGCTCTTTCAGCCAACGCAGGTCGTCCCAGGTCGGCGGCGGCGTTTGCATCCATTCGCCGTACGCCTGGAAGAACGTGGGCACCGGCTCGCCAATGGTTGCCATGTTCGGAACGGTGAGGTCGGGCAGACAACGCGCTCGCGCCCAGTCCCGGAGGTACCTGGGTCGCATGGCGACTTCGGGTGCGAACCTGGCCATCGCTTTGAGGTCGAGCACCTCGGGGATCGTCGGGCTGCCCCAGTCACGTCCGTGGGAGAACGACCAGTCGAGCGTGACGATCAGGCCGACCGCACCGGCGGCTCGTGCACGGTCGAGACGGGCGACCATCGCGTCCTTGGTTCCGCACCAGTAGGCCTGGAACAGAGTTTGCGGGTTGGTGGCGACGACCTCTTCGACGGGTTTGCTCGCGAAGGAGCTGAGCCCCATCGCGATCCCCCGGTTGGCCGCCGCCCGGGCCACGGCGAGTTCACCGTCCGGGTGTACGGCCTGAACGCCCGTCGGTGAGATCAAGACCGGCATCGACAGCGCCTGTCCCATCACCGCTGTTTCCTGGTCGCGGTCCGCCGGCTTGTCGGCGAGCGTCGGGGCGAATCCAAGCTCGCCGAACGCCGACGGGTTGCCGTCCATGGAAAGTCCCCGCTCGGATCCCGCGATGAGCGCGCCGTACACCGATCGGGGTAGGCGCTTGCGTGCACGCCGTTGCGCCTCGGCGACCGTTTCGAACCATGCGTTCGCCATCGAGTGTCTCCTCAGACGTTGGGGGTGACGGACCGAGTGCCTGATGCCCGAATGAGTGGGGCGACGGGGTTTGCGTCGCAGGCGCGGTCAGGACGGGAACTCAAGACGACCGGCACTGCTCCGCGCGAATGGTCGCCTCCCGGACGGGGTGTCTCGCCGGGCTGGACCGTTGCCAGCAGCGGCTCGCCGTGACCTTTCACGCATTCGGGGTCTGGCCCGTCGAGTGGTAGTCCCGTGAAGAACTTCGCTGCCATGCAACCGCCACGGCACGCGTCCCAGGCCGAACACTGCTCACACGCTCCACCGGACTGTGGCCCGCGCAGGGACTGGAACAGGTCGGACTCACGCCACACGTGGCCGAATCCTCCGGTGTCGCGAACGTTGCCGGCGAGGAACGCGTCGTGGATGGCGAAGGGGCAGGCGTAGACGTCGCCGACGGGGTCGATGAGACACACGACCCGGCCCGCACCACAGAGGTTGAGTCCCGGTAGGGGGTCGCCGTAGCCCGCGAGATGGAAGAAGGAGTCGCCGGTGAGGACGTTCTCGCCGTTAGCGAGGAGCCAGTCGTAGAGCGTGCGCTGTTGGCTAGCGGTCGGGTGGAGCTCGTCCCAGGTGTCCGCACCGCGGCCGGACGGGCGCAACCTGGTCAGGCGGAGCTGGGCCTCGTAGTGATCGGCGATGGCTTTGAAGGCATCGAGCTGGGCGATGTTCGTGCGGGTACACACGACCGACACCTTGAAGTCCTCGAAGCCCGCCGACGCGAGGTTCTCCATGGCCGCGATCGCGGTGGTGTACGACCCCGTGCCCCGGACCGCGTCGTTGACTTCGGCGGTGGCGCCATCGAGCGAGATCTGAACGTCGACATAGTCCGAACCCGCGAGGCGAACGGCGGCCTCGGGTGTGATGCGGCTGCCGTTGGTCGAGAACTTCACGCCGACGTGGTGGTCGGTGGCGTAGTCGACGAGCTCCCAGAAATCGGGACGGATGGTGGGCTCTCCCCCGCCGATGTTGACGTAGAAGACCTGCATCCGCTCGAGTTCGTCGATGACCGCCTTTGCCTCCGCCGTGGTCAGCTCACCGGGGTCGCGTCGACCCGAGCTCGACAGACAGTGACGGCACGCCAGGTTGCACGCGTAGGTGAGCTCCCAGGTCAGGCAGATGGGCGCGTCGAGACCTCCGGCGAAGTGGTCGACCAGGGCGGTGGCAACGCTCACGCGACGGTGGTCCGGGCGCGGATCATGTCGGTGGAGACCAGCCGAGCGATGGCGGCCTCGAACGCAGGGAGCTGTTCAGGAGTCACCCCGGCTTCGAGGCAGGCGGCCCTGGCGCTCAGCGACGACCCGAGACCTTCGACGACGGCGAGCAGTTGGCGGCTCTTGAGGAACGAGAGCCGGCGGGTTCCGAAGTGGTAGAGGAGCGCGCCGAACCGCTCGGGACGGACCGAGACCTGCGGTGCGAGTTCCCAGGCGTCATCGAGGTCGATGAGTGGACTCGTCATTGTTTCGTCGCGGACGTCAGTAGACGCCGCACATGCCATCGATCGAGACGTCCTCGACCAGGAGCTCCGATTCCACGAGAGCCTCGTCGATCGGGGCCTCTGCGATCTCGTCGCCTTCGTCGGTGCTGCGCTCGTTGGGTTCACCCATGTTGACGGCTCCTCTTGGAGAGTGCCTGCCGGAGCAGGTCGCCTCGACCGTAGGAGGCTTTGGTTGACTTGGTCAAGTAGTCACCGTACGGTGCCGTTCGGGGCGCCGTACCGCTCGGGCCAGCCGTGATTTGGGGAGAACACGAGATCATGAGAACGCAACGCCGCGGACAGAGGATCGCGATGAGTGCCGAGGAACGCGATGTGTTCCTCAGCACTCAACAGACGTGCCGGGTCGCGACGGTCGGCGGAGACGGTGCACCGCATGTGACGCCCCTGTGGTTCGCCTGGGATGGGTCGGCGCTATGGCTGACATCGATCGTGCGAAGCCAAAGGTGGACCGACCTGCAGCGCGACAGTCGCATCAGCGTGGTGGTCGACGCGGGCGGCGACTACACCGAGCTCCGTGGCGTGGAGATCAGCGGAAGGGCGCACGCTGTGGGAGAGGTACCGAGAACCGGCGATGTAGTACCCGACCTGGACGTTCCCGAGAAGCTCTATGCCGACAAGTACGCCGGCGGTGAGATCTACCACGACGGCAGACATGCCTGGCTTCGGGTCGATCCCGACAGCATCGTGAGCTGGGATTTCCGGAAGATGGACAAGTTCGGTGAATGATCAGCAGGACAACACCATCACCAACGACGTCCCTCCGTTCCAGCTCGCCGACCTGTTCGAGGTCGTGGCCGACGCCGTACCCGATCGATTGGCGCTCGTTGCGGGTGATCGTCGCCTGACCTACCGCGACTTGGACGACCGCGCCACCCGCTTCGCGAACCACCTGACCGACCTCGGACTCCGGCGGGGGGCCAAGGTGGCGATCTACGCGTGGAACCGCGCCGAGTGGCTGGAGGCGATGATCGGCGCCTTCAAGGCGAGCATGGTGCCGATCAACATCAACTACCGGTATGTCGCCGATGAGCTGGCCTACGTGCTCGACAACGCCGATGTGGAGGTGCTCGTGTTCGAGCGGGCCTTCGCGCCCATCGTCGGCGAGTTGCGCGACCGCCTCCCCCTGCTTCGCCACACCATCGTCCTCGACGATGCGACGAGCCACGACGCTGGGGAAGCTGAGAAATACGAAGTTGCGCTGGCATCCGCGTCCCATCGTCGCGACCCATCAGGCCGGTCGACGGACGATCTCTACGTCCTCTACACGGGCGGGACGACAGGGATGCCCAAGGGCGTCATGTGGCGTCACGAGGACATCTTCTTCGCGGCGATGGGCGGTAACGGCTTCGGTCAGGGTCCGGTCGAGACGGTGTCTGACGTAGCCGCCCGGATCCTGCCCGACGAATACCGCATCCAGGCGCTCATCCTTCCGCCACTGATGCACGGTGCCGCGCAGTGGGTGGCGTTCATTGCGCTGTTCGGCGGTGGACTCGTCACGCTGTGGACCGACCACACGATGAATGCCACCGAGGTCTGGAGGCTCGTCGAGAAGGAACGGTGCAACTACATCACGCTCGTCGGCGACGCGATGGCGCGGCCCCTGGCCGAGGCGCTCGACGATCCGGGGTTCGACGTCGACACCTCGTCGATCGGCATCATCGGGTCGGGCGGAGCCATCTTCTCGGCGACGGTCAAGGAACAACTGAGGGCACATCTACCCGAGGTCCGCATCGTCGATGGCTTCGGATCATCGGAGATCGGCGCCGGAGGCCAACAGTCGGAGATCACGGCGCAACCTCGCTTCCCACTCAACGAGTGGACCACGGTCCTCGACGAAGAGCTGCGGCCGGTCACCCCGGGTTCGGGAGTAGTCGGGCGTTTCGCCCGACGCGGCCACATCCCCCTGGGCTACGCCAAGGACGAGGAGAAGACCACGGCGACGTTTCCCACCGACGCCGACGGAGTCCGGTGGGCGGTGCCGGGAGACCACGCGACGATCGATGACGATGGCATGATCACGCTTCTCGGGCGAGGATCCGGATGCATCAACAGCGGCGGAGAGAAGATCTACCCGGAAGAGGTCGAGGCGGCACTCAAGAGCCACCCGGACGTGTTCGACGTGATCGTCGTCGGCGCCCCCGACGAGCGGTTCACTCAGCGGGTGGCGGCGATCGTCCAACCCCGGCCGGGTTCCGATCCGACACTCGAGGATCTGGCCAACCATTGCCGGGCGACGATCGCCGGTTACAAGGTTCCCCGGCAGCTGACAATCGTGGATGTGATCGCACGCACTCCGAGCGGCAAACCTGATTACCGCTGGGCCTCAGATCTGGTCACGGCGGGGTAGCGCGGCGCGAACCCGAACCTCCAAGTGCAATTCGGGTACTTCAGCGTCTACGAGAATTCGATGATTCCTCGAATGTTCTTTCCATCGCGCATGTCCTGGTAACCCTGGTTCACGTCGTCGAGGGTGTACCGGCTGGTCACGAGCTCGTCGATCTTGATGGCGCCTTCGCGGTACATGGACAGGAGCCTTGGGATGGCCTCGCGCGGGTTGGTCGATCCGAAGATCGTCCCCTTCACTTCCTTATTCAACATCGCGAGAAGGAAGAGGTTGAGCTGAACGTCGGTCTCCATCAGCGGAGCCATACCGGTGACGACGAGCGTGCCTCCCTTGGAGGTCAGCGTCATCAGGGGTTCGATCATGTCGCCATGCACCTCACCAGTGCACACGATCACCCGGTCGCACATCTCCCCCCAGGTGAGATCCGGCAGGACCGCCAGCGCCGCATCCATCGACTCGAAGGCGTGTGTCGCACCGAAGGCCATCGCCTGTTCCCGCTTGAACTCGACGGGATCGATCGCGATGACCTTTTTCGCCCCGGCGACTCGTGCCCCCTGGACGGCGTTGATGCCGATCCCGCCGACACCGACCACCGCCACGTTGTCACCAGGTTTGGTCCCGGCCCGTTCAGTTGCTGATCCGAAGCCGGTGCCCACTCCGCAGCTGACGAGAGCGAGGGCGTGGAAAGGGAGGTCCTTCTCGACGGCGATGACCGAGTTCTCGCTGCAGAGGATCCACTCGGAGAACGTGCCGACCTGCGCGTAACGGCCAACAGGTTCCTTCGCGCCATCACTGCGCACGATGTGGTGCGCTTCGCGACCGTCGCTCATCATGCCGATGTCGAAGAGCTTGGCCCCTTCGTTGCAGATGTAGGCGCGACCGCTCGAGCACCAGCGGCAGCGGCCGCAGCTCGGCACGAAGGAGACCGCAACGTGGTCGCCGGGCGCCACGGTGGTAACGCCGGGGCCCACTGCCTCGACGATGCCTGCACCCTCGTGGCCGCCGATGACCGGCAGGGGCATGGGAAGATCTCCGGTCAGGGCGTGTTCGTCCGAGTGGCACATACCGGCGACCTTCATTCGCACGAGGACATCGCCGGCCTTCGGATCGTCGAGTTCCACCGTTTCGATCTGCCAGTCCTGGCCTGCTTCGAAGAGCACGGCTGCTCGAGTGGTCGTCGCCATAGGTGTGGTTGCCCCCTTGTTTCGTGACTCTTCCAAGTCAGTCGTCGCAACGTACCAACGAATAGTTGATCGAGTCAACGAATGCGCCGGACCCCCTCAGTCGTAGTCACTCACACCCTGAGCACGCGCCCACGCCTCGGTGAAGATGGGCGTCCGACCTGCCCAGGTCAGGCGAGTCGGAGAACTCGTTGGGCGTTGAGTCGCAGGAACTTCGGCCAGACGTCGTCTTTGAGGGGCACCTGGGGCAGCTCCGTGAAGATGCGCTCGAGGCTGAGACCCATCGGGAAATAGCCGGCGTAGAGGACTTTGTCCGCACCGCGCGTGTTCGCGTAGTCGATGATGGCCTTCGGGTAATAGCGGGGGGCGAACCCCGAGGTCATGTAGTGGAGCCCCGGCCACTTGATCATGAGCTTCACCGCGAGGTCTTCCCATGGTTCGGCCCCGTGACGCATGACGATCCGCAGCTCGGGAAAGTCGTAACAGACCTCGTCGAATTGTGCGACGTCCTGAACCGCCATCGGCACTCTCGGTCCGGGTACGCCGGCATTCACGATGATCGGGATGTCCAGCTCGATGCATTTCGAGTACAGGGGGTACATCCGCTTGTCGCCGATCGGCACCTGCGGCGAGTAGCCCGCCGGGAACGCCGTGACCGCTCTAACACCCCAGGTTTCGTGCGCGCGGACGAGTTCTCGGATCCCGTCCATCCCAGCGTTCGGGTCGGCCTGGAAGCTGGCGAGGAACCGGGCGGGGTGGTCTCGAAGTGCCCGCTGGGCGACCTCGTTGGTGTCGCTCACACCGATGAGCGCCCGTTCGACGCCGAAGCGGTCC
This sequence comes from uncultured Rhabdothermincola sp., assembly GCA_964525005.1. Classification (GTDB taxonomy): domain Bacteria; phylum Actinomycetota; class Acidimicrobiia; order Acidimicrobiales; family Acidimicrobilacustridaceae; genus CAZALT01. Next base: position 36,668 of record CAZGEF010000021.1, read on the forward strand.
ATCTGTGGCAACAGAAGATCCGCTCCTTCGAGGCCTTCACTCGTGGGGACGTCGCGAAACATGTACCCAGCCGGAAAGGCCATCTTCTTCGAGCCGGAGTCACGAAGCTGTGGTTGGAGGAACTTGTACTGGCCAGCGTTCGGAGCCCGAGTTCCCATCATGAGGTCGATGACGCCGATGTCCGGCAGTGCGCTCATGGATCAGGATGCTGACCCAACCATTTGACTAAGTCAAATATCTTCGGGTTCGCTACCGCTTTGGTGCTGGCGGGACGATCTCCGTGTGTTGGAGGTCGTCGACGAGACGCGCCAGGAGTTGACCAAGCTTCTGGACGTCTGGCTCTGACCAGTCGGCGAGCGAGCTGTGGAGGTGATCGAGGCCAACGGTCTTGATGCGATACGCAAGACGTCGACCGCTTGTTGTCAACGAGACGAGCGCCACTCGACCGTCGTTCTCGGCAGCGGCACGACATACAAGGCCTTCGTCTTCGAGGGGGCGAATCTGCCGACTGACCGCGGAGATGTTCATGTGCGCTGCGGTTGCCAGGCCGGCGATCGGTTGCTCACCGTCTCGGAGAAGGACACGCAGGATCTGCACTCCCTGTTGGCTGATCACTGCACCTGAGGCGGCGGCGATTCGCGATGAAACCTGGCGGCTTCTCATCAACTGGCCCAGTCGCTGGATCGCTGCCAAGAGCTGCTCGCCATCAGCCTGATCTGGCATGGGCCTGACCTCCGTGAGAGTGAACGTGGACGATAGCAACGGTCACCTGTCGCTCTGAGCGCAGCAAACCTTGTCGGACACGCTCAGAGCGTGGTCGACCCGCCGTTCAGTCCGATGGTTTGCCCGGTGATCCACGAAGCCTCCTCGGATGCCAGGTAGATCACCGCGGCGGCAACGTCCTCGGGCCGTCCGAGTCGTCCGATGGGAACAGATTTTGCGAGGGACGCGACGGCGTCGACTGGCGAATCTTCGGGAACGATGTTCGACAGCAGGCCTAGGAGACTGCTGAGCAATCCGGCCGTCGGACTCGCGATTTTCGTGGGGATC
>CAZGEF010000022.1:0-11833 GCA_964525005.1 uncultured Rhabdothermincola sp.
TAGCCGGGCAACCATCACACCCAGCTCAAGACCCACTCTGAACAGATAGGGCTAAGGATCCGGGGTCGTCCCCTCGGCCTCGGCCGCTCGCTCGGCCAGGTACTCCTGCTGATGGCGCCGCCGACGTTCGTGGTGATCGACTTCTTCGATCGGGTTGACCACTCGAAGGCCCCCGGCGCTCGAGGTCCAGTTGTGGAGCTCCTTACGGATCTTCTCGAGCTCCTTCGCTACATCGTGCATGTCCTTCCTCTGGAGCTGCTCGATGCCCCAGAGATGCTCCATGTCGAGTACCTGCATCTCGGCGAAGGTCGCACCGTCTGACCCCAGGTAGGCCGTCCGAGCGCTCCACGTCATCGGAAGGCTCTCGTCGCGATCGAACACCCAATCGAAGATGAAGACGAGTCGTTGCGACGGGGCGAGAACAGGGATGCCATCAGCTAGCACGCTCAGGTTCTCCGGAAACCGGACCGAACCATCGATCGGCGGATCGACCTCGAAAGTGATGCCGAAGGCGGGCGTGCGGCCAAGGTTCTCAACCACGATGTTGACCACGCCGCTGACGATGGCACCCTCGAGGTGGACGACGACGTAGGGCCGCATTCTGGCCTTGAGTGCTTCGGAAGCCTCAGCTGCTTCGTCCTCGCGGCTCTTCCGGGTGAGGCTCAGTTGGCGGGCTGCGAAGATCAAAGCGCCGACGACGGCGAGCGCTTCGACGGCGGCAGCAATGACGCCGGCGATGTCCGCCCAGTTCGGTTCGTTCATCTCGAGTCACCCATACCCCACCGACGCACTCGTCGAGGCGCTGACTGCGGTGTAGACGACCAGCGCTTTCCGAAGCGATCATTCCAGGTGACGTGTACCGCTGTCGGCTTGGCGATCTCGCTAGGTTCAGCCCATTCCACGCCATCCCCAGGTTCGGGCGTCCTCCTGATCGGGCCGTTCTTCAGGTCTACCTCGCTCGCAAATCTGACCCAGGGCCCACCGTCCGCCGGAGGCAGGTGGTGCACAGGGACGACGCTCGTTTGGCCACTTTGGTAGCTTCCCGGCTTGTCATTGTGGGGCACAAACGGACATCCGTTGTCCCACGTGACCGCGATCCTGACGTTTCGAAGTACCGACGGGCTGAAGTTGCGGACCCTGACCTGGCACTGCCATCGCCACCCGTAACCATCCCAATCTTGCCGATGCTCACCGGGTGTCCAGATGGTCTCCTCCTTCATCGGGTCGCGATGGAGGGCGATCACCACCTGGGAGGCTTCGAGGGAGCCTTGACGCCGTTTGGTGAGCACCGCCCCGATGGCTGATGAAAACAGCGCCACCAGGACGGCGGCCGTCGTTGCGACGGCCCCCAGCCACTCGGCCTGATTGCCGTCCTGCAGAGCGTTCCACCAGTCCACCGAGATGAACGCTACGGCACGGGCCACCGAGGGTGACGCTCTTGCGGGACGGCGCCCTCACGCCGCTCCAATGGCTTTCGTAGACCACGGGTCTCATACCCGACGTCTCCGCCACCACAGCGCACGGCGGCGAGCTCGTCGAGGAACACGCGCACCTTCCTTGGAGTCAAGAACCAGACCGTCGAGTGTGCGGCTCTGATCATCAGAAGTCGCAGGACTGGTCGACGCAGCACAGAGGCGGGTCTGAACTCCTCGATGGTGACCGCGGGGAGGGTCTGGCTCATGACTCGATGGCACGTGCTATCCGCGGGATCGCAGCGGTCATCGGGCCATCGACGGGCTTAGCCCCGTGCATCTCACGGCGCGGAGAGGCCCGCGTCCTGGCCCGCCCCGGCGTTCACTCCAGCTTGCTCAGGGCTGGAGGCGATCGAGGATCCCCTACGGATGAAGAAGAGGAACACGAGAAACGCGATCACAATCGCCGTCACCGCCGCTGACCAGACCCCAAAGAGGACATCACCGTTGACATCGAGGTAGTCGTACCCGCCGTTGACCATGCCGCCCTGCATTCCATCGCCGTCAGGATCGGTCCAGCCGGTCGAGTTCTCGGCGATCCGCGCCGCGACTATTGGCGCGACGACGAAGGCAAACGCGCACAAGAGCAACGCGACGCTCACGGCGAGAGTTCGCCCTCGGCCCAGCTGTGATGCTTCCCCACGCCAAGCCATATGCGCCGCTACCACCGCGCCGATGAGGCAGATCGGAATGGCCGCCACGCTCATCAAGGCGATCAACATTCCCGCCAGCTGACCCACGTGAGCAGTCTACGGCCAGGGCTCCGACGGGGAAGGACGGATCAAATCGCGCCGATCCACGGAATTCCTGTGACCATTCTGTGACCACTCGGGCGATTTCGAGCCGCTCGGCGGATCCAAGATCCGCGAAAGTGCTGGTCAGAAGGGTGGGCCAGGGTGGGATCGAACCACCGACCGAGCGATTATGAGTCGCCTGCTCTGACCACTGAGCTACTGGCCCCGAGAAATCCCTGCTGGGAAGCCACTTCTTCCTTCCCAGCGGGCACCTTACCCGGGTGCCCTCGCTGCCCAGGTGCAAGCCACTACATCCCGCGTCGCCGGTCGCGACGAGGCAGATCGCGAACCCGAACGGACTCCGTGGTCCCCTTGGCGACGGGATCTATTCCCTGACCGACGGCGTGGTGTTCATCGTTTCGCGACGAGTTGGCCCACTCGCTGATGGGAGATGCCCAGCACCGCGGCTGCCTCTCGGTAGCTCAGGTCCTCGTCCTGGGTGAGTAGGAGCGCAGCGTCTCGTGCCGAGGACGAGGCTTCGTGGGTGGCCTCCTCGGCGCGTTCTCGAGCGGTGCGGGCTGCGGCCACGGCGACCGCCACCTTCTTGTCGAGCTCGACGTCGAGCGTCACGTCGAAGGTGTCCTCGTCGACTTCGAGCATGGCGGCGATAGCGCCGACCGTTTCCTCTCGTGCCTGGGCGAGCTTGGCTGCCTGGGCGAACACCCCGGGAAGGGCGGGCACTTCGATCGCCCACCACTTCCCGTCTCGGGTCACCTTCGCTTCGTAGGTCTCCATCAGGCCTCCTCGGTGGCTTGCTTGATGATCTTGCGGGCGAGCTGCTCGCCGATCTCTTTGTGGCGGGGGATGATCACGGGCTTGGTGCCGAAGTGCCACACCTCATGTTTGCCCTGTCGGATCAGCTTGAAGGTGGTGCCTTGGGCCTTCGCTGCCCGGGTGATGGTCTTGATGAGGTGCTCCCGCTTCATGAAAGTGCGTCTAACATAGTAGACATACATCGTCTAGTTGGATAGACGATTCCCACAGGACCTCTTCTCTTCGGGATCGGCTCGACACGGGAACGACCCCGCCCTGACTGCGAAGTGGCGGGGTCGTTCGGTGCTCGGGCGATGAGCGGCACCCGAGCAGGCTGGGTTTGTCGGCCAGGACTGCCGGGGATCACCTCCCTCGCGGAGCCGTCGGGCCAGTGCGTCCCGATGCCGTGTCATGGCGTCGAGGTCGCGGCGCAACGCCGCCGCGTTGGGTCCGCCGGTGGTCGCTGGGCAGTGCTCGCGGTGCACGTGCAACAGCTCGACTGACGGAGCGAAGTACCCCGGGCCGCGAGACGATCGTCTCGGCCAACGACGGCCCTGTCTGTCAGGGTCCGGGGTTCGGTCATGGTCATGGGCATGGTCATGGTCATGGGTATCTCCTTCTGTCTGTTGGACAGCAAGAGATTTCGTCGGTACCGCTCCCGCGTGACCTGCGAGAACGTCCCGTAGTACGGCGTTTCCTTTAGCCGTATTATGAGTCGCCTGCTCTGACCACTGAGCTACTGGCCCCGGCCGGGACACGCTAGCGCCGCTCTCGGAGCGGCTCCCGCGCCCGAAGACGAAGCATCCCCGCCACGAAGGACGGGGACGTGGCTCCGGGGGTGGGGCTCGAACCCACGACAAACGGCTTAACAGGCCGGCGCTCTGCCAACTGAGCTACCCCGGAATGACCGGGCCGCAGGATAGCAAAGCGTCCATCAGACCCAGAATCGACCTTTGCGTCCGCACGCAGTTGCACCCGACCGTGAAACAGCCCTTGGATGCCGGCTGCGGAAGCGAGACGTCTTCGGCGTTGGCCGGTACGCGCGGTGGAACTGCGATCGAGGGATCTGCGTGAGCTCCGACCAGAAGGACTCGGCCGCACCCAGGTCGAGGCCCTCGTGGAGCAGGTACCCGAGCACCTCATCACGATCCTGTGCCTGCTCGAGTCCGAGCGGCGCGGCGATGTCCCGCTCGTGGATCCACGCATCCCACAGCGCGTGCAGCGCGACGAGGGACAGCGAGATGTGGCCGACCGGGGCTTCACCGAGACGGTCCCACTCCTCGCCACCGTGGAACGTTCGACACGTCCCGGCCGCCTTCCTCACCCCAAGATGTCGCACCGCTGCGGCAAGCTGGACGGATGGTCTCCTGGACGCAGTTCGAATCCGAGGCACCCGAGCTCGCCGCTCCCATCCGGGCGGCGTTCGAGGGGCACCTGCACCACGTCATCGCCACGCTCACCCTCGACGGCTCGCCCCGGGTGAGCGGCAACGAGGTCCGCTTCGCCGGCGACGACGTGTGGCTCGGCATGATGCCGGCCTCGCGCAAGGCGGCCGACCTGCGGCGCGATCCCCGGGTGGCGATCCACGCTGCCCCGGTCGACACCACGCTCGAGGTCGGCGACGCCAAGTTCAGCGGGCGAGCTGTCGAGGTCGACCAGGACACGGTGCAGTGGTTCCTCGAGCAGATCAGCCACCCGGGTGCCGAGACCTTCGACGCAGAGGCCGACGACGAGGAACCGGACGAGGACTCCGACGCCTTCGAGGCCGCTGCGTTCAAGGTCGACCTCACGTCGGCCACGCTCACCACCGTCGCCGGCGATGTCATGACGGTGCGCACCTGGCACCCGGGCCGGCCGGTCACCTCGGTGGATCGCACCTGAGTCGAGCCGGACAGGAGTAGAACTGCACGATGAAGTTTCGCTACGGACTCGCCATCGGACTGGGCGTCGGGTACTACCTCGGCGCCAAGGCCGGCCAGGAGCGCTACGAACAGCTGTCACGCGTGCTCGACAAGGTTCGGGCCGTCCCCGGCTACGACGACGCCCGAGGGCGCGTGCTCGACCTCTACGGCGTCGGCCGCGACCTCGCCCTGAGCCGCCTCGACGACGCCACCGGCGGCGCGGCCAGCACCATCTTCGACCTCCGCGACGATGCCGGCTTCGACCCGACGGTCGAGTTCGACTTCGACGCCGACCTCACCACCGTCTACGACGCCTACGCCGACGACGAGCCGACTGCGTAGTCGCGGCTGTTCCCGCTCCGCGCGGGATGACCGTCGGCCGCGACCCGCGCCCCAACACCCGCACCGCGGCCTACTCGCCGTCGAGGTAGTCCCGCAGCTTCTGGCTGCGGTGGGGGTGGCGGAGCTTGGCCAGGGTCTTGGACTCGATCTGGCGGATCCGTTCGCGGGTGACGCCGAACTCCCGGCCGACCTCCTCGAGCGTGCGGGCCTGGCCGTCCTCGAGCCCGAAGCGCATGCGCACCACGGCCTTCTCGCGGTCCGACAGCTCGCCCAGCGCTTCCTCGACAGCTGAGTTGAGCATCATCTTCGCCGCCATCTCGGCCGGAGCCTCGGCCTGCTGGTCCTCGATGAAGTCGGCGAGGTTGGAGTCGTCCTCCTCCCCCACCGGCGAGTCGAGCGACAGCGGGTCCTGCGAGATGCGCATGATCTCGCGGACACGACCCGGGGTCATGTCGACCTTCTCGGCAACCTCTTCGATGGTGGGCTCGCGCTCCATCTCCTGGGTCATCTGGCGCTGCACGCGGTGCACCTTGTTGATCGACTCGACCATGTGGACCGGGATCCGGATGGTGCGGGCCTGATCAGCGATCGCTCGCGTGATGGCCTGACGGATCCACCACGTGGCGTAGGTGGAGAACTTGAAGCCCTTCGTGTAGTCGAACTTCTCGACGGCACGCATGAGACCCAGGTTTCCCTCCTGGATGAGATCGAGGAGCTGCATCCCGCGCCCCGCGTACCGCTTGGCGATGGAGACCACGAGGCGCAGGTTCGCCTGGGTGAGCTCCGACTTGGCCCGCTCCCCCTTTCGGATCACCCGATCGAGCCGACGGCGCTCGGTGAACGCGAGGCCGGCGAGCTCGCCGCTGGCCTCGAGCACGGCGAGGTGCTCCGACGCGTGGAGTCCCGCCTCGATCTGCTGAGCGAGGGCGACCTCCTCGGGGCCGGTGAGCAGCGGCACCCGACCGATCTCGCGGAGGTACATGCGCACCGGATCGGACGAGCCGCCCGCGGTGGCGCCCGGGCGGAGCGCGTCCTTCGAGGCGACGGCACGGAGCTTGGCGCGGTGCGTCGAGAGGAGCCGGTCGGCGTCGGTCTCCTCGTCGTCCTCGTCGTCCACGATCACGGTCTGGAGATCGTGGATGCCAGGTCCCGTGGCGCCCACGAGCACGGCGATGCTCTCAGCCGGGGCCCCGGTCTCGGTGGACGGCGCGTCGAGGTCGTCGAGCGAGTCGTCGACCTCGACGCCCTCGTCGGCGGCGATCCGGTTCACCCGGAAGAAGAGGTCGGCGACCTCGTCCTCGGTGAGCACGTAGTGGGTCAGTGCCTGGAGGACGTCGTCCTGGGTCAGGCGGCCCGCGGTCCGCCCCCGCTCGACGAGCTGGAGGAGCTCCGCCTCCGGCACGCCCCCGATCGGAGGGGGCACAGGAGCAGACGACGGTGCGCTATCGCTCATGAGACCTCCTCCCGTATGCGTACGAGCCACGCTAGCAACTGCTCGGCGGCACCCAGGTTCGTGGTCGGTTCGCGCAGCTCCTCGAGGCGGGCCTTCACCCAAGCGATATCGGCAGCAACCCGCGACGAATCAACCGAGCCGTCGGCAGTGAACCGGGGTTCGAGGTCGCGCAACCGTCGCCGTGACGCCTCCTCGAGCAATCGGGACACCACGTCGATGACCTCGGCTTCGGTCTGCTCGGCCGCGAGGCGGTGGAGCAGATCTGCCGCGACCGGGTCGGACCGCTCGAGCGCATCCTGCACGGAGGGCGTATCGGAGACTGCGACGTAGGCGGTACGGATGCGTTCGTCGAAGAACAACGAGGAATCGAGCCACGGAGCGATGTCGTCGGGCTGCTGCAGCAGCAACCGCAGCGCCGTGACCTCGGGTGAGTCCTGGAAGTCGTTCGACCGCCGCGCCTGGCCCGTGACGGGGACGACCTTGCCGACCGGCGCGGCCCGGCCTGCAGCGAGGACCCCGGCACGGAGGCGATCCGGGTCGATCCGGCAGCGCGACGCGACCTCCATCACGTACTGGTCGCGGACGAGGTCGCTCGGATGCTCGGCGATGACGGCCAGCGCGGCCTCGGCGGTTCGAGCCCTTCCTTCGGGGCGGCTGAGATCGCCCGCGTCGAGCACTCGGTTCACCCGGAAGCCGAGGAACGGCACCGCGCCCTCGACCGCGGCGCGCAGCTGGTCGGGATCGGTGCGGGCGAGGTCACCAGGGTCGACCCCGAGCGGCAGGTCGGCGACCGAGACCTCGAGGTCGAGCTTTCGCTCCCAGTCGTAGAACTTCGCGGCGGCGTTCTGGCCCGCGGCATCCGCGTCGAAGGCGAGCACGACGCGGTCGGCGAAGCTCCGCAGCAGGCGCACGTGCTCGTCGGTCAACGCCGTACCGCAGGTGGCCACGGCCCGGGGCACGCCGACCGACGCGAAGCCGATCACGTCGGTGTAGCCCTCGCAGACGATGGCCTGGTTCGCCGCGACGATGTCGCCCTTGGCCCAGTTGAGCCCGTACAGCACCTTGCTCTTGGTGTAGATCGCCGAGTCGACCGAGTTCACGTACTTGGCGTTCGCCGCGTTGACGGTCGTGCTGTCGTCAGAGCCGGGCAGCTTGCGTCCCCCGAAGCCGACAGCGTGCCCGGCTGTGTCGAAGATGGGGAACAGCACCCGGCCACGGAACGTGTCGTAGCCCCCGCGGTTGCCCTTGCGCCCGAGACCGGAGTCCTCCCACACGTCGATCGGCAGCCGGAGGGCCTTGGCGAGCTCGTCCCACGCCTCGGGTGCCCAGCCGATGCGGTAGGCCCGCACCTCGTCGCCGTTCAGCCCCCGCGACCGCAGGTAGCCGCGCGCCGCTGCCGCGTCGGGAGAAGACAGCAGCCGCTGGTGGTACCACTCGACGGCCTGCTCGACCGCGTCGTGCAACCGAGCCCGCCTCTTGCGCCCCTCGCCTTCGTCTCGGTCGGTGTAGGTGAGCGCGATGCCGGCACGGGCGGCCAGCTTCTCCACTGCCCCCGGGAAGTCGAGGTGCTCGATCTCGCGGACGAAGGTGATGACGTCGCCCTTCGCCCCACACCCGAAGCAGTAGTAGAGGCCTTCTTCCTGGTTGACCGAGAACGACCCGCTCTTCTCGGCGTGGAACGGGCACAGCCCCTGCCACCGGCGACCGACGCGCTTGAGCTGCACGTGCTCGCTGACGATCGCGACGATGTCGCTGGCCTGGCGGACGCGGCCGATGTCGTCGTCGGCGATTCCCACGGTTCAGCTTCCCGCCACGGCCAGGTCGGGTCCTACGTCAGCCATCGTCCGCAAGGTACCAGCGGGCAACGACGGCGGCACCGGCCGTGCGCACGCGCCACGGCAGGCGCCCGAGGGACCGGTGCGGGCGTGGCGAGCATCTGGCGACGGACGCCGCACCGGGGAAGAATGCCGCCCGTGACGTCGTCGGCGATCCTCACCGACCCCACCCGGGTCGGCAGCAAACGCGTCGTCGCGGCGTGCATCGACCTCGGGATCGAGGCGCTGGTGCTCGCGGTCCTGTTCCTCGTGCTCGCCCAGGACTACGAGCGGTTCAGCGTCGTCAGCGGCACCTACGTGCAGGGGCGCGAGCTCCAGGGCTTCAGCGCCGTCGTCGTCTACGCCTTCGCCCTCGGCTACAACGCCGGCGTCTTCGTCCTCTGGCGCGGGCTCACCGGCAACACGGTCGGCACCCTCGTGATGCGCATCGTCGTGACCGACCAGGAGGGACAACCCCCGGGACCGTTGCGGGCGATCATCCGCAGCGTCGCCGGTGCCGTCGACTACCTGCCGTGCTGCGTCCCCGCCGTCGGGCTGATCACGATCTTCACCTCCGGGTCCCACCGGCGTGTCGGCGACCTCGCGGCGGCGACCTGGGTGGTCGACCGGTCGGTGAAGGGCATGCCCATCGAGGCCGGCCGGGCGACGATCAGCGCCCGCTCGGCCGCGGCGGATGCCGAGCGCGCCGCGCAGGGTCCCCAACCCGAATGGGATTCCCACCGCAACGCGTTCGTGCAGTACGACACCACGACGAGCACCTGGATGGCCTACGACGAGACGAAGGGCGAGTGGCAGGCCGCCGACTGACACCCGACCGACACCCGACAGCTGGTCGGGTCTCGCTCCGCGGCGGCGACACCCGTGCTTGACTGATCATCTGATCGTCCCGACGACGACGTCGGCGCAAGACAGGGGATCTCCATGGAACCGAGTCCGATCGTCGTGGCCCCCGCGACCGGCACCTCCGCTGCCGCGGCGAAGGTCCACCCGCTCAAGGTCACCGGGCGCCGCTTCGGCGCGTACCTGATCGATGCCGTGCTGCTGGGCGCGATCATCCCGGTGCTCATCTTCTTCGCCGTCTCACGACCCACGATCTTCACCGACAGCCCTGGCTGCGACGTCGCGGAGCGGAGCAGCCTCGTGCCCTCGGGCCAGATCTGTGCCGAGGTGACCGGGAGCGGGGGCATCGAAGGCACCTGGGTCGTTCCGACCAGCGGCATCATCGCCGCCGGGATCTACCTGGCCGCCTTCCTCGTCGTCATCGAGTGGCTGGTCCAGGGTGCGACCGGCATCACGGTCGGCAAGCTGCTCTTCGGCATCCGCACGGTCGATGCCAAGGGCACCGGACCCGGTATCGGCAAGCAGTTGATCCGAGGGGTCGCCTGGATCGTCGACGGCATCACGCTGTGCCTGCCGGTCGCGGCATGGTCGATCCTGGTCACCAAGCGGAACCAACGGCTCGGCGACCTGGTCGCCGGCACCTTCGTGGTCCACGCCAGCGCCCGCGGCGTGGCCGTACCGGAGGCACCGACCGGTGGAGCGGCCCCCGCCCCCGGGCTCGACCCGAGCGGTCTGGTGCCCGGCGCCTTCCCCACGGCGCCACCCACCGACGCCTCGGCCTATCCGGCCAACCCGCCCATCGTGACCCCGGCGCCACCGGCGATGGCACCGCCCGACGACCTGACCACCGTGCACGTCGCGGCCAGCGATCGCACCGTGGTCCAGCCGGCGGTCGCCGGCGCTTCCGATCAGGACGCGACGACCACCGAGGGACCTCCGATCGTCACACCCGCGCCCACCACGCCTGAACCCGACCTACCCGGACCAAACCCGCCCGAACCCGTGGCACCGGTCGCGAGCACCGGTCCCGCCGGCGACCCCGGTGGCCCGCAGTGGGATCCCGCCCGCAACGCCTACATCCAGTGGGATCCCGCCGCGAAGACCTGGCTCGTCTACGACGATGCTGCCGCGGCGTGGAAGCCCATCAGCTGACACCGTCGGCCCGTTCGACGTCGCCGAGCAGACCGAGGACCTCACCGATGGTGGGTCGCCCGGGTACCGCCACGTCCGGGAGCGGGAGATGTGCCTGGACGTGGTACCGGTTGCGCCGCCCCTCCTTCTCCTTCACGACGTAGCCCTCGACCGTGAGGTCGTCGACGATCCCGAACGCCGTGCGCTCGGTGATGTCGAGTGCGAGCGCGATGTCGCGCAGCCGAGCATCGGGCTCACGAGCGATGAAGAGGAGGGCCCTGGCGTGGTTCGTGAGGAAGCTCCACGTGCTCATGCCAGAACTATAGTTCGAAATCACCGGAAACCTATTGCTGGTATTCTTTTTCTGACGTAGGGTTCCACCAGCAGTTCGACCCCACTTGCCGCCGGCAGGCGCCGCGCTCCGCTGCTGGAAGGAATCCCCGATGACCATCGTGGGAAGCCCAGGCACTGGCCATCTGCTCGCTCGACGGCTGCTGGCCGCCGTCATCGCCACCAGCGTGGGAGGGGCCACCCTCATCGGCCTGAGCCTTGGCGCCGATGCCGCGATCGTCCCCACCGTCGCACTCGCCACGTCGGCCAACTACGCCGTCCTGGCCGGTTCCGCGGTCACCAACACCGGGCCGAGCACCCTCGGAGGCAGCAGCCTCGGGCTCTCGCCCGGTACCTCGATCAGCGGGTTTCCTCCGGGCCTGGTCCCCCCGCCCGGCACCGTCGACGCCACCAACGCTGCAGCCGCGCAGGCGCAGGCAGACCTGACCGCGGGGTACGTGGACGCGGCGGGCCGACCCCTCGACGGCACGACCACCGCCGACCTCGGAGGTCTCATCCTCCAGGGCGGCGTCTACGCCGGCCCCAGCCACGGTGCGCTGGGCCTCACCGGCCCACTGGTGCTCGACGGCGCCGGTGACCCCACGACGGTGTTCATCTTCCAGACCGACTCGTCGCTCACGACGGCGACCGGCAGCACCGTGTCGCTGATCAACGGCGCCCAGGAGTGCAACGTGTTCTGGCAGGTCGGGAGCTCGGCGACGCTCGGAGGTGGCTCGGTCTTCCGCGGCAACATCTTGGCGCTGACCTCCATCACCATGGGCAGCGCGGTCACGGTCCACGGCCGAGCGCTGGCCCGCGAGGGGGCGGTGACGCTCATCGACGACACGTTCGTGTCGCCCACCTGCGACGTCGCGCCTCCGACCACCACGACCACCGAAGACACCACCACGACGACCACCGAAGACACCACCACGACCACCGAAGACACCACCACGACGACCACCGAAGACACCACCACGAC
>CAZGEF010000022.1:11933-36741 GCA_964525005.1 uncultured Rhabdothermincola sp.
CCACCGAAGACACCACCACGACGACCACCGAAGACACCACCACGACGACCACCGAAGACACCACCACGACGACCACCGAGGGAACCACGACGACGACCGAGGGAGCCGTCAGCTCGACGACGACGACGGATGCGCCGACGACCTCCGCGGTCCCGACCGTCGTGCCGTCCACCACGGTGCCGGGCTCCACCAGCACCACGCTCCCGGCCGGATCGGTCACCACCCAACCACGGAGCACGGACACCACCCCTCGGACCACCGGCTCGCTCCCGGCCACCGGTGCTCCGACAGAGGGCCTCGCACGCATCGGGCTCGGCCTGATGAGCGTCGGGGCGATCGCGGTCGTCTCCGTGTGGGCGAGGCGGAGCCACGCGCTCAGATGAGGCCGAGCGACACCGACCGCAGCCGACGTTCCAGGTGGTGCTCCAGCGCCCGGGTGGCGAGTTGGTCCACCTCCCGGGTGGCCGCCGACTCCGCAACCCCGAGCGCGCTCACCAGCCCCCCGCCGAGGATGCGCTGCAGCAGCTCGACCCCCTCGGGGCTGACGGCCTGGCCGCGACGACACGCGGCGCACAGCAGACCGCCTGACTCCGTGTCGAAGGCGATGAGCGGCCCTCCTCCGCCGCACGACACACAGGCCTCGACCTCGGGTCGGTAGCCCTCCAGGGCAAGCGCCTTCAAGAAGAAGGCGGGGACCACGAGCGCGGGATCGTCGGCGGCGAGCGATCGCAGCGCACCGAGGAGCATCTGGTAGAGGCGAACGTTGGGCTCACGCTCCTGAGCGAGCTGGTCGACGGCCTCGAGCATGGCCACCGCCCGGGTGAGACGGTCGAGGTCCTCGCGGATGGCACGGAGGTGGTCGATCGACTCCACCTGTGTCACCGTGTCCAGTTCGCGGCCCTCGTACAGCTGCAGCGCGATGTGGCTGGCGGGTTCGAGCCGGGACCCGAAGCGGCTCTTGGTCTTGCGAACCCCCTTGGCGACGGTGCGGACCTTGCCGTGCGCCTGGGTCATCAGCACGACGATGCGATCGGCCTCCCCGAGCTTGTAGGTGCGCAGCACGATGCCGGTGTCCCGGTACAGCTTCCCGGGACTCCCGCTGCTCACCGCGACGACCCAGTCATCGCGACGACCCACTCATCGCGACGACCTGGTCACGACGCGGTCTCGATCCCGCCGAAGCGCCGATCGCGCTCCTGGAACTCGCGGACCGCGTCGAAGAGGTGCACACGGCGGAAGTCGGGCCACAGCACATCGGTGAACACCAGCTCGCTGTAGGCCGCCTCCCACAGGAGGTAGTTCGACGTCCGGTACTCCCCCGACGTGCGCACGACCAAGTCGGGCTCGGGCATCTCGGGGTCGTAGAGGTGCTTGGCGATGGTCTTCTCGCTGATCTTGTCGGCCGGAACCCCGGCCTCGACGATGGCCTTGACCGCGTCGACGATCTCGGCTCGACCGCCGTAGTTGAAGGCGATGGTGAAGGTCATCGTCTTGTTCTTGCGCGTCAGCTCGACCGACTGGTCCATCTGGCGCAGCAACCGCTTGGGCACCCGCCAGTCGCGCCGGCCGATGAACCGCATCCGCACGCCGCGGTCGTTCATCTCGTCGCGTCGGCGCACGAGGATCGACTCGTTGAAGCCCATGAGGTACCGAACCTCGTCGGGCGGCCGCCGCCAGTTCTCCGTTGAGAACGCGTAGACCGTGACCCACTCGATTCCCAGTTCGAGCGCCCCTTCGACGGCGTCGAACAGCGCCTCTTCCCCCGCGGCGTGCCCGTCGGTGCGCTTGAGCCCCCGCCGCTGCGCCCAGCGGCCGTTCCCGTCCATGACCAGCGCGACGTGCCTGGGGATGCGGGACGGGTCGATACCGGGAACGTGCACTCGCGCACGTTACCGCCCGCATGCCACCATGCCGTGATGCCCACGACCGATTCCTCGACCTCCTCCGGGGAGTCCTGGGAGGCGGGCGAGGCCGACCGGCCGGACTCCGGGCGGAGCGCCCTCGCCCGCCGGACCGAGGCCCAGCTCGCAGCCATCACCGCGGCGCTCCCCCGCGGCGAGGACCGTCCGGGGCAACGGACCATGGCGGTCGACGTCGCCCGGGCGATCGAGGACGACCACCACCTGATCGCCCAGGCGGGAACCGGGACCGGAAAGTCCCTCGCCTACCTCGTCCCGCTCCTCTTGAGCGGACGCAAGACCGTCGTGGCCACCGCCACGAAGGCGCTCCAGGACCAGCTCGCCGGCAAGGACCTGCCCTTCCTCGAGGACCACCTCGACGTGCCGTTCTCCTCGGCCGTGCTCAAGGGGCGCAGCAACTACCTGTGCCGCCAGCGGCTCCACGAGTTGACCGAAGCCACCGACCAGCTCGCGCTCGATGGGCTCGACGAGCGCGTCGACGATGCCGACATCGCGCTCCTCGAGACCTGGGCCGCCCAGACCGCCACCGGTGACCGCGCCGATCTCGACCGCGAGGTCCCGGCCCGTGTGTGGAGCGCCGTGAGCGTCGGGCCCCGCGAGTGCCCCGGCCGCACCCGCTGCCCCCAGGGCCACAACTGCTTCGCCGAGCACGCACGCGACGCCGCGGCCGAAGCCGACGTCATCGTCGTGAACACGCATCTCTACGGACTGCACCTCGCGAGTGGGGGGATGCTCCTGCCCGAACACGACGTGGTGGTCATCGACGAGGCCCACCAGCTCGAGGACACGATCTCGGCCACGGCAGGCGTCCAGCTCGCTCCGTCGCGGTTCGCATCGGTGGCACGCAACGTCGGCGCCGTCGTCGCCGACGAGTCGATCGTCGCCAACCTCAACGCCGTCGGCGAGCGCCTCCGCGACGCGCTCGCCGACGACGTGGGCCGCCGCATCCGGGGGTCTCTCAGCGCGGACCTCGAGGACGCGGTCTCGCTGGCCCGGACCCGCGTCGAGATCGCCATGGCCGCCCTGCGCAACGTCCCCGACGACGGACCGGGAGCGCCAGGGCCCGGAGCGAACGGGGCCGGTGACTCCTCGGTCGCGGCCCGCAAGCAGCGCGCCATGAAGTCGGTGACCTCACTCACCGACGACCTCGACGCCGTACTCGACATCCCGCCCGGCAGCGTGGCCTGGATCGACGGCACCGAGGAGCACCCCGTCCTGGAGATCGCGCCGATCGACGTCAGCGACGTCCTGCGCCCGATGCTGTGGGAGCGCGTCGTCGCCGTGCTCACGAGCGCCACGATGCCCTCGACGCTCGCCACCAGCCTCGGCATCGAACCCGGCACCTTCGACACCATCGATGTGGGCACCACGTTCGACTACGCGGAGAACGCCCTGCTGTACGGCGCGGCGTCGCTGCCCGACCCCCGCACGCCCGCCTTCGACCCGGCCACCCACGACGAGCTCGAGGCGCTCATCACCGCCGCCGGTGGCCGAACCCTCTCGCTCTTCACCAGCTTCCGGGCGATGCGCGACGCGGCCGACGCGCTCCGCGACCGCGTGCCGTTCCCCATCCTCACCCAGGACGACCTACCCAAGCCGGCGCTCGTCGCCGCGTTCGCGGCCGACCCCGAGACCTGCCTGTTCGCCACCATTGGGTTCTGGCAGGGCATCGACGTGCCCGGACCCACCCTGTCGCTCGTCACGATCGACCGCATCCCCTTTCCCCGACCCGACGAACCTCTCCTCCAGGCCCGGCGGGAACGGGCGCGCGCCGACGCGTTCCGCATCGTCGACCTGCCCCGCGCCGCGACGATGCTGGCGCAGGGGGCCGGTCGGCTGATCCGGACCTCCGACGACCGCGGCGTCGTCGCCATCTTCGACCCCCGGGTCGCGACGGCCCGGTCGTACCGGTGGGATCTCGTCAGCGCGCTGCCCCCGATGCGACGCACGCGCGAGCGCGCCGAGGCCGAAGCGCTCCTGCGATCGCTCCGGACGCGGGTCCCGGAGCAGCTCGCCCGGCACGACGAGTCCACCGAGCCTCCCGGTGACGCTCGGGCGCAGTGATGTTCGGGCCCAGAGATGTTCGGGCGAGACGAATCGAACCGGTCTCGTCCTCGGATGGTTGCGGTCGTACCGTCCTGCGGCACCGAGCGCCCTCGTCACCCCCAGGTCGACGACGAAGCTCGGAACGCGTCAGGAGCGAGCGCGACGACGCCGTTGGGCGTCGATCTTGCGGGCCGAGGTGACCACCTCGTCCCAGCGGGGGTGTCCGCCCTTCTCCGGTGGGTTCGCCGCGAGGTCGCCAGCCAAAGCCTCCAGGAGGCCAGAGAGGCTCACGCCGGCCTCCTCCGAGGCGGTGTGCCAGACATCGTGTCCTTCGGCCGTGAGATATGCGTGGATCGCTCTACGTTCATCTGCCATGTGCCCAACCTAGGGCCCAGTGACATGCTTGTCAGGCCTCAACTGGAATGTCAGTTGAAAATGGTTCGATGGGCCCACCCACCGGAAGGGTGCACCCACAACCAGATCGAGACCCCCTCGGAGATCGCGGTTGCCCGGCAACCGCGTATCCCGACCGGCGAGCGATCGACCCGTCAGTACCCGAGTCGCTCGAGGAACTGATGACGACGCTGCCAGTCCTTCTCCACCTTCACGAACAGCTCGAGGTACGCCCCGTCGGGGAGCTGCGTGCGCACCTCGGTGCCGACCTGCTTGAGCACGCTCCCCTTCCTGCCGATCACGATGCCCTTCTGGGAATCGCGTTCGACCAGGATCTCCACGCGGATCCGGGGCCACTCCCACTCCACCACGCGGGTGGCGATCGAGTGCGGTAGCTCGTCATGGGTGACGGCGAGGAGCTGCTCGCGCACGAGCTCGGCCACCCAGAACGCCTCGGGGACGTCGGTGACCATGTCGTCGGGGTAGAACTGCGGGCCGTCGGGCAGCCGCCCGACCAGGTGCTCGACCAGCTCAGGTACGCCCTGGCCCGTCTTGGCAGAGACCGGGAAGTACTCGCCCAGGTCGAGCTGGTCGGCGGCTCGGGCGAGCTGGCCGATGACCTCGTCGGGCGTGGCGATGTCGATCTTGTTCACCACCACGACCGCGTCGGATGGGACTCGCTCAGCGACGAAGCGGTCGCCTGGACCGATCCGAGCTGTGGCATCGACCAGCAGGGCCACGACGTCGACCCCGCCGAGCGCGTCGGACGCGGTCTCGTTGATGCGCTCCCCCAACGGCGTGCGGGGCCGATGGATCCCCGGCGTGTCCACGAAGACCACCTGGCCGTCCGGCCGGTTCAGGACCCCGCGGATCTGGGTGCGGGTCGTCTGCGGCTTGTCGGAGACGATCGAGACCTTGGTGCCGAGGATGGCGTTGAGCAGGGTCGACTTGCCCACGTTGGGGCGACCGACGAGCGAGACGAATCCAGACTTCACCGCCCCCACCTCAGCACAGCAGACCGCCCGACCACGACTCGCCGTGAGAGACGTGCCGAACCGTGCGCGGCCCCGGCACCCGCCCCGGGTCCCGCCCTCGCGCCCCGACGCTACCGGGATGCGGAGCCCCGGTCGTGGCGATCCGCCTCGCGCCGCGCCGCTCCGGCATCGGGTCAGAGGGTGCCGAGGTCGTCCGCGTCACCCACGTCATCGAGTCCCGGAGCGATGCGCAGCACGCCCACCTTGCCGATGCGCCGGCCCTGCACGCGGTCGGCGCGCAGTACGAAGCCGTTGCACTCGACCGACTCGCCCTCGTGCGGTACACGGCCGACGAGGTGCAGCAGCAGGCCGCCCAACGTGTCCCAGTCACCCTCGGGCAGACGGGCGTGGAGCAGATCGTTCACCTCGTCGATCGGCATCCGGGCGTTCACCCGGGCATGACCGTCGGGCAAGGGCTCGACCATCGGTTCCTCGCGATCGAACTCGTCGAAGATCTCGCCGACGAGCTCCTCGATGAGGTCCTCCAACGTGACCAGGCCTGCGGTACCGCCGTACTCGTCGATCACCATGGCCATGTGGAACTGCTGGGCCTGCATCTCGGGGAGCAGCTCGGCGATGCGCTTGGTCTCGGGAACGAAGTGCGGCGAGCGCACCAGGGTCGCCACGGGGTCGTCCTCCGTTCCGTCGCGCTCGGCGCGCATGAGGTCCTTGGCATAGACGATGCCGACGACGTCGTCGGCATCGGCACCGAGCACTGGCAGTCTGCTGTAGCCGTGGAGCAACGTGACCTCCATCGCGTCGGCAATGCGCAGCTCCTGCGGGACAGCGACCATGTCGGGCCGGGGCACCATGACCTCGCGCACCACGGTGTCGCCGAAGTCGATGATCTGGCCGATGAGACGCCGCTCGTCGGCGTCGAGCACCGACTCCTCGACAGCCACGTCGGCGAGGGCGAGGATCTCCTCCTCCGACACGAACGGGCCCTGCTTGAGCCCTTTGCCGGGGAGGATCACGTTGGTCAGCCCGATGAGGCCGCGCGAGATGAGCCGCAGCGGCGGGAACGCGGCGATGGCCGCGACCGGGCGCGCCGACAGGAGCGCGGCGCGGTCGGTGTGCTGGATCGCCCAGGTCTTCGGCGCCGCCTCGGCGAGGACGAAGACGAGCACGACGTTGACGAAGGTCGCGACGGTGACGCCCCACGGGCCGAGGAGCCGGTCGGCGACGATGCCGGTGAGGGTGGCCTGGACGATCTGGACCGTGAGCACGACGAGGAGCAGCGGGTTGAGCCACCGCTCGACCCGCTCGATCAGGCGCTCGAGCGTGGCCCCGCCTCGTCGGCCCTCGTCGCGCAGCGCCGCGGCCTTTGCCTTGGTCATGCGGGTCAACGCGGTCTCAGCGACGGCGAAGAAGACCGAGACCCCGAGCAGGACGACGATCACGATGATCATCACGACGTCGGTGGTGGTCACGGCGTCAACTGCTCTCGGGAGGCGGGAGATCGGGCAGGCCCGGCAGGCCCGGCAGGCCCGGAGAGTCGGCGTTGACCGCCGTCCAGGGATCGGCGGCGAGCGGGCCGTGCAGCTCGGCGAGCAGCGCCCGCTCGCGTGCCTGCATCGCCTCGCGCCCGGCCGCCTCGGCGTGGTCCATGCCGAGGAGGTGGAGCAGGCCGTGGACGATGAGCAGCGCGACCTCGTCGTCGAAGGTCCCGGCGTGCGTCGGCGCGTTGCGGTGGGCCACCGCGGGAGCGATGACGATGTCGCCGAGCAGGAGAGGGAGGTCGTCCTCGTCGGGAGGCACCCGGTCGGGGCCGTCGGTGCCGCCGTCGGGCCAACGACCAGGTTCGGCGACGTCGCTGTCGATCGGGAACGACAACACGTCGGTGGGCCCGTCGGCACCCATGAACTGCGCGTTCAACACGGCGATCTCGTCCTCGTCGATGAACAGCAGGGAGACCTCGGCGTCCCCGCGAACCCCTTCGGCCAGCAGCACCTTCTCGGCCAATCGCGCCCACCGCCCCAGGTCCAGCGGAGCGAGACCGGGCGTGACCGCGTCGCGCTCGTCGGCGGCGAACACCGTGGGGACGCCGTCGTCGGGGCCGGATCGGCGTCGGTAGGTACGTCCCGGGGGGCGGTTCGTCACGCCTCGGGGGCACCCGACAGCGACGGCCGTCCGGCACCGGGTCTCGCGGACGAGGCGTCGTTCGCCTTCGACGTGTCGTAGGCGTCGACGATGTCCTGCACGATGCGGTGGCGGACGACGTCGCGGCTCGAGAGCTCGACGAACTCGAGTCCCTCCACCGACGAGAGGACCCGCTGGAGGTCGTGCAGGCCGCTGCGCCCGCTCTGCACGTCGACCTGGGTGATGTCGCCGGTGACGACGACCTTGGACCCGAAGCCGATGCGGGTCAGGAACATCTTCATCTGCTCGGGGGTGGTGTTCTGCGCCTCGTCGAGGATGATGAAGCTGTCGTTGAGCGTACGGCCCCGCATGAAGGCGAGCGGTGCCACCTCGACCGTGCCGCGCTCGAGCAGGCGTTGGGCGCCCTCGGCCTCGACCATGTCGTGGAGCGCGTCGTAGAGCGGGCGCAGGTACGGGTCGACCTTGGCCATGAGGTCGCCGGGCAGGAACCCGAGCCGCTCACCGGCCTCGACGGCCGGTCGGGTGAGGATGATGCGCTCGACCTCCTTGGACTGCAGCGCCTGCACCGCCATCGCGACGGCGAGCCAGCTCTTGCCGGTGCCTGCCGGGCCGATGCCGAAGGTGATGATGTTCTCGCGGATGGCGTCGATGTAGCGCTTCTGGCCGCTGGTCTTGGGGCGGATCGTGCGCCCTCGGGCCGACCGCAGCACCTCCTGGGCGAACACCTCGGACGGGCGCTCGTCGGCCTTGATCATCTCGATCGAGCGACGCACCTGGACGGGTTCGAGCGCCTGACCCTGCTGGAGGACCTTGACGAGCTCGTCGACGAGGCGACCGATCTGGGGCGCCTGGGAGCCTGCGACCGAGACCTCGTTGCCGCGCACGTGGACGTCGGCGTCGGGAAACGCCGCCTCGATGATCCGGAGCAGCTCGTCGTTGGCTCCGAGGAGGCCGACCATGAGGTGGTTGCCCGGGATGTGGATCTTCACCTGGGTGTCGGCCATGGTCGGTTGGTGACGTCCTGTGGTTCGGTGGTTCGGTGGTTCGGTGGTGGGGTGGTTCGGTGGTTCGGCTCGGTGCCGGCGTCGTGCGACGCACCACCCGTCGGCTCCTCAACAGCGGGCGACGAGCGCTCAGGGTACCGGTACGCTCCGACGCCGTGACGGGAATTGGGCGGTCTGACGACGAGGTGCCCCGTGCCCATGGGGGCGAGGCCCGAGCCCACCGGATGGGACCGGCCCGGGCGACAGGCGATGACGGGGAGCTCGACCGGTGGCTCGCCGAGCTGCGGACCGACGCGATCGGCCACGATCGCCACCGGCGCCGCATGCTCGTGCAGGCGGCCGCCGAGGACGCCACCGTCGCGAGCGTGATCACCGACCTCGCCGAGCGTGGCGAGCCCGTCGTCGTCGAGCTGCCCGACGACCGCCTGGCGCGTGGCGTCGTGCGCCTCGTCGGCACCGATGTCGTCGTGCTGCGCGACGGGCGGACCGACGCGATCGTGCACCTCGGTGCCGTGCTCTCCATCCGGCTACGTCCCGATCGGTCGAGCCCGAACCGGTCTCGCCGGGACGTCGCCGGTGCACGGTCACCTGGCCGGCCCGGGGAGCCGGTCACCTTCGCGGGAGCCGTGGGTGGACTCGTCGATAGCGCTCCGACGGTGACGGTGCACCGGCACGGAACGCGGTCACCGCTCACGGGTGCGCTGGTCTCGATGGGCGATGACGTGCTCGTCGTCCACGCACCACCGGGGGCAAGGGTCTACGTACCGCTGTCGTCGGTGACCGACGTGTCCGTCACCGGCTCGGGGTAGAGGTGCTCGAGGGTGCCGGGCTCGATGCGACAGGCGTCGATGAACGCATCGACCTCGTGCTGCTTGAGGCGGATGACCCGACCGAACCGGTAGGCGGGCACCTGGCCCTCGTCGATGAAGCGGTAGAGCGTCCGCGCCGTGATGCCAAGCCGGCGAGCAGCGTCGGCCGTGCTCAGCCAGTGCAGTTCGTCGGATGTGGATGAGCTGCTGGACATGGTGGTGAGCATATCGGTCGACACGGACAACCGATGCCTTTCATGGAACTCCACCGTCCCGCCGACTCTCACGTTACGAGCTTCACCAACCACCCTCCGTCGATGTGGCTCATGTCATATAGCTGTCGTCCCACCACCTTTCGTAGGGTCGTGCGCTCGGGCCGCCGACGGCGGCCGCCGGTCGAGGATCGCGAGCGGGGGATGTCGGTGGCCGAGCGTTGGTGGGGACCCAGGGGCCAAGTGGTGGGGTTGGTGGTGGGGTTGACGACCAGGGGTGGTGGACGACGTGGGTGAGCCCCAGGTGGCGCCGACGCAGGCCGAGGGCCGGGGACGGCCTCATCTCCGCAGGACCCGCGAGCTCCCTGGGGGGCGTGCCATGGTCGGAGCCCTCTTGGTGGTGGCCGCGGTCTTCGGCGTGTTCGCCGTCACGGCGCGGGCCGACGACACGCCGTCGACCAACTACGTCGTGGTGGCGAGGACGATCGCCATCGGTTCGCGGCTGACCCCGATGGACCTACGCCTCGAACCGATCGACCTGCCGTCCTCGACGGCGTCGACCGCGTTCGCCTCGCTCGACGAAGCCATCGACGCGGTGACCCTCGCACCGCTGTCCAGCGGGGATCTGCTCACCCGGAGCGCGGTCCTGGCCGGTGAGACCGCCGGCGCTGCGCCTCCCTCGGCCGAGTTCTCGTTCGCGATCGAACGCGACCACGCGGTGGACGGCGCCCTCCAGCCGGGTGAGCGCGTCGACGTCCTGGCCACCTATGCCACCGCAGGCTCGGGCCACACCGAGGTCGTGACCCGGTCCGCACGGATCACCTCGATCGGCGATGGACGGTCCGACACGCTCGCCGCTCCCAGCACGCTGGTCATCACGCTCGCGCTGACCGACCCCACCGACGTGCTCGCGCTCGCCCACGCCAAGGAGACCGCGGCGGTCACCGTGGTACGAACCACGCGCGCCGACGATGCTCCGTCGCCGGACCGCTACGAGCCCGCCGC
This sequence comes from uncultured Rhabdothermincola sp., assembly GCA_964525005.1. Taxonomy (GTDB): domain Bacteria; phylum Actinomycetota; class Acidimicrobiia; order Acidimicrobiales; family Acidimicrobilacustridaceae; genus CAZALT01. The sequence continues at coordinate 22,456 of CAZGEF010000022.1, forward strand.
CGGTGCGTCCGGGACCGGAACACCGTGACCACCGACCAGTTCGTCGTCCTCGGCCTGGCCCGTGTTCGCTCGTCGTGGTTCCGTGACCTGAGCCAATGGTCCAACTCGGGATCGATCCCCCTGCAGTTCGTCAAGTGCCTCTCGGCCGACGAGGTGCGGGCCCGCCTCGACAGCAGCCGGGCGTACTCCGCCCTCCTGATCGACGGTGGGCTCCCTGCCCTCGATCGTGACCTGGTCGACAGCGCCCGCGAGGCTGGTTGTGCCGTCATCGTCGTGGACCACGGCACCCGGTCGCGGATGCTGAGCGACCTCGACCTGGCGGCGGTCCTCTCCGATCCGCTCGATCCCGACGTGCTGCTCGCCACGCTGCGCGACCACGCCCATCCCGTCGGACGGGTCGACATCGACCTCCGCGACGAGGCGCGGCCGACGATCGCCTCGGCCGAGCCGGGCACCCTCGTCGCGGTCACCGGCGCAGGAGGAAGCGGGACCTCCACCTGCGCGATGGCCATCGCCCAGGCCATCGGCCACACCGCCTCCCATGGCTCGGTCCTGCTCGCCGACCTGGCCCTGCACGCCGATCAGGCGCTGCTGCACGGCGCCACCCAACTGGTGCCGGGTGTGCCCGAGCTGATCGAGGCCCACCGCTTCGCCGACCCCCCGCCCGACGAGATCCGGGCCCTCACCTACTCGTGTCCCGATCGGGGCTACGACCTCCTGCTCGGCATCCGACGGCACCGCGATTGGACCGCGGTCCGACCACGAGCGTTCGACGCCGGGCTCCGCTCGCTGGGCATCGCCTACGACGTCGTCGTCGCCGACCTCGACGGCGATCTCGAGGGTGCCGACGACACCGGGTCGGTCGATGTCGAGGAACGCAACCACCTCAGCCGACGAACCGTCCACCAGGCCGATGTCGTGGTCGTGACCGCCGCCGCGACCCTGAGTGGCCTGGTGCGTGCCGCGACCATCGTCGACGCCGCCGTGCGCCTCGGGGTCGATCCCCGCTTCGTCGTGCCGATCGTGACCCGCGCACCCCGATCGCCGCGCCAGCGGTCCGAGATCACCCGAGCGTTCGCCGAGCTGACCGCTCCCCTCGTGAGCTCGAGCATCGAGCTGCCATCACCGGTGTTCGCCCCCGACAAGCGCAACATCGACCTGCTCGTTCGCGACGAGGCCCCTCTTCCGAGCGCCTACGTCCGTCCTCTCGGTGCGGTCGTCGAGGCCATCGCGGGTCGTGCCGCGGCGTCGGTCTCGCGAGGCGATCCCGAACCGATCGCCGTCGTGCCGGGATCCCTCGGCGCGTGGAGCGCTGAGGGCGAGCTCGACTGACCTCACCGGCGAGCGGGTCGATCTACCGGCTGTGGCCGAACCGCTCGGCGAGCAGGTCGAGCACGTCGAGGTCGGTGATGGCCTGCGTGGTGCGGATGGTAGATGTCCGACCGACCTCGGCCGGCTGCCACTTCGAGCCCATGGCCCAGGTCGTGGTGGACGAGATCCACGAGTAGATCGAGAAGAGCCGGTACTGCTCGTGGGCCAGGGTCGCGTCCAGGTCGACGCCACCGGCCTCGAGCCCTGCTCGGTACCGGGCGATCAGCGAAGCCTCCTCTGACCGACGGACGTCGGTGGGAAGCGAGTTGCACAGGAAGTAGGCCACGTCGCGCATGCCGGCGTAGGAGCTGGCCACCGCCCAGTCGTAGAAGCCAGTTCGGCCGTCGTCGACGAAGAGGTTGCCGATGTGGTCGTCGCCGTGGATCAGCGTGTGCTCGCCGCTCTCGGCCCACATCGTGGCGATCTCGCCGTTGTGGCCGATGTAGATCTCGCCGAGCCGGCGGAACTCCGGCGGCAGGTCGTCGGCGTGCTGGTCGAGCGCCGACTGGACGATCATCGCGCCCATGGCCAGACGCTCTCGCGCCTCGGGGCTGTCGCCCGGGCTGAGGGCGTGCTGGCCGATCCACGGCAGGTCCTGCCCCCAGTACGCTGTGTGGAGCAGCGCGAGCTCGTCCATCAGCGACTCGGCCACGCCGAGCACGTCGTCGTCATCTGGTGCCGCGAACCGGCAGCCCGCGGCCTCGAGGTCCTCGAGGACCATCACGAACGAGTCGTCGGCCTCGTCGTGGGCGGCATGCCAGACCTTCGGCGACCGGACCGGGAGCGCGTTGCCGACAGCCGCGTAGAGCTTCGCCTCGGACACGCCGAGGCCGATCATGGCGAGGAACGCACGCTGCTCGTCGTCGAAGGGCTGGAGCTTGACGAACAGCGTCGGGGGCAGCTCGGCCGAGGTGGTGATGCCGATGCGCGCCCGACCGGTGGTGCCCGAGTGGGCGTCGAGCACCTCGACCGCAGAGATGTCGGCGTCGAGCACCTCGCTGAGCCAGGCCGGCGTGACCTCGTCGACAGACGTGGGGATGGTCATGGGTTCTCCTCGTGATCGCCGAGCGTCGCGCTCGTCGTCGCCGAGCGTGCCGTTGTCAACATCTTTGACACCGACGTCGAAGTCGCAAATACCGTACCACCGGTGGACCACGCGTTCCGGGGGCCACCGGCCGCCCGGAACGCGTGGTCGCGCATCGAGGTACGGCTCGCCCTCACTCGCCGGTGAAGTTCGGCTTGCGCTTCTCCACGAAGGCCTTCGGCCCCTCGCGGGCGTCCTTGGACGCCATCACCGTCATGCCGATGGCCATCTCCTTGTCGAACGCGTCCTTCTCGGGGACGGCGATGTTGGAGATGATCGCCTCCTTGATCCCCTGCACGGCAAGGGGGCCGTTGTCGGCGAGGCGCCGGGCGAGCTCCTGAGCCTTGGCCAGGGCCTGGCCCTCGGGGACCACGTGACCGATCAGGCCGATCTCGTAGGCGCGCTGGGCGGTGATGGGCTCGCCGAGCAGCAGCATCTCCATGGCGATGGTGTGCGGGATCTGGCGTGGCAGCCGGATGGTCGACGCCGACATGGGGAACAGCCCGCGCTGCACCTCGGTGATGCCGATCTTCGCGGTCTCGGCCGCCACCCGGATGTCGAGGGCCTGGAGGATCTCGGTGCCTCCGGCGTAGCAGTACCCCTCGACCGCGGCGACGATCGGCTTCTTGAGGTAGTGGTCCTTGAGGAAGCCCTTGTAGATGAGGGTGAAGTCCTCCTTGATGCGATCCTCGAACTCGTTCTCGGTGGGCTTGCCCGACAGCAGGGCTCCCACGAGCCGGTCGAGGTCGGCTCCGGCGGAGAAGTCGCCACCAGCGCCGGTGAGCACGACAGCCCGCACCTCGGGGTCGTCGTCCACCATGTCCCAGGTGTCGCACAGGCGCACCAGGACCTCGGCGTTGAAGGCGTTTCGCTTGGCAGGTCGGTTGAGGGTCACGGTGACGACATGGCCGTCCCGCTCCACGAGCACGGCTGGTTCAGCTTCGGTCATGGCCGAGGAATGTAGTGGAACGCGTTCTACCTGCGAGAACGGTGCGACGCGACGGCCCGAGTCGGCACGGGCGGACACCACGTTCCGCACTTGGGGCATTACATACCGTGTCAGTGTGTCTCATGTCATAGCGACATATGCCCCCGCATGGGGCAACCTCGCCATTGGCCAAGCAGCGAGGCAACACGCCAAGCACACGGACGGGAGGCGGTTCCATGGCGGTCACGGACGAGCACACCACGCCGCTCGTCGCCATCGAACAGGCCGTCCAGGCGAAGGCCAAGGACATCGCCCTGGACCTCTCCGGTGACGAGAGCGACCGCGTGCTCCGCCAACTCCTCGACGACGAGGTCTCCCGGTGGAACCTCGACCACCGGCGCGGTGCGCGGTCCCACGACCTCCCCGATCCCGATGCCATCGCCGAGCGAGCGTTCCGCAACCTGGCCCGCTACGGCCCGCTCACGCCGCTGCTCGACGACGACGACGTCTGGGAGGTGATGATCAACTCGCCGGCCGACATCTTCGTGAAGCGGCACTCGGGTCCGTCGGGCTACCACGACGAGGTGTTCCACGACGACGACCACGTCCTGCGGACCCTGACGAAGATCCTCGACGACGCCTCGGCGAGCCACCGCAAGCTCGACCCGGCCGAAGGCCTCCAGGACGCGCAGCTCGACACCGGCGCCCGCCTCCACATCGTCCACGGCGACCTCAGCCGCGGCGGCCACCTCATGGCCAACATCCGCAAGTTCACCGGCGTCCCCTATCGCAACCTCGGTGAGCTGGTGGACCGCGACATGCTCAGCAGCCAGGCGGCCGGGTTCCTGCGTGCCGCGATCCGCGCCGACCTCACCGTGGTGTTCGCCGGTGCTCCGGGCTCGGGCAAGACGACCCTGCTGTCGTGCTGCGCAGCCGAGATCGACCCGGCCCATCGGGTCGTCGTGGCCGAGGAGGTGCTCGAAGCCGACATCCCCCTGCCGAACGTCGCGCAGATGCAGACCCGCGCAGCGCGGTCGGACCGTCCCGAGATCGACCTGCGCCGGCTCGTGGCCGGGTTCCTCCGCATGGCCCCCGACGTCGCCATCGTCGGCGAGGTCCGCGACCGCGAAGCCATGCCGCTCCTCCTCACCCTGTCGTCGGGCGTCAAGGGCCTCACCACCATCCACGCCGGATCGGCCCGCCAAGCCCTCACCCGGCTCCGCTTCGTCGCCCAGCTCTCCGAGTCGGCGTCGCAGCTTCCCATGAGCGCGCTCAACACGCTCGTCAGCGAGGCGGTCGACGTGGTCGTGCACTGCATCCGCGGCACCGACGGCCCGCGGGTCGCCGAGATCATCGCGGTCGAGGACCTCGCCGGCGGCATCGACGCCACCCAGTTCACGAGCACCGACATCTTCGGGCGCACCGGACGCGAGGGCCCCCTGGTCTGGAGCGGCACCATCCCCATCCGCGTCGCCCGAGCCTTCGAACGGGCGGGGATCGATCTGCACGAGCATCTCCATGGCGACCGGTCCGGCGACTGGCAGGCGTTTTGACCACCGTCGCACTCGCACTGGCAGCCGGATACGGCACGTTCCTGGTCTACAGCGCCCTGGCGTTCGGCTGGTCCGGGGTGGCGCCGGGTCCGGCCGGTTCCTCGTCACGCCGCTCCCGTGTCCGGATCGGCGACTGGTTGGTCCAGGCAGGTCTCGCGGACTCGCGCCCTCGCGACTTCGTCGTCTCCATGGCCGTGCTGTTCGTCGCCGCGGCCGGTCTCGCCTACCTGGCCTTCGGCGGCGTACCCGCTGCGCTCATCGCCGGGACCTTCGCAGCCAGCTTCCCGCCGACGACGTACCGGCACCGCCGTCGGGTGCGACGGGCCGTCGCCCAGGAGGCGTGGCCGAGGATCATCGACGAGATCCGCATCCTCACGGGGTCGGCCGGTCGTTCGGTCCCCCAGGCGCTGTTCGAGGCCGGCGAGCGGACTCCCGAGGAGATGCGCGGAGCCTTCGACGCCGCGCACCGCGAGTGGCTCATATCCACCGACTTCGCCCGCACGCTCTCCGTGCTCAAGCAACGGCTCGCCGACCCCACCGCCGACGCGGCGTGCGAGACGCTCCTGACGGCCCACGAGCTGGGCGGAACGGACCTCGATCAGCGACTTGCCGACCTCGCCGCCGACCGTCGCACCGACCTCCAGTACCGCAAGGATGCCCGCGCCCGACAGGCCGGTGTCCGCTTCGCCCGGCGGTTCGTGCTCATCGTTCCCTTGGGTATGGCCGCGGCCGGCCTGACCATCGGCAACGGTCGCCGCGCCTACGAGACGCCCACCGGCCAGATGCTCGTCGCGATCGCACTCGCCCTGGTCCTCGTGTGCTGGGTGTGGGCGGGCAAGATCCTCCAGATCCCCGAGCCGCAACGGGTCTTCGACCGATGAGCCGGACCGTCATCGCCCTCGCGGTCCTCGCGTGGATCGGGCTCACACTGGTGCTGAGCGAGCTACGGACCGTTCGCCGGCCCGCACTCGCCCGGCGGATCACCCCGTTCGGTCCCGCACCGGGCGATCCCGTCTCGACGACGGCCACCCGCACCGTGCGCGACATCATCGCCCCGCCTGCGATCGACGTGGGCAATCGCCTCGCCGGCATCTTCGGCGTGCACGAGGAGCTGGCGGTGCGACTGGCGCGCGTGCACTCGCCCCTGTCGGTCTCGGCGTTTCGCACCCGCCAGCTGGGTTGGGCTCTCGCGGGGTTCGGCGCCGCCGTGGTGATCGCGGTCGCGCTGGCGATCGAGCCGTTCCTCGCGCTCGCCATCATCCTCGGGGCGCCGTTGCTCGCCTTCCTCGGGCTCGAGCAGCAGCTCGCGCAGGCCTCCGTGGCGCGCCAGCGACGACTCGTCATCGAGCTGCCCGTCGTGAGCGAGCAGCTGGGCATGCTCCTGTCGGCCGGCTACTCGCTCGGTGCCGCGCTCCAGCGCCTGGCGCGCCGCGGCGAGGGCGTGTGCGCCACCGACCTCACCATCGTGTGCGGACGGATCCGCCACGGACTCGACGACCTCCGAGCGCTCCGGGAGTGGGCCGCGGTGGAGCGCGTCGACGCACTCGACCGCCTGGTCGCCGTGCTGGCGTTGAACCGCGAGGCGTCCGACCTCGGTCACCTCATCACCGAGGAGTCCCGGGTGATCCGCCAGGAGGTCCAGCGGGAGCTGATCGAGACGGTCGAGCGACGGTCGCAACAGGTCTGGATCCCCGTCACCGTCGCGACGCTCGTACCCGGCGTGCTCTTCCTCGCCGTCCCGTTCGTCGAAGCCATGCGCCTCTTCACCTCGTCCTGAACCACCTCATGACCTCGATCTCGGCAGACCCAGTCGGCCCGACGACCCACACCGCTGGAACCCCACCCAGAGGCACAGATCACCTGCCAGAAAGGCCCCGACATGCGCACCACCGTCACCTGGATCAGCCACGAGCTGCTGGCCCACAGCCGCTCGCGCCGGATCGCCACCGGCGACCGAGGCGAGGGGGTGATCTCGGCCGCCATCGCGGTGCTCATCATGGCGTTCCTCGGCGCCGCCATGTGGGTCGGGTTCAACAAGATGTGGAACGACACCGAGACCACCACGAGCGACAAGGTCCAGCAGATCGGCCGGTGATCCGTGCGCCCAGCACCACGGTGGCGTTCGTGCATCGACTGGCCGCTCGGCTGATCGCTCGCTCACGGCCGAGCGACGAGGGCACCGGCCTGCTCGCGCTCAGTGCGGGCGTGCTCGTCTTCCTCGCGTTCCTCCTGTTCGCCATGCAGCTGCTCGTCGGGCTCCACGCCCGCACCTCGGTGAACACCGCGGCCTTCGACGGCGCCCGGATGGTCGCGACGGCGCCCATCGACCACGCTGATCCGTCGCAGCTCCGAGCCGCCGAAGCACGTGCCGAACAGCGAGTTCGACAACTGCTCGGACGTCTCGGCACCTCGGCGACCATCGACTGGTCCGGTTCGACACCCGAGGCCATCGCCATGCGCGTGCAGGTCGACCCGCCCCGGTTCCTCCTGCCCGGCCTGTCGTCGACGATCAGCGCAGGCCACCTCGACCAGACCGCGCGGGTGCGCGTCGAGCAGGTTCGATGACGCCCACCCACGCGATGAACCCGACGACCCGACTCCGAGGCGATTCCGGACAGGTCGCCGGGATCGAGGTGCTGCCGTTCGGCATCCTCATCTTCGTCATCGGGTCGCTCATCGCCACGAACGCCTGGGGTGTGATCGACGCCAAGGTCGCAGCTGCCGCGGCGGCTCGTGAGGCCGCACGCGCCTACGTCGAGGCACCCGACCAGGCGACTGCGTCGTGGCGGGCCACCGACGCCGCACGCCAGACGGTCGACGGGTATGGTCGCGATCCCCGCAAGGCGTCCATCGCCGTCGCCCACGAGGGCGGCCAGGCGTGGAGGCGGTGCGTGCGCGTCACGGTGACGGTCCGGTACCCCGTGCACACGGTCTCCCTTCCCGGGCTCGGTGGCTACGGGGACGGCCTCGAGGTGCAGGCGACCCACGGCGAGCTGATCGACCCGTACCGGTCGGGCCTGCCCGCCGACGGCGGGTGCTCGTGATGGGGGCACTCGCCCCCGCCAGCGACGGCGACGGCGACCGAGGCGACCGACGTGAACGAGGGTCGGTCCTGATGCTCATGCCCGCCGCGGTGCTGATCGTGCTGGTGCTGTCGGCCATCGCCGTCGATCTGAGCATCGTGCAGATGGGTGAGCGCCAGGCGATCGACGCGGCCGACGCCGCCGCCAACGACGCCGTCACCTACGGCATCTCCGAGTCGACCCTGCGCGGCGGGGGCGGCCTCACGCTCGATCCGCAGCGGGTGCGGGCCTCGGTCCGCCACACCCTCGACGCCCAGGGCATCACGCCCCACCTCGCCGCTCCCCCGGTCGTCGAGATCACGGGCCCGGCCTCGGTGCGCGTCATGGTCACGGTGACGGTCGACTACCTCTTCGCCAGGTCCCTCCCCGGCACCCCGGACACGAAGATCGTGAGGGCAGTCGGCGAGGCGACCGGCGTGGCACGCTGACGACCTCGACACGGTCCGGCGACGCTCACGGAGCCAGCACCACCTTGCCGCCGAGCTCGTGCTGCTGGATCTGATGCCTGTCCGGCACCGCAAGACCTCAAGAAGACTCGAGGCGCACAGCTGGCGACCCGAGATCGACGAGCGCATCCGGGTCCTCGAGCGCCTGCGCGACCAGCTCGACCGCTGCATCGGCTGCGGGTGCCGCTCGCTGCGCTCGTGCAAGATCGCCAACCCCGACGACCGAGCGGGACGACGTGGTCCCGGCCCCCGCTTCTGGCGGGCCGCTCCGGACGTCGAACGATGATGACAGCCGGCGGCGTGGACGCGGGCGTGGCCCCCACCGGAGGTGGAGGCCACGTCGGTCGTCCCACGACCGGGTCGATCAGATGACTCGGGTCGATCAGATGACTCGGGTCGATCAGATGACCAGGTCGATCAGATGACGGGTGTCGTCTGGGGACCCTGGTAGCGCGACTCCGCGCTGAAGCCGAGCATCGGATAGAAGATGAAGGGCAGCAGCCACAGGCCGATGCCGTACCCTTCGGTCTTGCCGAAACCCTTGGCAACGTCGATCGACACGATGGCGTGGACGATGATCCCGACGCAGGGGATCAGGTAGAGGATGACCCACCAGCCCTCGCGGCCGGCCAGCTTGACCAGGACGTAGAGGTTGAGGATCGGGATGATCGCCAGCCAGCCCTTCTGGCCTGCCTTCTCGAAGGTCTTCCAGAGCCCGACGACGTAGATGATGATGATCGCGACGTAGATCAACAAGAAGAAGAGCGAGCCGATGGCGGCGCCTCCCCCTCCACTGCTGCCGCCGGAACCTGCCAGCGCTGCCAGAACTCCCATATGCGTCCTACCTCCCAGTAGCAAGTGAGGTGAACCTTACGCCCAATCGGATTCGACGGGCGTGGATGACCTCCACAAGGTTTCACGACGGCAGACCCCAGGGGTCGTAGCAGGTCCATCCACCCACGTCACCGGCCACCCACGTCACCCGGCCGAGCGCCTCCGCACCCGACCACCCTCGGTGCCGGCGACTTCGTCGGCCGAGCTGCGCGGTCGTACCCTTCGGCGGTGACCACGGACCGGGCGACCAGCGACGGCGACCCCGGGACCACCGCACCGAGCCTCGAGGACTCCGAGGACGCGCTGCTCGAGGGCGACCGGCCCATCGACGGCACCATCGCCGCGGCACTGCGCTATCGCGACTTCCGCCTCGTGTTCAGCGGATCGCTGTTCTCCAACGTCGGCTCGTGGATGCAGAACACGGTGATGGCCGCCTACGTCCTCGATGCGACCGGCAGGGCCTCGTCGGTGGGGCTCATCGCCTTCGCCCAGCTCGGACCGCTGCTCGCGCTGTCCCTCGTCGGTGGTGCGCTCGCCGACCGCTTCGACAACCGCAAGCTCGTGATCGGCGTCGCCGTCGAGCAACTGGTGTTCTCGCTCGTGCTCGCGTGGCTCACCCGCGGCACCGAGGCCAGCGTCGCGAGCCTGTTCTTCTTCATGTTGCTCATCGGGATCGGTCAGGCGATCTATGCGCCGACCTTCGCCGCGCTCGTGCCGGCCATGGTTCGACGAGATGATCTCACCGGCGCGATCTCGCTCAACTCGGCGAGCCTGAACCTGTCCCGGGTCATCGGCCCGGCGATCGGTGGGTTCATCTACGCATCGGTCGGTGCCTCGTGGGCCTTCGTCGCGAACGCCGTGTCGTACCTCTTCATCATCGGCGCCTTCGTCGTCGTGTCCCTGCCCGCGAGGCGGGCCTTCGCCCACGACGAACCACGGGGTGTGCGGCGCATGGTGGAGGGCTTCGCCGTCGCCCGCCGGGACCGGGTGATCGGCCGTTGCCTGCTGACGATGACCACGTTCTCGCTCGTCTGCCTGCCCTTCGTCGTGCAGATGCCCGTGCTCGCGCAACGCAACCTCGGCATCGCTCCGAGGAGCACCGCCTACGGCGTGCTGTACGCCATGTTCGGACTGGGCGCGCTCATCGGTGCGCTTTCGATCGGGACGTTCCTCGCCCACCGGTCGCTCGAGGTGATCGTCCGTGTCGGCCTCGGTGGCTTCGCCCTCTCCGTGGGCGCCTTCGCCGTGCTGCGTGTGCCCGGACCGTCGTTCGCCCTCGCCGTGATCGTCGGCTTCTTCTACTTCGCAACCGTGACCTCGCTGCTGACGGTGCTGCAGCGACGCGTCGACGAGCGAACCCGCGGCCGCGTGATGGCGTTGTGGACGATGGCCTTCGGCGGCACCGTACCCATCGGTGGACTCGTCGCCGGCCCGCTCATCGACGCCACCTCCATCACGCTGGTCGCCCTCGTCGGTGCCGTGGTCGCCGCCGCGTTGATCCCCTTCGCCGAGCTCCGCGATCCGCCCCGCGCCGCTCGAGGGTGAGCCGCTCGCCCGGGGAGATCGCACCCCGGTGTCAGACCTCGTCGATCAGACCTCGTCGATCAGGCTCTTCCAGCAGGGCGGCCGCGACCCGTTCCAGACCGGTGACTCGGCTGCCCTTCACCAGCACCGCGTCATCGTCGCCCAGGGGCCCGAGCCGAGCGATGGCGTCGTCGACGTCACCGACCGGCTCGACGCCGTAGGCGTCGGTTCCCACCGCGATCAGCTCGATGTCGAGCGATGCCGCATGCGCCGCGATCGCCCGATGGAGCGCTTCGCCGTCGACGCCGAGCTCGGCCATCGTGCCGAGCACCGCGACGCGACGCGACGCCCGAAGGTGCGCGAGCGCGTCGAGCGCGGCCCGCATCGATGCCGGTCCGGCGTTGTAGGCGTCGTTGAGGACCCGCGCACCCGACGGTGCCGTGCGCAGGTCCATGCGCCACGGCGACGTCGATCCGTCGGCCAGGCCCGCAGCGATCTCGACGAGGGGAACCCCTGCCACCAGCCCGACGGCGGCCGCAGCGAGCGCGTTGGCCACGTTGTGCGCGCCACGGACCCACAGGGCCACGTCGATCGATCCGACCTCGGTCCTGAGCCGGAACCTCGGGCGGAGCAGCTCGTCCACCTCGACGTCGATGGCTCGCACGTCGGCATCTGCCCCCCGCCCGAAGGTCACCACTCGGCCTGGAGCGACGTCCGCCATCGCCGCCACCAACGGGTTGTCGGCGTACAGCACCGCTGCGCCGTCGTCGGGCAACGCCTCGATGAGCTCGCGCTTGGCCACCGCGACCTGACCGATCGAACCGAACAGCTCGGTGTGCACCTGCTCGACGGTGGCGACGACCCCGATGGTCGGACGAGCGACCGCACACAGCTCGGCGATGTGGCCGGGGCCGCGGGCGCCCATCTCGATGACGGCGGCCTCGGTGCCGTCCGGCGCGTTCACGAGGGTGAGCGGGACCCCCAGCTCGTTGTTGAAGCTGCGGAGGTTGGCGTGGGTGGCGAAGGTGCGGGCCAACACGGCGGCCGCGAGGTCCTTCGTCGTGGTCTTGCCGACGGATCCCGTCACGCCGACGACGGCACCCGCGAGCCGGTCGCGCGCCGTCGAGCCCAGCGCGGTCAAGGCGACCGCCGTGTCGGCGACCTCGATCGCGGCTGCTCCCGTGCCACCGATCGAGCCACGCGACGACAGGTAGGCCGCCGCTCCACGGTCGACCGCCGCGCCCACGAAGTCGTGCCCGTCGCGATCGGCAACGATGGGGACGAACAGCTGGCCCATGCCGAGCTCACGCGAATCGATGCCGGCGCCGCGCACGACGACGTCCTCGCCGATGTGGTCGCCCTCGACGGCGGCGGCGATCTCGCTGGCCCAGAACTCCATGCCGTCACGTTAGGTCCGGGCACCGAACACCCGGGCACTACCGTCGGGTCGGTGAGCAGCCACGCCCCCGTCCGCCTCGTCGTGCTGTTCGGCGGTCAGTCGGCCGAGCACGAGATCTCCCTCGTCACGGCGCGTCACGTGCTGGCCGCGTGCGACCCGGACCGATACGAGATCGTGCCCATTGGCATCACGACCAGCGGCCGATGGGTGCTCGCCGAAGATGTCGTGCGCGCCTTGGACCAGGGCCCGGCCGCGTTGCCCCACGCGCTGTCGCCGACCGGCACCGAGGTGAGCCCCGTCGCCACCGTGCGGGCACGCGAGCAGGCGGATCCGCTCGCGGTCGGGCAGACCACTGTCGTGTTCCCGCTGCTCCACGGCCCGCTCGGCGAGGACGGGACCGTGCAGGGGCTTCTCGAGTTGGCCGACGTCGCCTACGTCGGGTGCGGGGTGCTGTCGTCGGCCCTCGCCATGGACAAGATCAAGGCCAAGGAGGTCCTCGACGTCCACGACATCGCCCAAGCTGCGCACCTGGGTCTCCACGAGAGCGAGATCGACGACACCGCCACCTTCGACCGCATCGTCGACCGGCTCGGGCTCCCGGTCTTCGTGAAGCCGGCGAACATGGGCTCGTCGGTCGGTGTGTCCAAGGCGCACGACCACGCCGAGGTGCTCGCCGCACTGCACGAGGCGGCGCGCTACGACGAGTGGATCGTCGTCGAGGAGACCGTCACCGGCCGCGAGATCGAGTGCGCCGTGCTCGGCAACCTCGACCCCGAGGCGTCGGTTCCGGGCGAGATCGTGCCCGGCGCCGAGTTCTACGACTACGAGGACAAGTACGAGACCGGCAAGGCGCAGACGCTGATCCCCGCCCCGCTCGACGTCGAGGTGAGCGAGCGCGTCCAGCAGGTCGCCATCGACACGTTCAAGGCCCTGCGGTGCGAGGGCATGGCCCGTGTCGACGTGTTCTACGACGAGCCGAACGACCGCGTGCTCGTCAACGAGGTCAACACGATCCCGGGGTTCACCCCCATCTCGATGTACCCGAAGATGTGGGAGGCCTCCGGCCTGCCCTACGGCGACCTCATCGACGAGCTCGTCGACCTAGCGATCGACCGCCACGCCCGGAGGTCGTCCAAGCGCCGTACCAGCTGATCCACCGCGGTGCCACCACGACCGACCAGAGGGCAACCTCCGGGTTGCCGGCACCCGGATCCGCTCCACGACGAGCTCTCCATCCTCCCGCTGACGTCGACGCCTAGGCGGCGGTGGGCGCTAGCGCGGCGCGGAGGAAGGCTAGGAGCTCGGCGCGGCGGACCGCGGTGGTGCGCAGCGTGGGCTCGATGCCGATGGCCCGCAGGACCTCGACCTCGGTCGCGACGCCGACGACGGTCGAATACACCGACAGCAGCAGCAATCGGGGGTCGCACCGCCGGATGCGACCCGCGTCCATCTCGGACGCCAGATACCCCGACGCCGTCTCGATCAGCGGGTCGAGCTGCACGACGAACCGTGCCGCGGCGGTCGAACCCGGTCGGGTGACCTCGCGCAGGATGCCGAGCAGCTCGGGCCGCCGGATGGCGGTCCGGAAGACCGACCGCACGATGACCTCGACGCGGTCGAAGCCGTCGCCGCTTCCCTCGATGCCCCGCCCCAAGGTGACCACCAGGTCGGCCGCGGCCCAGTCGATGACGGCGTCGAGCAGCTCGGGCTTCGAGCCGTAGTAGTAGAGGATCGTCTGCTTGCGGACACCCAGCTCAGCGGCGAGCTGATCGAGCGACGTGGCGTCGTAGCCACGAGTGCCGAACGAGGCCAGCGCGGCGTCGAGCACCCGCACCCGCGTCGACGGTTGAGCACCACCCTCTACCATTTGGTAGACAATAGCCGTGATCCGAGAAGCCCTCGCCGGCAAGCGCATCTTCATCACCGGGACCACCGGGTTCCTCGGCACCAACCTGCTCGAGCGACTCCTGCGCTGCGTTCCCGGCTGCGAGATCGTCCTGCTCGTCCGGCCGGGCAAGCGGTCCACCGTGGCGCAGCGCGTGCAGAAGGAGATCTTCAAGAACA
>CAZGEF010000023.1:0-36702 GCA_964525005.1 uncultured Rhabdothermincola sp.
CAGCAATCACAGATCAGACGAGATCAACCCACCGGGTCGGTGGATCCAGGCTAAGGCGGGCATCGTGCACAGCGATGTCGCCGCCCTCGACTACATCGCCGACCGCCAAAAGGAAGGCTACGAGCAACTCGGCTTCGAGTTCGTCTATGACGAGACAGCAGGCATCGGTGAGTCGAACTGGCCGCCGTTTGTCGTAGGCATGAAAGAAAAAGATGTCCAGCTCCTCACGACGGTCTCGTCCTGGGAGGAAACCGTCAACCTCCAGGGAGCCATGGCCCAGCAGGGCTTCAAACCTGAACTGACCCAGCTCGACGCGAACTACTACCAAGAGCAATACCCGACCGCAGCCGGTGGCGACGCCGAAGGCACGCTCCTGCAGGTCACGGTGTGGCCGTTCGAGGAAGCCGACCAGAACCCGGCCATGGCCTCGTACCTCGAAGCGCTCGACGCCGCGGTTCCGGGCGCGAAACCGGAGATGCTCGGCGTGCAGAGCTTCTCGGCGGGCCTTTTGTGGGCCACCGCGGTCAAGGCCCTCGGCTCGAACGTGACGCGCGGCGGGCTCGTCGACGAGCTCAAGAAGGTCCACTCGTGGGACGGAGGTGGGCTGCACGGCGAATCCGACCCAGGGGCCAACAAGGGCTCACCGTGCTTCGTGCTCCTCGAGGTCACCGGCGACACCTACACCCGACGGTTCCCAACCAAGGACGCCGATGGCACCATCTACGACGACGGCAAGGGATTTGCCTGCAACCCTGACTACATCGTCGACCTCCCGACCGACCGCGACAACGGAGCGAAGGTCGGCAGCTGAATGAGCTCGGGCGCAGGCTCGACGACGAGATGATCGGGGAACCCGGATGCGTGATGTCGCGGCACTGATCGCCGCGCTCGATCTCGACGAGAAGGCAGCCCTGCTCGCCGGGGCCGACATGTGGTCGACGACACCGATCGAACGGCTCGGCGTGCCCGCCGTGTTCGTCACCGACGGCCCCAACGGAGCCCGAGGCCCGGACCTGCCATCGAGCGTGGGCGGCGCGACCGAGTCCACCTCGACGTGCATGCCCTCAGGCGCCGCGCTCGGCGCCACCTGGGACGTCGAGCTGCTCGAACGCGTCGGCGCGCTGATCGGTACCGAGGCCCGCATGAAAGCGTGTCGAGTCCTGCTCGCCCCCACGGTCAACCTGCACCGTTCGCCCCTCGGCGGCCGGAACTTCGAGTCGTACTCGGAGGACCCCCTGCTCGCGGGGCTTCTCGGTGCAGCGTTCGTGCGGGGAGCCCAGGCCCAGGGCGTGGCGTGCACCGTAAAGCACTTTGCCGGCAACGAATCTGAGGACGGCCGCATGGTGGTCGACACTGTCGCCGACGAGCGGACCCTGCGCGAACTGCACCTCCTCCCGTTCGAGATCGCCGTACGCGAAGGCGGCGCCCTCGGCGTGATGACGGCTTACAACCGGCTCAACGGTGAGTACTGCACTACAAGCTCCGAACTTCTGCACGACGTGCTGCGCGGGGAATGGGGCTTCGACGGGTTCGTGATCTCGGACTGGTTCGGCTTCGCCGACACCTCGTCAGCGATCGCCGCCGGCCTCGACCTGGAGATGCCGGGACCCGGTCGGGCCTACGGCCCCGCCCTCGCCGACGCAGTGCGGGCCGGCCACGTCGATGAAGCTGACGTCGACGCCGCAGCGGGACGCCTCCTGCGTGTCTTCGACCAGATCGGCGCCCTCGACGACGCGCCGGCCACGCCCCGGTCCGTTGATTTGCCCGAGCACCGAGCCATCTCTCGAGAGACCGCAGCCGCTGCGATGGTCCTCCTGCGCAACGAGTCCGTCCTGCCCCTCGACGGCGCCTCCCTGCGTCGTGTCGCGGTCATCGGCCCGAATGCGGATCGGGCCGTCATCATGGGCGGGGGATCGGCGAGCCTGTCGGTGGCGACGCTGCGGTCACCGCTCGACGCGCTGCGCGACCGCCTGGGTGACGAGGTGGAGATCCTTCACGTGCCGGCAGTCGACATCTCGCTCACGACCCCGGAGATCCCTGGTGACTGGCTCAGCTACAACGGCCAGTCCGGCATGGTCGTCGAGTGCTTCGCGTCCGACGACCTTGGCGGCACCGTGCTGCACACGGAGACGGCGGCCACGGGATCAGTGACGTGGTTCGGCGGGCCGCCTGAGGTGGGGCCTGAATGTTCGTGGCGAGCAACCGCAGACCTGACGGTCGGCGAGGCAGGCCGGTGGACGCTGTCGCTCGTCGAGACCGAACCGGCCCGCGTGCTGGTCGACGGCGAGGTCGTCCTCGAAGACACGACGGGCGACCTGCCGCCGGGTGCCGACTTCTTCGGCATGGCCCGCCGAGAGCAGACCATCGACCTCGAACTGACACCCGACCGGCCCGTTCGCATCGTCCTCGAATCGACCGTTACCCGCTCGGGGCTCGTCGCTGGGGCGAAGCTCGGGCTCCGTGCCGCCGTGGCCGCCGACGGGATCGAACGCGCGGTCGCCGCAGCGCGGGGCGCCGACGCCGTCATCGTCGTGGTCGGTACCGACGGTGACTGGGAGACCGAGGGCCACGACCGGGACTCGATGGCCCTGCCCGGCCGTCAGGACGAACTGGTCGAAGCAGTCCTCGCTATCGCCCCCGACGCCGTCGTCGTGCTGAACGTCGGCTCGGTCGTCACGCTGCCGTGGGCGACCCGGTGCCGGGCGCTGCTCCAGTGCTGGTTCGGCGGCGTCGAGCTCGCCGATGCTCTCGTCGATGTACTGCTCGGCGACGCCGAGCCCGGCGGACGCCTGCCCACCACAATTCCGCAGCGCCTCGAGCACAACCCGACGTGGGGCAACTTCCCGGCTGAGGACGGCACCATCCGTTATGGCGAACGGATCCTGGTCGGGTACCGCTGGTACGAATCCCGGCACCTGGACGTCGCGTTCCCGTTTGGTCACGGCCTGTCCTACAGCTCCTTCGAACTCGGCGACCCAACCGTGTCCTCGACACGCTTTGAACCGGGCGACACGCTCACCGTCTCGGTGCCGGTCACCAACACAGGGGCCCGCTCAGGTTCGGAAGTCGTCCAGCTGTACGTCTCGCCTGGGTCCCCGAAGGCCTTCCGTCCGCCTCAGGAGCTGAAGGCGTTTGCCAAGGCGAGCCTCAATCCGGGCGAGTCGACCGTCGTACGGCTGGTGCTGGCCGGACGAAGCTTCGCTCGGTGGTCCGAGGGCGACCCCACCTATGCCGCGCTCATCGCACGCCAGTCCACCGACGCCGCTTGGATGCCGCCGCCCCCTGAACTCGAACCCCCAGGCTGGATCGTGGACCCGGGCCCCTACGTTCTTCACGTCGGCCAATCGTCGGCGAACATTTCGCATGCCATCGCGATAGAGGCCTCCGCCTAGGCGCATTCACAGGGTGCTGGCCGTCGATCAGCAGTAGACCACGACCCTCGCTGACTCTGGATGGGTCGGCGGATGGCCTAAGTGAGGCTGGTGCTGCCTGAGCTGGGAGGGTCGATCGGTTTGAGGAGCTGGCCGAGGTAGTCGGCGGCTTCCCGATCGGCTGCCGGGAGGGCGTGGGAGTACAGGTTCAGCGTGGTCGAGAACTGGCTGTGCCCGACCCGGGTGCTCACCGTCGGGATCGGGTGGCGGGCGTTGATGAGCGCGGTCACGGAAAAGTGCCTGAGGTCGTGCAGGCGGACCCGGTCGAGGTCGAGCTGGGTTCGTAGCTTGCCGAAGCGGTTGGTGCACACGTCGGGCCGCCACGGGCCACGGAAGTCGGTGAACACGAAGCCGTCGTCCGCTATCGTCGACCCGATGGCCAGGGCTGTCTCCCGCTGACGGAGGCGGTGACGGCGGAGCTCGTCGATGGTCCACTTGTCGAGGGCGATGCGCCGCGACACCCGGGTCTTGGTCTCCTTCTCGACCACCTCCTTGCCGACGTGGCAGAGCGAGCGCCGGATCATGAGCTCGGCGGCGTCGAAGTCGATGTCGGACCACCGCAGGGCACAGCCCTCCCCCCTCCGGCAGCCGGTGGCGGCCAGGACCCACAGGTACGTCCCGAACGCCGGGTCCTCCTCCCGGGCGGCCTCGAGAAGGCGCTGCACGTCGGCGACCGTGGGCGGGACGATCTCCTTGTGGCGCTGCGCCGGCGGACTGGCGTCGATGGCTGGGCTGCGGGCGATCAGGCCCCACTTGCGGGCCTGCTCCAAGGACTGGCGCAGCACGGTGTGGCAGATCCGCACCGTCCGCGTCGACAGCCCCTTGTCCAGCAGGGCGCCGTACAGATCGTCGAGATCGAAGGGCTTCAAGCTCGCCAGCCGCCGATCACCGAGATCGGGACGGATGTAGGTGCGGGCGATCCACTCGTAGGAGTTCATGGTCGATGCCTCGACCTGGCGGGACTTCACCTTCAACCACCGGTCCAGGAGCTGATCGAGCGTGACGGGCGCGCTGGCCGTGTGGCGTCCCTCGTCGACCTCAACGAGCAACCGGGACAGCTCCCGCTCGGCGTCGCGGCGCGTTCCGGTCACCGTGCTGCGGATGTACCGCTTCGTCCCGTTCGTGTCCCGGCCCACGTACGCGGTGATCCGCCAGGACCGATTTCCTCGCTGCTCTAGATGCCCTCGCATGGAGGACCTCCCTCTGGTTCGCGAACACGTTGGATTCCCAACGGATTCCCAAGAGGGGTGCGTAGCGGCGATTTCCACAGGTCCCGTACCCTCTGACCTGCGGTTATTGGTGCGCTCGGAGGGACTCGAACCCCCAACCTTCTGATCCGTAGTCAGATGCTCTATCCAATTGAGCTACGAACGCATGTGAAGCGAGCAGTGTAGCGACCTGCCTCTGCCGTGGCGAAGCCGAAACCGCCCGGCAGCCGACTACCCGGGTGGAGCCGCGCTGGAGCGGCGATCACGCGAGGGTCAGCCAGACCCGGCACCCCTTGGCATGGGCGACCGGCTCGGGCAGCCACGGACCGAGGTACGCCCCCCGCCGCACTCGCGCCAGGTGTAGGTGGTCGATCGCGGGGGAGTCGTCACCGTCGTCGTGAACGCCCCGGCGTTGCGCACGTCGCCCGTGGCGAGCGCCGGCGCCACTCTGGACATCGCCTCCTGCGCCCGGTCCTCGGTCTCGGTCCGGCTGCCCACCATGGGCCAAGCCACGCTCGTGTGCATGTCGACGCAGAAAGCGCGGCCGTTGATCATCGACGCCCGCCGTGACGCGAGCGTGCCGCCGGTGCTCATGCCGGCGGCACGACGGTCTGATCCGGTCACGAGACCAGTTCAGGGAGTGGACGCGTTGTACCCAACCCTCGGGCGGATATGCGGCGGAATTCCGGGAGCCTCACCGTGATCGTCCGCCGCGGCCCGGCGCGGGCGCGAATCGACGGTCCGCCGGACCGACCGCGTCGAGATGTGCGGTAGGGGAAAGGGCGGCTCAGATGCGCTTGCCGCACACGGGCCACGGGCTGCGACCGAGCTCGGAGTACAGCGCCCGGGTGAAGGCGTCCTGCCATTCGGCGGGCACCCGGCTGGGTGCCACCCCGGCCCACTTGCCGCCGTAGTAGCGGTTGGCCACGTAGTCCCACGTGCTCTGCGAGAACTGGTAGGCGCCGTGGTAGCCGCCTCCGCTCGAGACGATGCCGTAGTTGCCGTTGGACTCGCAGGCCCGGAGACGGGCGAGGGCACCGTCGTCGATGGCGTGGCTGTAGCGGTTGAGCGCTTCCTGCTCCTGCTGCCAGAGCGTCCAGTAGAACGCCTCGGTGTTGATGTCCTGCTCGGACTTGTGGCTGTAGTCGATGCCCTCGCGGTCCCACAGGGCCTTGAGCTCCTGCGGCGTGCACGCGGCGGCGCCGATGAGGACGGCGCCACATAGGGCGAGACGGCTGATCCAGGTCTTCATGGTTTGGGTGCTGCTCCTTCGGGATCCCCGTCCGGGGATTCGGAAGATGACAGGTTCGTCGCGGTCGCAACACAAATGCAACATTTCGCCGCTGATCGGACTGTGGTTCTCGTCACCTGCCCCGTCCTCGGGAACCCGGTACGGTTCCGCACCATGGACCTGGGACTCACCGGACGGCGGGCCGCGGTCGCCGCGTCATCGGGTGGACTCGGACTGGCCTCGGCCCGGGCGCTGCTCGCCGACGGGGCCCGCGTCGCCATCTGCGGTCGTGACCGTCAGCGGCTGACCACCGCCGTCGGGCACCTCCTCGTCGACGCCCCGCCGGGCTGCGGCCCCGACGACATCGTCGGCATCGTCGCCGACGTCAGCACCACGGCCGGTGCGACCGCGTTCGTCGACGAGGCGATCGACCGACTCGGTGGCGTCGACATCCTCGTTCCCAACGCGGGCGGCCCGCCCGCGGGTACCTTCGCCTCCATCGACCTCGCCGAGTACGGCCGAGCCCTCGAGCTCAACCTGCTGTCCACCGTGGCGATGTGCCGAGCCGCGGTGCCCGTCATGCAAGAGCGCGGATGGGGTCGGGTGGTCGCCATCACATCGATCTCGGTGCGTCAGCCCATCGACGGGCTCATCCTCTCGAACACGGCACGGGCCGGTGTCACCGGGTTCCTCAAGACGCTCGCCCTCGAGGTCGCGCCCGACGGCGTCACGGTCAACACGGTGCAGCCCGGAGCGCACGACACCGATCGGCTCCGCTCGCTGCACCACGACGACCTCACCGACGCCGCGTCGGCCATCCCGGTCGGCGTCGTCGGACGCCCCGACGACTTCGGTGCCGTCGTCGCCTTCCTCGCCTCGGACCACGCCCGGTTCATCACCGGCGCCGCCATCCCGGTCGACGGCGGCGCCAACCGCGGCCTGCAGTAGGTCGTCGCCAGGACCCAGCGACAGGCCACGACAGGCCGGCCACACAGGCAGGCCGGGGGGACAGACGAACAGACATGTCGGCCGTGCAGGCGCTGGCCAAGACGAGCCCCGAGCTCGGCCTCGATCTTGCCGAGTGGACCAACCAGGGGCTGGCATCGAGCTCACGGAGCGGGTCGGGTGAGCCGGCGGACGGGTCCCTGCGGTTCGTGAAGCACGAGGACGGTCGACTCGAGGGTCAGATGATCGTGGTCCCGGCCGGATCGGGGTGGCGGGTCTCGACGATCGAGCTCTGTCGGTAGACCACACCGGCCGGCACGGTGCGGGCTCCGCCGACTTCGCGCCCCGAGCTCGCGCCCGGACCCCGAACCGCAGGCATGGGGACGCCGGTCCGCGGATCGCGTGAGCAACCACGCTCGACGTGGCGAACCGAGACGTCGGGAACCGAGACGTCGGGAACCGAATCGGGCCCCGCCTGGCGGCGGGGCCCGATGTCGTGGCGGAGAGGGTGGGATTTGAACCCACGGACGAGTTTCCCCGTCACCTCCTTAGCAGGGAGGCCCGATCAACCAGGCTCCGGCACCTCTCCGTGTGGGGCGAGACTGTAGCCAAGGCCCGAGACCGCGGGCACATGCCAATCGATCCGCGGTGTCGCGGGTCCACGGGGCCGGCTCCGGTTCGGACCAGGCCGAGAAGGTCGTCGTGCACGATCGGGCGTCGCCGTGGTCGGGAAGCTCGATCGTGTGGCGGCGCACCACCAGGATGATCCGCACCCTACGACGCCCGCACGGATGGGTGCGGGGAGCGTCGTCACGCGGAGATCTGAATGGCGGAGGGAGGGGGATTCGAACCCCCGGAGGCTTGCACCTCATTGGTTTTCAAGACCAACGCAATCGTCCGCTCTGCCATCCCTCCGCCCGCGACCCTAGTGGTTGATCGGGAGGGGCCAGCCAGTCGAAACGACCCTTCGTCCTCTGCTGTGGCGCTACGAGCGGAGCTGGTCGCGCAGGCCGGTGAGCCACTCGTCGGCCGCCTGCCAAGCGCGGTCGGCTTCGCGGCGGACCTCGGGGCCATGGGCACCCGCGGCGGGGTAGCTGCCCAGGAACTTCACGTCGGCCTGCTTGACCTTGAGATCACGCAGGGCGTCGGCGACGAGCTCGTCGGAGATGTGGCCCTCGAGATCGATCAGGAAGCAGTAGTCGCCCAGACCCTTCTTGGTGGGGCGGGACTCGACCTTGGACAGGTTGATGCCCCGAGCGGTGAACTCCTGGAGGATGGCCAGCAGGCTGCCGGGCACGTCGGCGCGCTGGAACACGGCGATCGAGGTCTTGTCGTGGCCGGTCGCCGGCGGGATGCCGTCGCGAGCGACGACCACGAACCGGGTGCTGTTCTCGGGGTGGTCCTCGATGCCCGACGCCAGGATCTCGAGGTCGTAGACCTCGGCGGCGCGGGCGGGTGCGATGGCGGCCCGCGCACCGGCCGCGATCGTGTCGGTGGGATCATCGCCGTCGACGTCTGTCAGGGCTCGTGCGGCGTCGGCCGTCGAGTTGGCAGCCCGGATCACGGCCTTGGGCAGCACCTGGTCGAGGAACCCCCGACACTGCGCGGTGGCGTGCGGGAACGACGTGACCGTCGTGATCTCGTCGAGCGTCGTGCCGGGCGTCGCCATCAGGCACATGTGGATGCTGATGACCACCTCGCGCTGGATCAACAGCTCGGTGTCGAAGGCGAGCATGTCGAGGGTGACGTTGACCGATCCCTCGATGGCGTTCTCGACGGGCACGAACCCCACGTCGATGTCGCCCTTGGCCGTGGCGGTGAGCACGTCGCCGATGGTGGTGAGCGGCGTGAGCTGCGCTTGGACGAGATCGGCCTGGGTGAACAGCGCCTGCTCGGTGAACGTGCCGACGGGGCCCAGGTAGCCGACCCGCAGCACCGACATGTCGCTCGCCAGGGCGGCGATGTCGGATCGTCCTGCATCGCCGGGTCGGGGGTCGTCGGATGCGGCAGGTGCAGTCACGAACGGTCAGGATAGGGCCCGTGGACGAGGCCGCCCTGAGGCGTTTGATCGACGAGGTCCGGTCCGGTGCCGTCTCGGCCGACGACGCCGTGCGCGACCTGCGGCGCCTGCCGTTCGCCGACCTCGGCTTCGCCCGGGTCGATCATCATCGGGCGCTTCGCCAGGGCATGGCCGAGACCGTCTACGGACCGGGCAAGTCTCCCGGCCAGTGCGCCGCCATCGTGAGCGAGCTGCTCACCCAGCCGGGCTCCACCCCCGTGCTGCTCAGCCGGGCGTCGGTCGACCAGATCGCCGCCGCGACCGAGGCCAACGCCGGGGCACGCGTCGAGGGCTCCACCGTGATCTGGCGGCCTGGTCCGCCCCGGCCCGAGGTGGTCGCCGTGGTCACGGCGGGCACCGCCGACCTCCCGGTGGCCGACGAGTGCGCGGCGACGCTCGACGCCCACGGCTTCTCACCGTTGCGCATCGCCGACATCGGTGTCGCCGGCCTGCACCGGGTGCTCGACGCCGCCGACGAGCTCGCCTCGGCCGACGCCGTCGTCGTGGTCGCCGGCATGGAGGGCGCGCTGGCCAGCGTCGTCGGGGGACTCACCGCCGCCCCCGTCGTCGCGGTGCCCACCAGCGTGGGCTACGGTGCCAGCCTCGAGGGCGTCACCGCGCTGCTGGGCATGCTCGCCTCGTGCGCGTCGGGGCTCACCGTGGTCGGCATCGACAACGGCTTCGGCGCTGCCGTCGCCGTCATCCGCATGCTCGGTGCCCATCGGGGTGGTCCCCACCCGACAGACGCGGACGCAGGGCGCCGGCCGATCGCGCTCGACGACGAGGTCGGCGACCGTGCCCGGGGCTGACCGTGCGCCGACCACGGCGTTGGCAGGTCCAGACGACGGTGCGGTCGAGCGCGTGGCGTGGTTCCACTGCTTCTCCGGCGTCGCCGGCGACATGGCCCTCGGCGCGCTCGTCGATGCCGGCGCGGATCTCGACGAGGTCCGCACCCTGCTCGAGCGCCTGCCCGTCGGCGGCTGGGGGCTCGATGCCGAAGACGTCCTGCGCTGCGGGATCGGCGGCACGAAGGTCCACGTGCAGGCCGAGGACGGCACCGTCGTGCGCACCGCGGCCCACATCGAGGGCCTCATCGAGGAGGCCCGTCTCCCCGACCGGGTGCGCGACCGGGCGCTGCGCACCTTCGGCCTGCTGGCCGAGGCCGAAGGTCGCCTGCATCGACGACCGCCCGAGCAGGTCCACTTCCACGAGGTCGGGGGCATCGACGCCATCGTCGACGTCGTCGGAACCTGCGCCGCGCTCGAGCTGCTCGGCATCGACACGGTCGCCTCGAGCCCCATCGCCAACGGCCTCGGGATGATCCGCTCCGCCCATGGCCTCATCCCCAACCCGGCCCCGGCGGTCACCGAGCTGCTGCGCGGCGCTCCCACCTATGGGGTCGATGTCGCCGCCGAGCTCACCACGCCCACGGGTGCGGCGCTGCTCGCCGCGCTCGTCACGCACTGGGGCCCCATGCCCGCCATGACGGTGAGCCACACCGGCTTCGGTGCCGGCACGGTCGAGCTCGACGACCGCCCCAACCTGGTGCAGGTCGTGCTCGGCGACCGCGCCGCCGAGCTCGCCACCGGGCAGCCGGTGCTCCTGCTCGAGGTGAACGTCGACGACGCCACCGGTGAGCAGCTCGCCCACGCCGTCGAGCTGCTGCTCGAGTCCGGCGCCCACGACGCATGGATCGGGTCGGTGCTCATGAAGAAGGGCCGGCCCGCCCACGTCGTGTCCGTGCTCTGCGACCCCTCGCAGGGCGAGCACATCGCCGACGTGCTCACCACGGCCACCGGGTCGCTCGGCGTGCGCGGCCAGGTCATGGACCGCTGGCCGCGCCACCGCGACCACGGCTCGGTCGAGGTCGATGACAAGCCGGTGCGAGTCAAGGTCGGCGCCGGCCGGGTGAAGGTCGAGCACGATGACGCCGCCAAGGTCGCCCGCATCTCCGGCCGCCCCGTCCGCGAGGTCGTGAGCCTCGCCGAGGAGCGCTGGCGTCACGACCACTCCCACGATCACGATCACGATCACGATGACCACCAGGACGAGGGCAGCGACGGCGACGACACCGCGTAGGAGCCACGCCTCGCTCGGTCGCGGTGGATCTGGTGGCGGGACCGACGACGAGACCCGGGCCTGGGCCGGCCGTACGAGCACTGTTGCGTCCTGCTCGATCTCGCCTGTCGTGCGCCGAGGTCAGGCCACCCGTTCCGAACCGGCGGCCAGCTGCTTCCAGATCTCGGGGTAGCTGCGGTAGGTGATGGCGTCGGTCACCCAGCCGCTGGCGACGAGCTCGTCGTGGAGCTGGGGGAGCTTGCGGAAGGGCACGCCCATGTCGGCGTGGTGGGCGAGGTGCCAGCCGGTGTTGAACGGCACGATCCAGAAGCGGGCGGGCCCGTGCTGGTCGACTACGTGGGTGGTGCGACGGCGGTCCTTCGACCGCTCCATTCCGCCGTGCTCGGCGATGGCGCGCAGCCGGTTGAGCACGCGCCACCCCGTCATCCACGGGGCGAGCCAGAACGCCGGCCACAGCCACCAGCGCCCCGACGCGATCCAGAAGCCGGCGAAGAGCACGGCCTGGGTGCCGACGATGCGCAGGGCGATCGGCCGGGACGGCGCCTTGGTGAGCGCACCGAGGAGGAGTGCCAGGTTCTTCCACCCGGAGATGCCCACGGCATCGCGCACGAGCTTGCGCCGCATCGACGCCCGGGTCACGGGGTAGCCGACGTACAGGTTGAGGTCGGGCTCGTTGGGCCCGAGCTCGTCCTTGTGGTGGGCGAAGTGGCTCCGACGGTAGGCGTCGAACGGGACGAACGCGGGATAGGCGAGCAACCACTTGCCCACGAGGTCGTTGGCCCACCGCGTGGAGAAGAGCAGCCGGTGGGCGGCCTCGTGGGCGAGGATCGACAACAGCGCGAAGGCCCGGCTCATGAGCACGAAGGCCACGGCCCAGGTCACCAGCGCCGCCGCGAGCGGCAGATCCGGCGTGACCCAGCAGGCGAGCGCGAGCAGGCCGGCCGACTGGATCCACACCGACGCGACGTTGGCGACGTTGTGCCCGTTCGGGATGGCGCGGAGCTCGGCGCGGATGGCCGGAACCGGCATGCCCGTCGCGGTGAGCCGCTCGGTGGGCAGCACCTCGGGGAGGGCGGCATCGATCGGCACCATGTCGCGGTCGCGATGGGTGACCGCGACGCGCCCGGCTCCGCTCGGGCGCTCGATGCGGGCAGGGGCAGCCATGTCGTGATGTTACAATGATCACAACATGTGTCCAACCTCTGTAAGGCATGAGCCCGTGTTCGAGCGGTCCTCGACGCGAGCATCGTCCCGGCCTCGGGCGACCTCGGGTTCCTGCGGGGCGAACCCGAGGCCCACGAGATGGTGACCACCCGAGCGCTGTCCGCCCGGTCCGTGCTGGCCAGCATCTTGCTGGGCACGCACCCACCTCGGCTCTCGAGTCGAGCACTGGTGGCCGCGGGCGAGCTGTTCGACATCAGCGAGGGCACCGTGCGCACCGCCCTGTCGCGCATGACCGCCGCGGGGGAGCTCGTCGCCGTCGACGGGTCCTACGAGCTCGCCGGTGCGCTGCTCGATCGGCAGCTGCGCCAGGACCGCAGCCGCTCGGCCGATCGACCCGCGGACGGCGCGGCGGACCGCGACAGCTGGGACGGGCGCTGGATCCTCGCCGTCGTTCGTGACGAACGTCGTGACGCCGCTCGGCGCGCCGAGCTGCGCACGGTCGCGAGCCGTCTTCACTTCGGCGCGCTGCGCGACGGCGTGTGGACCCGGCCCGGGAACATCGAGGTGGGTTCGACGTCGTCGGAAGGTGCCGTGATGGTCGACCAGTGCCACCTGTTCCGGGGAGAACCCGAGGGAGGTCCCCACGCCCTCGTCGCTGAGCTGTGGGATCTCGACGGCTGGGCTGCGACGTCGGTGGATCTCGTCGAGCAGCTGGCCGGAGCGACCCCCGCGCTCGAGGCGGGCGACCCGTCGGTGCTGCGCGACGGATTCGTGCTGTCGGCCGCGGTGCTCCGCCACGTCCTCGCCGATCCGGACCTGCCGGTCGAGCTCCTCCCGGTGGACTGGCCGGGCGCCGGGCTGCGCGACCGGTACGACCGCTTCGATGCTGCCTACCGATCGGTCCTCCAGTCGTGGCTGCGGACCCGCGTCGCCTCCGCCGAGAACTGACGAGATCGGCGGAGATCTCGGTCGGTGTGGCGGAACCCTCCGCCAATTTGGGGAGATCATGCGGGGTCGTACGCTGGCGTCATGAGCGAGACCACACCTGCCGACGCCACACCTGCCGACGTCACGCCCGCTGGCGGTGACCGCCTCTACTTCCGGCAGCTCCTCGCCGGGCGCGACATCGCCCGATCCGACGGGGTGGCTCGCCAGATGGTCAACTTCGTGTACCTCGTCGGCGACCGGGCCACCGGCGAGGCCGTCGTGATCGATCCCGCCTACGACACCCAGGGCATCCTCGACGTCGCGGCCGCCGACGGCATGCGCCTCGTCGGCGCGCTCGGCACGCACTACCACCCCGATCACGTGGGCGGAACCATGATGGGCTACACGATCGAGGGCATCGCCGAGCTGCTCGACGAGCAACAGCTGCCCGTGCACGTCCAAGCCGACGAGCTCGAGTACGTCACCAAGGCCACCGGCGTCGGCGCGCCCGACCTCGTCGGGCACGAGAGCGGCGACATCGTGATGGTCGGGGAGATCCCCATCGAGCTCATCCACACGCCAGGCCACACTCCCGGCAGCCAGTGCTTCCTCGTCGACAACCGCCTGGTCGCGGGCGACACCCTCTTCCTCGAGGGCTGCGGTCGCACCGACCTGCCAGGCGGCGATCCGGCCAAGTTGTACGAGAGCCTCACCCAGAAGCTCGGCAAGGTGCCCGACGATGCCATCTTGTTCCCGGGGCACCAGTACTCGGCCGATCCGTCGGCGTCGATGGGCGACACCCGGCGCCTCAACTTCGTGTTCCGCCCGCGGAGCGAAGCGGAGTGGCTGGCCATGTTCGGCTGACGCCGACCCGCTCCACAGCGCCTGTCGGGACGGCGGTCGAGTCCGGCTTCCACCACGACAAGCTGTCGCAGAAGAACACGGGTCGAAGATCGTCGCATCAGGGTAGGGATCGTGCTCACCTCTCTCTTGGAGGAGCACCCCCCGACGGTGAGCCGCATGTCCGAATCCGAGACGGTTGCGAACCGGACACCCGACGAGCTCGAGATGGTCCGCGCCATCCTGCGGTCGCTCTCCGCTGAGGTGCTCGTCCTGGTGACCCCGAAGGGCGAGGTGGTCACGACGGGCACCAACTCCTTCGTCTTCGAGGCCTCGGACATCGAGGCCTTCGTCCACCCCGACGACCTCGTCGCCGCCCTCGCCTTCTTGCGTCGCGTCTCGCGTGGTCGGGTCCAGCCGACGATCGGCGTGCGGCTCGACGCCGGCTCCGACATCACCATCGATCTCGGCGGCGACTCGGATCTGCCGTTCCGCCCCCGGCCGTTCCGGCCCGAGCGACTCCGGATCCGCGTCCGCAAGCAAGACGAGACCTGGGAACCGGTCGAAGCCGAGGTCGTCGATCCCAAGAACCACCCCCTCCTCCCCGGGGTGGTGCTCCGGGTGCGCCCGATCTTCGTCGGCGAGATCGATCACGCCGATGCCCACGAGCGGTTCCAGTCGCTCGCCGAGCTGCTCCCGCTGGGCATCTTGTCCGCCGATCGTCGTGGCGAGGTGGTCTACGGCAACGGTCGGGCCGAGAAGATCCTCAGCCGGAGCGCCGCTCACCTCATGGGTCGAGGGTGGGAGGAGGCCGTCCATCCTGGCGACATCGAGGGGGTCCGCGAGGCGTCGACGCTCGCGGCGCGCGAGGGCATCCCTCAGCAGGTCGTGTTCCGGGTGGAGACCGGTCTCTTCCAGCGTTGGGCCACGGCCTCGTTCGTCCCGCTGGGCGTACCGCCCGACCACACGGGATGGATCGCCACCCTCGACGACGTCACCGAACGTCTCCGCGCCGAGTCGGAGCTGTCGCACCAGGCCACGCACGATGCGCTGACCGGTCTGCCCAATCGGGTGCTGCTCGAGGACCGCCTCCGCCAGGCGTGCTCGCGGCTGCGTCGAGCGACGCGCTCGGTCACCGTGGTGTTCGTCGACCTCGACGCGTTCAAGGAGGTCAACGACCGCTTCGGACACGCCGCGGGCGACGAGGTGCTGGTCGGCGTGGGTGAGCGCCTCCAGCGGGTGGTGCGCGAGGTCGACACGGTGTGCCGCTACGCGGGCGACGAGTTCGTCATCGTGTGCGAGGACCTCGACGAGGGCGATGTCGTCGGGCTCGAGAAGCGGATCGTGTCGGCGATCGGCGAGCCCATGGAGCTCTCTTCCGGCCCGGTTCAGATGGGCGCCAGCGTCGGGTCCGTCACCACGATCGATCCGGACCTGGACCCGGCCACCCTGCTCGCCGAGGCCGACGCCCGCATGTACCGCGTCAAGCGCTCCCATCGCTGACGGACCGATCGGCTGTCGGTCGGTCAGCGCGGTCGGTGTTCGTCGAACGGTCGGTGTTCGTCGAACGATCGTCGGGGGAGGATCAGCAGCCGACGATGTGGCCGTCGGTGTCGTCGTGGGGGTCGCGCGCGGCTTGGAACAGGAGCTGGCAGTCGAGGCAGGCGTAGTGGTCGACCCCGCCGAGCGTGTCGATCAGGTCGAGGCGAGTGGGTCCGCCGCAGGACGGGCAGCGATCGCCCGATCCCGATACGGCCAGGGCCGAGGAGAACGAGGGAGCGCGGGCGATCTGGCGCACGACGGCCTCGTCGCGCAGATCGATGACCGGTGCCTGCGGAGTCGACCGAGGCTCGTCGGGCGGGAGCCCGGCCCGAACCCGACGAGCCGTCCGGGCCGCGTCGAGACGGTTCTGCAGGCTCATGGGCGCCACGCTACTGGCGCGCTCGGACCGTCCCACCGCGGCCGTCGGCTTCGTGCGGACCTGCCCGCGGAGCTTTGGCCCGCTCGCGGAGATCTGGCCTGCCTGCGGGGATTCGGCCTGCCTGCTGGAGCAACGGTGGTCCGAGACGCGGCCCGGCCGTCCGGCGGGGAGGTCGGGGCGTCCGGCGGGGAGGCCCGGCCGTCCGGCGGGGAGGTCGGGGCGCGGTGCTCGTGATCCACGGCAGGTCTCAGCCCGTCGTCGTGCCGCCGTCGATCGGGATGATCGCGCCGTTGAGGTAGTACGCCTCGTCGGAGGCCACGTAGGCGACGAGCGCGGCGACCGAGTCGGGTTCTTGCATGTCGGCGGTGAGGAAGGACCGCGAGATGAGCGACATGTGCGAGCCCTCAGGGGGCAGGAAGCCCGAGATGATGCCGGTGTTCACCCCACCGGGGCACACGGCGTTGACCCGGATGCCCTCGCGTCCGTACTCGATGGCCATGGCCTTGGTGATGCCGACGATGGCGTGCTTCGACGCGCAGTAGGCCGTGCAGTACGCCTGGCCGATGAGTCCGGCGGTCGACGCCAGGTTCATGATGTTGCCCTTGCGCTCGAGCAGGTGGGGGAGCGCGGCCTGGCTCAGGTAGAAGGGTCCGGCGGCGTTGACGGCGAGCATGGCGTTGAAGCGTGCCGTGGTCTCGTCGGTGGTGTGGGCCGAGCCGCCGATGCCGGCGATGTTGGCGAGGACGTCGAGACCGCCGTGCTCGGCGACCACCGCGTCGACGAGAGCCGCGCAGGCCGCGTCGTCGGTGACGTCGATGGCCGACGACGATGCCGTCCCGCCGTTGTCGACGATGGTCTGGGCGGTGGCCGCGGCCCCCTCGCCGTTGATGTCGGCGCACCACACCGTGGCACCTTCGCCGGCGAGGCGCAGGGCGCTCGCCTGGCCGATGCCCTGCGCGGCACCGGTGACGAGGACGACCTTGCCCTTGAAGCGGTGGGCCCCGTCGGGGTTGGTGAACGGATCGGGAAGCTCGGGCACAGGCCCTCCTCGGACAGGCATCGGCTGGATCTCGTGACGAGAACAGGTTCTATTTCCATGGTGGCACGTCGATGTGACCCGGTGCACACCCGGTAGCGTCTGGGTCATGCGCGTCGCGGCGGTGCAGCTGGAGTCCACGCCTGACCGCGACGCGAACCTGGCGGCCGCGGCGCGGCTCGTCGGCGACGCGGCCGGCGAGGGCGCGACCTTCGTCGTGCTCCCCGAGCTGTTCGCTTGCCTGGGTTCAGGCCCCGATCTCGCCGCGTCGGCCGAACCGCTCGACGGCTCGACCTCGGACGGCTCGACCTCGGACGGCTCGACCTCGGACGGCTCGACCTCGGATGGCTCGACCTCGGACGGGTCCGTGCTCGGTTGGGCCGCGATGTTGGCCACACGGCACGGCATCTGGCTCCAGCCGGGCTCCTTCGTCGAGCGCGACGCCGACCGCCGCTACAACACGACAGTCGTCGTCGATCCGAGCGGGGACCTCGGTGGCCGCCGCTACCGCAAGGTCCACCTCTTCGACGTCGACCTCGCCGACACCGGGGTGCACGAGAGCCGGTTCTTCGACGCGGGGGACGGGCCCGCCGTCGCCGAGGTCGACGGTCGCAAGGTGGGGCTCACGATCTGCTACGACCTGCGCTTCCCCGAGCTGGCCCGCATCGAGGCGCTCGAGGGCGCCGAGGTCGTCACGGTGCCGTCCGCCTTCACCGCCCGCACGGGGCGCGATCACTGGGAGGTGCTGGTGCGGGCGCGAGCCGTCGAGAACCAGCTGTACGTCGTGGCCCCTGGCCAGTGCGGGACGAGCGCGGACGGCGTGGCGCGCCACGGACACTCGATGATCGTCGACCCCTGGGGCACGGTCGTGGCCGAGGCCGGCCCCGGCCCGGGGTTCGTGATCGCCGACATCGATCCCGACCTGATCGCCCGCACCCGCCGTGCCGTCCCCAGCCTGGCCAACCGACGCCCCACCGCCTACCGCTGGCCCTGATCGGCAGCCGACCTGGCCTCCAGCCGAACTGGCTGGGAGCGTTCGTCGTATCCGACGGGTTTGGCCTGCCAGTTCGGGATGAGGCTCGAATTGGCTGGGAGCGTTCGTCGTATCCGACGGGTTTGGCCTGCCAGTTCGGGATGAGGCTCGAATTGGCTGGGAGCGTTCGTCGTATCCGACGGGTTTGGCCTGCCAGTTCGGCCGCGAACAGGAGGTGAACGGCGGCGTGAAGGTCGTCCGCCGCCGAAGGGCGTGCAGTAAGTTCGCAGCCGACATGGCACGCCCCGACCCGCTTCCCCCGTGCACCTGGCAGGCATCCCGGTGGTAGCCCCATGAGCGTCGTCCAGCGGTACCACGTGCGCGAGGGGGCCGATCTCGACCACCTCCTCGCCGAGATCCAGCGCCGCCTCGTCCTCGAACCCGAGGCGGTGTCGTCCAGCTCCCGCACCGTCTACGACACCTTCGACTGGCGGCTCTACGACAAGGGCACCGTGTTCGAGCTGGACGGCGACGGAGACGGCGCGTGGCGGTCCTTCGACCGGGGCGAGGTGCTGGGTCGCTACCCGGACCTCGGCGCGCCGGGCTTCGCGTGGGACCTGCCGCCGGCACCGGCCACCGGCCGCCTCGCCGACCTCCTCGAGATGCGGCGGCTCCTCCCCCTCGTGTCGATCCACTCCACCCGTACGGTGCTGCGCGTGCTCGACGACGAGCGCAAGACCATCGGCCGGGTCATCGTCGACGAGGCCGTCCTCGATGCGTCGCCGGGGGATGTCGATGCCCGGTCCCCCGACCTCCCCCTGCTGCCGCCGGTGCTCGAGGTCGTGTCGGTGCGGGGCTACGAGAAGGTGCTGGGCCCGGTCGACGACCTCCTCGCGGCGCAGGTGCTGCTCGCCCCGGCCGAGGACGACGTGTCCGTGCTGGCCATGCGGGCAGTCGGCCTGCGCCCCGGTGCCTACCGCTCGAAGCTCAAGCTCTCGCTCGATCCGGCCGGGCCCGCGTGGAAGACCTGGACCCAGGTCCTGCGAGCGCTCTTCGCCGCCATGGTCGACAACGAGCAGGGCGTGCGCGACGACATCGACTCCGAGTTCCTCCACGACTACCGGGTGGCCGTGCGCCGCACCCGCTCCGTGCTCGGCGAGGCCAAGGGCATCCTGCCGCCTGACGAGCTCGCCTGGTTCCGCGCCGAGTTCAAGTGGCTGGGCGGCGTCACCGGTCCCACGCGCGACATCGACGTGTTCCTCCTCGAGATGCCGGCCTTCACCCACGCCCTGCCCGCAGACCGACGCGACGACCTCGCGCCGTTCGGCGAGTTCCTCGCGGCGCGCCAGCGCGTCGCCCAGCAGGAGCTCGTCGCCGAGCTCGACACCGAGCGGTACCGCACCCTCATCGACCGCTGGACGAGCTTCCTCGCCGATCCGGGCCTCGCCGATCCGAATCCGGACCGCTCCGGTGTTGGCGGGCCGGAGCTCGAGGGATCGGCCGACGACGCTCCGGCCGGTCAGCTCGCCGAGCGCAGCGTGCCTCTCGCCTTCACCTCGCCCGCCGTGGTCGCCGCGCAGCGCATCGAGAAGGCGCACAAGCGGCTCATCCGCGACGGCAACGTCATCGACGACGACTCCGAGCCGGAGAGGCTCCACGACCTCCGCAAGGACGCCAAGCGCCTCCGCTACCTGTTCGAGTGCTTCGGATCGCTGCTCGACCCCGACGCCGTCGCCGGCGTGGTCAAGGCGCTCAAGTCCCTCCAGGACGTGCTGGGCGAGTACCAGGACTGCCAGGTGCAGATCGCGTCGCTCGAGTCGTTCGGCCAGCAGATGCTCGACGATGCCCGGGCCCCCGCATCTGCCCTGCTCGCCATGGGGGCGCTCGTCGACCAGCTCGCCGAGCGTGAGCGGATCGCCCGCAAGGACTTCGGCACGCGGTTCAAGGCCTTCGACTCCAAGCACGTGCGGCGCACCGTCCGCGAGCTCGTCGACGTCGTGTCCGAAGATGGGGGACCGGACACGCCGTCCGGACCGGACGACGACCAGGGAGATCCCCCCGCGTGAAGGTGCTGGCGACGTACAACATCAAGGGCGGGGTGGGTAAGACCGCCACCGCCGTGAACCTCGCCCACCTCGCCGCCGAGGGCGGTGCCCGCACGTTGCTGTGGGATCTCGACCCGCAGGGCGCGGCCACCTTCTACTACCGGGTCAAGCCCAAGGTGAAGGGCGGGGGCAAGGGCCTCGTCACCGGCAAGCGCGATCTCGACGACGTCATCAAGGGCACCGACTTCGAGGGCCTCGACCTCGTGCCCGCCGACTTCTCCTATCGCAACCTCGACCTCGTGCTCGATGCGGCGAAGAAGCCCACGCGCCGCATCGCCCAGCTGCTCAAGCCCATGAAGCGCGAGTACGACTACGTCTTCCTCGACTGCCCGCCGAGCATCTCGCTCGCCAGCGAGAGCGTGTTCGAGGCCGCCCACGCGCTGCTCGTGCCGATCATCCCCACCACGCTGTCGCTGCGCACCTTCGACCAGCTCGACGACTTCCTCGCCCGCGAGGACTGGAAGGCTCGGCCCAAGGTGCTCGGGTTCTTCTCCATGGTCGACGGCCGCAAGCGCATGCACCGGGACATGGTCACCAAGATGCGAGCGGCGCGTCCCGATCTCCTCGAGGCCCAGATCCCCGCGGCCAGCGTGGTCGAGCAGATGGGCGAGCACCGCTCGCCGGTCGTCACCTTCGCCCCGCGCAGTCGCTCGGCCACCGCCTACCGGGCGCTGTGGGCCGAGGTGCAGAGCCACCTGTAGCCAGGAGCCGTGCTGGTCGGCCCATGGGTCGCGAGGCTGGTGTAGACCATGCAACGAGCGACCGGCCCCTGACCGGTTGCGCCGTCGCCGAACCCGGAGGGGCTTCCATGAGCAAGATGCCGAAGGTCGTCAGCATCATCTCCATCGTCGCGGGGGCGATCGCCGTCGTCGTCGGCGTCGTCGTGTTCTTCGTGGTGCGAAGCGAGCTCTCGTCGCAGCGCATCACGGTGTCCGAGGATGCGCCCTTCGCCGGCGGACAGAAGGTGCAGGGCCCGCTCACCGCCTACGCCGAGGCCCTCGCGCTGGCCGACCACGCCGAGGAGATCGGCGGCGGCAAGACCTACGCCGAGCTCGACAAGGACGATCCTGCCCGCAACCAGGTCATGACCGCCGACTTCCTGCAGGCGTCGCTCTACACGTCGGTGGTCGCCTTCGGCGTCTGCATCCTCATCGTCATCCTCGGTGCCCTGTTCATCCTCGTGGGTCTTGCCATGCGCACCCTCGACCAGCGCACCCACGACGGATCCACCTCGGGGAGCGGTGGCGGTTCCTCGGGGGCGGGCCCCAAGGACGGCGAACCCGCCACCGCCTGAGCTTCGAGGGTCTCCCGGCCGAGATCGAGGTCTACGGCCACGTTCGCCGTGCGATCAGGGCAAAGTGGTCGGGCGGGAATCCAGACATACCCCGTACGGGTTCCCGGGTAGAGAACACGCGTCCACCGGTGAGCCGCGGGTGAGGGCCCGCGCCGACCGGTGCATCCGGACAAGCTCGGAGGTCACCTTGGGACTCGCGACCGTCGTCGATGAACTGTTCGACCACCACCTGCCCGTCGAGGTCGAGGCCTACGACGGCAGTCGGGCCGGACCGCCCGACGCTCCCGCCCGAGTCGTGTTCCGCTCGCCCGATGCGGTGGCGCGCATCGCCACCCACCCGGGCGAGCTCGGCCTGGTACGGGCCTACGTGGCGGGCGACCTCGACTTCGAGGGCGACATCTACGAGCTCATGTCGAGCATCTCCGAACCGCGCCGCTTCCACGTCACGCCCGCCGTGGTGCTCGGCCTGGCCAAGGCGATCGGTCGGGACAACCTCAAGTTCCTGCCGCCCCCGCCCGAGGAGGCCCACCTCCATGGCGGCGTCCACACAAGGCGGCGCGACGCCGAGTCGATCGTCCACCACTACGACGTGTCGAACGCGTTCTACCGACTCGTGCTCGGACCGTCGATGACCTACTCGTGCGCCGTCTTCGGATCCGAGGGCGACACCCTCGAGCAGGCCCAGGCCAACAAGTACGAGCTGGTGTGCACGAAGCTCGGCCTCGAGCCGGGTCAGCGGCTCCTCGATGTGGGCTGCGGCTGGGGTGGCATGCTCCTGCACGCGGCGGAGCACCACGGCGTCACGGGCGTCGGGGTCACGCTCTCGTACGCCCAGGAGGAGCTGGCGCGCAAGCGGGTGGCCGAAGCCGGGCTCGAGGGCCGCATCGAGATCCGCCGCCAGGACTACCGCGACATCGCGGATGGCCCCTTCGACGCCATCAGCTCCATCGGCATGTTCGAGCACGTGGGGCGCAGCCGCATGGAGGAGTACTTCCACCGCCTCCACACGCTGCTCAAGCCCGGCGGGCGGCTGCTCAACCACGCCATCGCCCGCCCCGCCTACCCGCAGCCCGACACCACCGTCGGCCACCTCCGGGCCACCACCCGTCGCCTCGCCACGGCGGCGGGGGCCCGGTACCCGTCGCGGATCGACAGCGCGTTCATGCAGCGCTACGTCTTCCCCGACGGCGAGCTCCACGAGCTGGGCACCGTCGTGTCGATGCTCCAGGAGTGCGCCTTCGAGGTCCGCCACGTCGAGTCGCTGCGGGAGCACTACGCGCTCACCCTGCGCCAGTGGGTGGCCAACCTCGAGGACAGCTGGGATGCGGCCGTGGCCGAGACCTCCGAGGGTCGGGCCCGGGTGTGGCGCCTCTACATGGCGGCGTCCGCGCTCGGCTTCGAGAACAACGAGGTGCAGGTGCACCAGGTCCTCGCCACCAGAACCACCGACCGGGGCGACAGCCACCTCCCGCTGCGCCCGACGGTTTCGCTCCCCACCGGGTAGACCGATGCCGAGGTGACCTGACCGGGTGACCGGGCGGGTCGAACCGGCTGGGTCGGGGCCGGTCGGAGCGGTCCGTCCTCGGAGGTGTACGTGGCAGGCTGAGCGCCATGGCTGCCGGTCGGTTCGCGCCCAGCCCCTCGGGGCCCCTGCACCTCGGGAGCCTGCGGACCGCGCTCGTCGCGTGGCTCTTCGCCCGGTCCGCCGGGTCGCGCTTCGTGCTGCGCATCGACGACCTCGACGCCGCGTCGGCGCGCGCCGAGCACGAGCGCAGCCAGATCCGCGACCTCGAGGCGCTGGGCCTGGACTGGGACGGCCCCGTCCTCCACCAGCACGACCGCCTCGATCGCTATGCGGGCGCCATCGACGAGCTCGTCGCGGGTGGTCTCGTCTACCCGTGCTTCTGCACGCGCCGTGAGATCGCCGAGGCGACCGTCGCCCCCCACGAGCACCTCCCCGACGGGGCCTACCCCGGGACGTGCCGCGACCTCTCGGCGGACGAGCGTCGGGCGCGGGCGGAGGCCACGGGGCGCCCGCCCGCGCTGCGCATCCGGGCGGGGGGCGTCGTCGTCGGCTTCGACGACGACCTGGTCGGCCCCTACGAGGGGGTCGTCGACGACTTCGTGATCAGCCGATTCGACGGCACGCCGGCGTACAACCTGGCGGTCGTGATCGACGATGCCGACCAGCGCATCGAGCAGGTCGTGCGTGGCGGCGACCTGCTGGCGGGCACGCCACGACAGATCTTCCTCGCTCGGCTGCTCGGGCTCCCGGTGCCGTGCCACGCCCACGTGCCGCTAGTGCTGGGCGCCGACGGCGTCCGGCTCGCCAAGCGCCACGGCTCGGTGACCCTGGGCGACCTCGAAGCCGACGGCGTGGCGCCCGCCGAGGTCCGGTCGCTGCTCGCCACCACGCTCGGGATGGCCGAGCCGGGCGAGCTCGTCGCGATGCGGGACCTCGTCGACCGGTTCGATCCGGGTGCGCTTCCCCGAGAGCCGTTCGTCGTGGACGAGATCGTCAGCGGTTGCGGTGGAAGCGGCGGTCGGGCTTGGCCGGGGGCATGTTGAAGCCCGGGCCCGGCGTCCAGCCGCTCTCGGCGATGTCCTCGAGGACGTGCGCCATGTTGAGCAGGTCTTCCTCGTAGTTGAACTTGCCGTCGCCGGCGTAGACCAGCGTGGAGTAGCCCGACTGCTCGTAGTACGAGCCGTCCTCGCGCCGGCCCGGCAGGCGCTGCCACCACTTGATGACGACCGTGTCTCCGTCGATCGCGGTGTACTCCACGGGGAACGTCCAGTCGTCGAGGCCGGCCATCGACTCGGAGAAGAACTCGGTGATGGCGTCGATGCCCTCGACCCGTCCCCATGCGGGATCGATGTAGACGGCGTCGTCGGTGAAGAAGTCCGAGAGCCTGCTCCAGTCGGACTCCTCCCCGGCGTCGATGCGACGGCGGAAGTCGAGGTAGGCGGCCAGGGTCTCTTCGACGGTCATGGCTCGCACCCTAGGTCTGTCCGTGACGCTTGGCTCACCCGCCGGTCGACCCGGTCATCCGCCGGTCGACCCGGTCCCGCCCGCAGACCGCAGATGCGTGATGGCCGGGTGGGGCGCTGGCGTCAGAGCAGCGAGGCGAGGAGCTCGAGCGTCCTCGCCCGGTTCGCGAACGGCACGGCGACGAGCTCGGTGGCACCGGCTTCGAACATCGCCTCGACGCCGGCGCGGACCGTCGCCTCGTCGCCGACGATGGCGACGTCGGACGGATCGGCGGCACCCTCGCGGTCGAGCATGGCCCGGTAGGAGGGCAGGATGCCGTACATGGCGAACATCTCGGCGGCGTCGGCGCGAGCACGGTCGGGATCGTCGGTGACGGCGACGGGCAGGGCGCTCACGATGCGGGGCGCGGGCCGACCGGCGGCCGCGGCGGCCTCGGAGATGCGGGGCACCACGTGCGAGGCGATGGTGGTGGGGCCCGTCATCCAGGTGGCTGTCCCGTCGGCGACCGTGCCGGCAAGGGCCAGCATGCGCTCGCCGAGCGCGGCGACGAGACAGGGCACGCGCGACGGGGCGGGGATCGTGAGCTGCACGTGCGCGGTGTAGTGGTCACCCGCGAAGCTGACGCCCTGGTCGTCGAGGAGCGGGAGGAGGATCTCGAGGTACTCGCGCATGTGGTCGACGGGGCGGGCGAACGAGATGCCCAGCATGTCCTCGATCACGATCTTGTGGGACAACCCGACACCGAGCGTGAAGCAGCCGCCAGCCACCTGCTGCACGGTGCGTGCCTGGGCGGCGAGGGCCATGGGGTGCCGTGGATACGTCGGGACGACGGCGGTGCCGAGGTCGATGCCTCCGACCTCCCGGGCCGCGATCGCCAGTCCCGTCAGGGCGTCGAAGCCGAAGATCTGTGGTGCCCACACCGCCGGGAAGCCGAGCTCTTTCGCGTTCGCGACCCGCTGGCACAGATCGTCGACCGTCTGGGCCTCCTGGAACACACCGATGCGCATGGGACCTCCGATGGGCACCAGGATCGTCCTGGTGCGGGTTCACCTTCCCATGTCCACACCGTGAGCACCCGATGTTCACCTGGGTGGGGCGATCGCACCTTTCATCGACCGAGGCCGCGTGGGAGGCTTCCACCTTGACTTCTCGGTCCCCGCGGCCGATAGGACCCGCTGGTGCCCGATAGGAAGCGTCGGCCGCCTGATGTGCCCATGAACCCCTTCTCCCGACTCCGCAGCGATGCCCGTCGGCCACTGGCCGCCCTGGTGGTCGCGTCCGTGCTCGGCTTGTCCGTCGCGGGCTGGGCCGCGGCTCCCGTCGGTGCCGAGGATCCGACGACGACCTCGACGTCCACCACGACCACGGCACCACCCGGGGGCCCGGCCGATCCGCCACCTGTGGTGGGACCGCACGGCGGTCTGCCGAGCGATGTGCCGATCGACCCCCTCGACCCCGACGCCCTCCCACCTGCCGATCCAGAGGTCGGTGATGGTCCTGAGGCACCGGTGGGGCCGTTGCGCGACCCCACCCCGCACATCCGCGTCCTGCTCGCCGAGCTCGCGTTGCTGGAGGCCCAGTCCGCCGTCCCCCAGGCCCAGGTCGGCGTCGACTTCGCCAACGGCGATCTCACCAACCGTCGGCTCGAGCTGAGCGCTGCGCAGCAGCGGCTCGGCGAGGAGAAGAACCGCCTCGCGGCCACTCGGAGCACCATGAGCGACTTCGCGGTCCGGTCGTTCATGCACGCCAACGGTGGTCGGTCCTCCCGGCTCGGCGGCGACGT
Source organism: uncultured Rhabdothermincola sp. (assembly GCA_964525005.1). Classification (GTDB taxonomy): domain Bacteria; phylum Actinomycetota; class Acidimicrobiia; order Acidimicrobiales; family Acidimicrobilacustridaceae; genus CAZALT01. Next base: position 25,986 of record CAZGEF010000023.1, read on the forward strand.
CTACGACCAGCGTCGGGGCGAGCAGCTCACCAGCGCGGTGCTCGAGCACCAGAGCCGACTCATCGAGGACGCCAACCAGGCGGTCATCGAGGCCGACGGCGCGGTGCTCGAACACGACAAGGCGGTGGGGCAGGCCGAGGCTGCCGTCGCCGAGCGCCAGGCGGCGGTCGACGCGGCCGACGCCGTGGTCGACGCCGCGCTCGACGAGCTCGCCACCGCTCGGGTCGACGACGTCGACAAGCTCTTCGACCGCGAGGTCGACGGCGGCCGTGCCCCCCGACCCGATCCGGACCGGTGGCAGGTCACGCTGGCGGGACAGAGCGCCTTCACCGTGGAGGAGCTCCAGGCCTGGTTCCGGCAGTGGAAGGTGGCACCGCAGGCGGGGGTGAGCGGTGACGAGCTGGCCCGGTACTACGTCGAGGAGGGCAACCTCGAGAACATCCGGGGCGACGTCATGCTGGCCCAGAGCATCTGGGAGACGGGCACCTTCTCCAACCGCGACACCCGGCTGCTGAACAACTTCGCCGGCATCGGGCACTGCGACTCGTGCCCTGAGGGCTTCGGCTTCGCCTCGGCGCGCGACGGCGTGCGTGGTCAGGCTCAGCTGCTCAAGAGCTACGTCGAGGTCAACCCGACCTATGCGAACCCGCTCGTCGATCGTCGTCTGCGGGGCCCGGCGGGCTGCTGCCAGACGTGGAACCAGCTCACCGGTGTGTGGGCATCGGACGGTCGGTACGGTCCGCTCATCCTCGGGCTCTACGAGGACATGCTCGAGTGGTTGCTGATGGTCCGCCAGGCTGGCGGCATCGCACCCGCGACCCCCTGACGAGGGCCGTTCGGGTGATCGTCGGCGTGACCGGGTCGCGCCACCGCCCTGCCTGACCTGTCCTGCTCAGTCCCGGAAGAGGTCCTTGAGGGGCCCGCGCGACGTCACCGATCGCTTCTTCGGCGGCACGAAGTCTTGGGCGTAGCGCTCGACGTTGACCATCCACTCCCGCCGGGTGTCGCCCCCGAACTGCGCGGGGATCCAGGTGACGCCGAGGCGTTCGAGCTCGTCGATCTCCTCGGTGAGCTGCGCCTTCGTGACGTTGGCCCTGCCGCCGAAGCCCTGGGCGAAGGGGGCGAAGCAGATGTCGATCGGATCGGTGCGCCCGGCCTCGTCGGCGAGCTCGCGGAGCATGCCGATGCGGCGGGCGAGCTCGTCGGTGGAGTCGAGCACGGCGGTCTTGGTGCGGGTGGCTGCCGACGGGTTGGCGAACGGCGACCACCCGTCGCCGCGGGCCACGACCCGGCGGATGGCGGCCTTGCTGTTGCCCCCGATCCAGATGGGGGGATGGGGACGTTGCGCGGGCAGGGGTCGGATGGTGGTGCCCCGGCACTGGATGTCCTGGTCGTCGACCGTGATGGTGCCCCCCGTCCACGCCGCCTTCATGATGTCGATGCCCTGGTCGAGCAGCTCGTTGCGGCGGTCGTAGTCGACGCCGAGGCTCTCGAACTCCGGGCGCAGGTAGCCCGCCGCCACGCCGAGGATGAGCCGGCCGTCGCTCAACGAGTCGAGGGTGGCGACGGCCTTGGCCGAGACGAACGGGTTTCGGTAGGCGACGATGTACACGTGGGTGTGCACCCTCAGCTCGTAGGTCGCCGCCGCGGCCCAGGTGAGCGCGACCAGGGCGTCGACCGCGTGGTGGCCGCCGTGCTCGAGCCACGCCACGTCGGGGGCGGGGTGGTCGGTCACGTGCACGGCGTCGTAGCCGCACTCCTCGGCGAAGGCCGCCATCTCGCGCACGGCGGCACCGGTCAGGAACTCGGTCGGGGTGTCGACGCGATCCGTGGGCAGGGCCAGGGTGAAGCGCATGATGGGAAGCTAACCGGGCGGGGTGGGCTCGGTCCGGGGTGTGGGCGCAAGGGGACCGGTCGTCCGGACCGCCAGGCCAGGATCCGATTCCGACCTGGGGCGACGGTCGGGCTAGCCTCGTCGTCTCCACTCGCGCGAGTGGCGGAATTGGCAGACGCGCAGGATTCAGGTTCCTGTGTCCGAAAGGACGTGAGGGTTCAAGTCCCTCCTCGCGCACCACGGGTTGATCGCGAATCCAGGCTCGCTGGATTCGCGAATCACCCATGAGATGCTCCGGCGGGAGTTGGCGATGCCGACGTCAGCCGGCCGTCGCAGCGTCGGCGCGTCCAGGTCCCACCGGGGCGATCTTCAGATCCTTGTAGGTGAGCAAGGGAAGGTAGGGCACACCGACGTCAGCGAAGAACGGTGCCGCCACCTCGCCGCGGTCGACGAGGGTGACGGCAGCGACGATCTCCGCGCCTGTGTCCTTGACGGATCGCCACGCCTGCTTGATGGAGCCACCCGTGGAGACCACGTCGTCGATGAGGAGCACTCGAACTCCCGGACCGAGCTCCGCGCCCTCGACCAGGCGGTTGGTTCCTCGACCCTTCGGCTCCTTGCGCACGACGAACCACTTCTTGTGGCCCACGATCGCCGTGCCGTGAGCGAACTGGTCGGCGCCCAGGGTCAGCCCTCCGGCTGCGTCGAAATCGATCCCGCGCTCGTCGAGCATCGCGATGAGGGCCTGACACGCCAGTTCGAGGTTCTCGCCCTCAGCGAGCGCTCGCTTGCCGTCGATGAAGTCCTGGCTCCACTCGCCCGATCGGAGTTGGACGGGGTCGTCGAGTCGCAGGTAGCCCTCCCGGAGCACGACTTCGAGGAGTTGTTCGCGTAGCGCGGTCAATGTGGGCTCCTGCTTCGTCAGATGCTCGTCCCGCTCGGCGGCGCGGCTGAAGGCCGGAAGGGCTTCCAATCGTGACACGTGCGGCCCATCGGCGTCAGGTCTGCCATCGCCTGCACGATCGCGGGCCCGAGGACCTCCGGCATCCTCGGTGAACCCCGAGTCTGCCCGGGCCACGGCCGCTTCGCTGACGGGGCCGGCGGTGGCGGTCCCGTCTGCTGGTGCGCCGGTATCGTGTTGCGCCGTGGGACTCAAGGGATTCGAACGCAAGCTCGAGCACGCCGTCGAGGGCACGTTCGCGCGGGTCTTCAAGAGCGGCTTGCGTCCTGTCGAACTGGGTCGTCGGCTCACGCGGGAGATGGACGATCGCCGGTCGGTCGACGTCCGAGGACGAACGGTCGTGCCCAACGCCTTCACCTTCGCGATCAGCCCCGAGGACCTGGAGCAGTTCGCCGAGATCAACGAGACGCTCAGCCGTGAGCTGTGCGATGCGGCGCGCGAGCACGCCCGCGACGAGAGCTACGCCTTCCTCGGGCCCGTCACCGCCGAGATCGTCGGCTCGGATCGCCAGAGCAGGGGCACCTTCTCGCTCACGTCCCGGATGAAGGAGGGTCCCTTCGGCGCCGGGGCGGGATCGCTGCTGCTGCCCACCAACGATCGCTACCCGCTGGGCGACCAGCCGATCGCCATCGGCCGGTCGCCCGAGTGCGAGATCACGATCATGGACAGCAACGTGAGCCGTCGCCACGCCGAGATCCAACCCCGCGGCGACGGGTTCGTGCTCGTCGACCTGGGCTCGACCAACGGCACCCGCGTCAACGGCGTCCGGGTGGCCGAGCGCGAGCTGCGCGACGGCGACGAGCTGGCGTTCGGCACCACGCGGATGGTGTTCCAGGCCTCGTGACGGCAGGCCGCTCCGACCGGTTCGACCCGGCCCGTCGCTCCGTGATCGTCACGGTCGCCCAGTAGGATCGCCCGTCGTGTCAGAGCAGCTGCTTTTCGTCCTCAAGCTCTGCCTGCTCGCGCTCTTGTACCTGTTCTTCTACCGGGTGGTCCGTGCCGTGTGGGCCGAGCTCCGATCACCGCAGCAGGCCAAGGTCACCGCCCCGGCGGCGGCACCGGCCAAGCCGTCGCGCCAGGAGCGCAAGCGGACCAAGGCCATCGCCCAGCGGCGACCGGCCCGGCTCGTCGTCAGCGAACCCGCCTCGCGGCGGGGCACGTCGTACGTGCTGGGCGTCGAGGCCACCATCGGACGGGCGGCCGGCTGCCAGGTCCCGCTCGACGACACGTTCGTCTCCCAGCTGCACGCCCGGGTCTTCCAGCGCGACGGCACGTGGTTCCTCGAGGACCTCGGATCCACCAACGGCACGCTGCTCGACAAGCGCAAGGTCGGTGCCCCCGTCCCCTTGCGCAAGGGCGATCGCATCCAGATCGGCAACACGGTGCTGGAGCTCGAACCATGACCACGTTCGCGTGGGGCGCGCACAGCGACACCGGCCGGGTCCGCACCGGCAACGAGGACTTCGTCCTCGCCGCGGGCACGCTCTTCGCGGTGGCCGACGGCATGGGCGGGCACTCCGGTGGCGAGATCGCCTCGCACCTGGCCATCGAGTCGGTCATGCGCATCTACGACGACGGGGGCCGGCACACCACCGATGGCCTCGTCGAGGCGGTCCAGCTGGCAAATTCGGCGCTGGTGCAACGAGCCGAGCGCGAACCCGACCTCAAGGGCATGGGCACCACCATCTGCGCGCTGGCCTTGGTCGACGGTGCCGACGAGCCGCTCATCGGTGTCATCAACGTGGGCGACTCGCGCCTCTACCTCCTCAAGCGGGAGGGCGAGCTCGAGCAGATCACCGAGGACCACAGCCTGGTGGCCACGCTCGAGCGACAGGGCAGGATCTCCAAGGCCGAGGCCGCCGTCCACCCCCAGCGCAACATCATCACGCGGGCGCTCGGCATCGATGCCGAGGTCATGGTCGACTCGTGGGAGATCGTCCCGTTCGTGGGCGACCGGTTCCTCATCTGCAGCGACGGGCTCTACAACGAGGTCGACGACTCCAAGGTCGCCGCGGTGCTCCGCCGTCTCGCGGATCCCGCCGAGGCCGCTCACGAGCTGGTCCGTCTCGCCAACGAGAGCGGCGGTCGCGACAACATCAGCGTGGTCGTCGTGGACATCGTCGACGACGACCATCGCCCGCACCCCGACGACCTCCGGGTCGCCCGCGTCATGCACGGCTCCGAGCGGGTCCTGCACGCCGCGATCGCCCCGCCGCCCGGTGCGGTGCTGCTCGCCCAGCGCTCGCCCGACACCGGCAGCGATCCCGACGAGGACCCTGTCGATCCGGGGGGCGCGGCCGGTGGACCCCGCGGTGCCGGTGCGGACGGGCACCGCGGTTCGGCCAAGCCCGTCGACCCGATCGAGGCGATCGTGGCCGAGGCCGTCGCCGTCGAGCCCGCACCGGAGCGGCGACGGATCTTCACGTGGCGGCTCGTCGCCTTCTTCGTCGCCCTGGTCCTGCTCGTGGGCGTGGCCGTGACGGCGATCGTCTACGTCGGCACCAGCACCTACTACGTCGGGGTGCAGGACGAGAAGGTCGCCATCTTCCGGGGCCGGCCCGGAGGTCTGCTCTGGATCGATCCCGCCTTCCAGGAAGACGCCGGCATCCTGATCACCGACGTGCCGCCGGACCAGCTCCCCGAGATCAGGTCCGGCAAGGAGCAGTCCACGCTCGACGACGCCCACTCGTACGTGGACAACCTCGGACAGCGGATCCGGGAGCTCACGCCCACGACCTCCACCACGACGACGTCGACACCCACGACGACCACATCGGCCTCGGTCACGACGCCTCCCACCGATCCCGCGTCCACCGGCGGTGCCGATGCCGGTGCCGCCGGTTCCCCTGATGCCGGCCTCCTGCCGGGCGATCCCTGAGCTGCGTCGTGGGCAATCGACGGCGCACCGAGTTCGGGCTCATCGTGATGGTGGCCATCATCACCGTGGGCGCCTACGTGCTGGCCACGCTCGGCCAGACGGCCGACCTGCCCGTCAACATCGTCCCGTTCCTCGGCATCGTGGTGGGTCTCTTCCTCGTCGCCCACCTCGCCATGCGGCGCTTCGCCCCGAACGCGGACCCGATCCTGCTGCCTCTGGCGGCGCTGCTCAACGGGCTCGGCTACGTGGTCATCGCCACGATCGACGACGAGCTCGCCGCCGCGCAGGCGGTGTGGACGGCCATCGGCGTGGGAGCGTTCGTCGCCACGCTCGTCGTGGTGCGCAACCCGAAGGTCCTCCAGCGCTACCGGTACACGTTCCTGCTCGTCGGCTTCGTGCTGCTCGTGCTCCCGTTCGTCCCGGGCATCGGATCCTCCAAGGGCGGTGCCCGCATCTGGGCCTCGGTCGGCCCGGTGAACTTCCAACCCGGTGAGGTCACCAAGATCGTGCTGGCGGTCTTCTTCGCCGCCTACCTGGTCGACAAGCGCGAGCTGCTGCGCACCAGCACCCGTCGCATCGGCCCGTTCCACGTGCCCGACCTCAAGTACCTGGGCCCGGTGCTGCTCATCTGGCTGGTGTCGCTGGTCGTCATGGTCGCCCAGACCGACTTCGGCACCTCGCTGCTGTTCTTCTCGCTGTTCGTGATCCTGCTGTGGGTGGCGACCGAGCGCCCGTCGTGGCTCGTCATCGGTGCCGTGCTGTTCGCGGCCGGTGGCCTCTTCGCCTGGACCCAGTTCGCCCATGTGCAGCAGCGGGTCGACATCTGGATCGATCCGTGGGCCGATCCGGGCGACACCGGCTACCAGGTCGTCCAGGGCATCTTCGCCATGGCCTTCGGGGGCCTGACCGGCACCGGCCTGGGCATGGGCGGCAACGTGAACGTGCCGTTGCTGTCGAGCGACTACATCTTCGCCGCCATCGGTGAGCAGCTCGGCCTGCTGGGCGGCACGCTCGTGCTCAGCACCTACCTGCTCATGGTGGGCTCGGGGTTGCGCATCGCCATCAACGCCAAGGACACCTTCGAGAAGCTCCTGGCGACGGGGCTCACGGCCCTCATCGGCATCCAGGCGTTCATCATCGTGGGTGGGGTCACCCGGGTGCTTCCGCTCACCGGTGTGACGTTGCCCTTCGTCTCCTACGGCGGTTCGTCCCTGGTGGCGAACTACGTGCTCCTGGCGCTGCTGCTCCGGGTGTCGCACGACAGCTCCACCGAGCCGGGGCCGAAGCCGTCCGAACCGCCTGAACGGGTGGCGCTGGGATGAGCGACCCGATCGTGGGGACGTCGGCGTGAACAAGCAGATCCGTCGGCTCGGCGTGGGGCTCATCGCCGCGTACCTCGCGCTGTTCGCCATGTTGAACTGGATCCAGGTGTTCTCGGTCGAGACCTACAACGAGAACCCCCGCAACACGGCCCAGGTCCAGCGCGACTTCAACCGGCCCCGCGGCACCATCACCTCGGCGGACGGCGCGGTGCTCGCCCGGTCGGTGCCCAACACCAACCCGGCCTCCGCCCGCTTCGACTACCAGCGCGAGTACCCGGAGGGTGATCTGTTCGGCCACATCACCGGCTACTTCTCGTACTCGTTCGGTTCGGCAGGCGTCGAGAAGACCTACAACGACCAGCTGAGCGGCCAGGACTTCGGTCAGCAGATCCGCGGCATCGCCGACCTGTTCGTGGGCGAGGCCAACATCGGCGACGTGCAGCTCTCGGTGCGCCGGGACCTCCAGCAGCTCGCTCGGGACGAGCTCGGCGACCGCGAGGGCTCGGTGGTGGCCATCGACGTGAAGACCGGTGAGCTGCTCGCCTTCTGGAGCTACCCGTCCTACGACCCGAACGTCATGGCGAACCACGACGCCGAGTCCGTGGAGGACGCCTACGCGTTCCTCGACGCCTCGCCGGGCCGACCGCTCGTCGCCCACCAGTACCAGGAGCGCTACTTCCCGGGCTCCACGTTCAAGGTCGTCACCGGCTCCAACGGTGTGCAGAGCGGCCAGGTCACACCCGACAACCCGGTGTACCCCCAGGTCCGGGGCTACACGCCGCCGCTCACCACCCAGGAGATCCAGAACTTCGGGGGTCAGGTGTGCGGCGGCAGGCTGTTCGAGATCCTGGCCCGGAGCTGCAACAGCGCGTTCGCCCAGATGGGTGTCGACCTCGGCCCCGACATCATGGTGAAGGGGTCCGAGTCGTTCGGGTTCAACGACGCGCCGCCCATCGATCTGCCCCGCCCCGCGACCTCCGCGTTCCCCACCGACTTCACGCAGAACACCCCCAGGCTGGCGCAGGCGTCCATCGGGCAGAACGACGTCGCCGCGACACCGCTCCAGATGGCGCTCGTCGCGGCGGGCATCGCCAACGGCGGCGTGATCATGAAGCCGCACGTCATGGCCGAGGTGCTCGACAAGAACCTCAACCGCGTCGGCGAGTTCGACGACGAGGCGTGGCGCACCGCCATCAGCCCCGAGACCGCCCAGACGATGCGGGAAGCGATGGTCAACGTGGTCACCAACGGCAGTGCGAGGGCCATGGCGATCCCGGGCTACGAGGTGGGCGCCAAGACCGGTACCGCACAGCTCGGAACCGACCCGCCGCGATCGCACACGTGGATGATCGGCTGGGGCGGACCGGCGGGCGATCCGCAGATAGCGGTGTCGGTCGTCGTGCTCAACCAGAGCGGGGCCCGGGAAGCGACCGGTGGTGAGATCGCCGGGCCGATCGCCCACGACGTGCTGGCCGCGGCACTGGCCACGAGGAACGGAGGATGATGGACCGCCAGCGGTGTGACGAGAGCCCGCGGTGTGACGAGAGCCCGCGGTGTGACGAAAGCCCGCGGTGTGACGAAAGCCCGCGGTGTGACGAAAGGTCGACGGGGGCGGCTGGGGGGCAACCGTGGTCGCCGTTTAGGCTGGCCCGCTGATGTCGGACGAACGCAAGCCCACGGTCTTCAACGATCGCTACGAGCTCCACCGCAAGCTCGCCCGCGGTGGCATGTCCGACGTGTACCTGGCGCGCGACCTGCTGCTCGACCGGCCCGTCGCCGTCAAGGTGCTGTTCCCGGAGTACGCCAAGGACCCGGCCTTCGTCGAGCGGTTCCGCCGCGAGGCCAAGGCGGCGGCCAACCTGAACCACCCCAACATCGTGGCTGTGTACGACTGGGGCGCGCAGTACAACACCTACTTCATCGTCATGGAGTACGTGGAGGGTCGCAGCCTCTCGGAGCAGATCCGTGCCGACGGCGCCCTCCCGGCCGACCGTGCGGCCGAGGTGGCCGCCGACATCGCGTCGGCCCTGGCGTTCGCCCATCGCAACGGTGTGGTGCACCGCGACATCAAGCCCGGCAACATCATGATCACGAGCCAGGGCCAGGTGAAGGTCGCCGACTTCGGCATCGCCCAGGCGCTCGCCGCCGAGACCGCCCAGGCCAACCTCACCCAGGCCGGCGCCGTGATGGGCACCGCCACCTACTTCTCGCCCGAGCAGGCCCAGGGCAAGCCGGTCGACCAGCGCAGCGACCTCTACTCGCTCGGCTGCGTCCTGTTCGAGATGCTCACCGCCCGCCCGCCCTACAGCGGCGACACGCCGGTGGCCATCGCCTACAAGCACGTGCAGGAAGCCGTCCCGTCGCCGCGCGCCGTCGACCCGTCGGTGCCGGCTCCGCTCGACGCCATCGACGTCAAGCTGCTCGCCAAGTCCCCCGACGATCGCTACGCGACCGCCGACGACCTGCGCACCGACCTCCGGCGGTTCCTGGCGGGCCAGCCGGTGACCGCCACCGGAGCCGCGCTCGGCGCCGCTGCCGCAGTGGAGGCGACGCAGGCCATCCCCGCGGCGGCAGCCGGTGCAGCCGGTCCGCCGACGGGCGCGCAGCCCGAGCTCGCCGGTGGCGGACCGCCACCCAACAAGCGCAGCTCGATCTACATCGGGATCCTCGTCGTGCTGCTGGTCGCGCTCGCTGGGGTGCTCGTGTACCTGGGCACCAGGCTCAGCGCGACCGAGGAGCAGGTCGAGGTGGCTCAGGTGGTCGGCATGCAACGGGCCGATGCCGAGGCGACGCTCGTCGCCGATGGGTTCAAGGTCGACGCCCGACTCGAGCCCAACGACGACGTCGCCGTCGGTGAGGTCTTCGACCAGACGCCGACGAGTGGTACCCGGACGGCGAAGGGCGCGACCGTCATCATCCGGGTCAGCGAGGGCCCGGGCGAGGAAGAGGTGCCCGACCTCGTCGGCAAGAACCAGAACCAGGCCACCAACATCCTCAGGAACCTCGGGTTCGAGGTCGATCCGCAGACCCGCGAGAGCGATGCACCGGTGTTCGAGGTCGTCGACCAGATGCCCGCCAAGGGCACGATGCTGGCCAAGGGCCGCACGGTCACCATCGTCATCTCGTCCGGTCCGCGGTCCGAGATCGTTCCGACGGTCGCGGGCATGACGGTACCCGAGGCCACCGCGGCCATGGCGGAGCGGGGCTTCCGGGTCACGCAGAACCCGGTGAGCTCGAGCAGCATGGAGGTCGGTCGGGTCGTGAGCACCAGCCCGGCGGCAGGTTCGAGCCAGCCGGAGGGCACCACCATCGTCCTCAACGTGTCGACCGGTGAGGCCACCACGACCACGACCGCGGAGCCGCCGCCGACGACCACCACGGCACCGCCGACCACCACGACGACCGCCTCGACCACGACGAGCTCCACCGACCCCTGACGCCGCTCGCCCTGTCTGGCTCGCGCGATGTTGGCGCGGACCACAACATGTAGGTGACCCGGAATCGGCGTTTGAGGGCACCCAGTCCGGGAGCCCATTTGCCAAGATGGTCCGGGGGAGGCCGGTTCGGCAGCAACGTGTGGTGAGAGGGGGTGCAATTGACGCTGGGGCAGCCCGCCGAAGGCGGGGTGTTCACGTAGATCGGGACCTGGTCCCCATCAACTGGTGCTCCGACGATCCCTGCTGACGACCCTATGCGTCAGTGGGGACGAGTTGTCTGCGTGG
>CAZGEF010000024.1:0-36451 GCA_964525005.1 uncultured Rhabdothermincola sp.
ACCCCCAGCGCAGCCAGCGCCTCAAGGAGTTCCTGGAAACGGAATGAGCCGCGTTTCTCCTCGTCTCCGACGAGGAGCTCCACGGGGCCGTGTCGGGCCTTGGCGCGGGGCCTGGTGGCGAGCAGGGCGTCGAACCGCTCGTGAGCGGTCGCAGCTCGCGGCCACTCGGCGTCGGTGATCGTGGTCTCGGCGGCATTGGCCAGGTCGGTCGGGATGGTGTGCGTGCTCGTCGATTACCTCGCTTGACGATCGCGGTCAGTTCGGCTCTCGGGCTGGCCAGGGCCGAACCGGCCACGACGCGTAGCCGACGTGCCCGGAATGAGCCGTAGCCTGGTCGGCCATGGCTGAGCGGAAGTTCTTCGTGCGCACCTTCGGGTGCCAGATGAACGAGCACGACTCGCAGCGCATCACCGCCCTGCTGGAGGACGACGGCCTGGTCGAGGCGGCATCGGAGGACGACGCCGACGTCGTCGTGCTCAACACCTGCTGCATCCGCGAGAACGCCGACAACAAGCTGTACGGCACGCTCGGCCACCTGAAGACCTGGAAGGGCCAGCGCGACGAGCGCCAGATCGTCGTCAGCGGCTGCCTCGCCCAGAAGGACCGCGACATCGTGCGCCAGCGGGCGCCGTACGTGGATGTCGTGATGGGCACCCACAACGTGCACCGGGCGGCGACGCTGGTGTCGGGCGCGCGGGTGGACGGACCGGTCACCGAGATCCTCGATGCCGCCGTGCTCGACGATCACGACACGTTCCCGTCGGCGCTGCTCGCCAAGCGCGACATCGCGTTCAACGCCTGGGTCACGATCCAGATCGGGTGCGACAACAACTGCGCGTTCTGCATCGTGCCGGCGGTGCGCGGCGTCGAGATCAGCCGACCGTTCGAACTGATCGTCGACGAGGTGCGCACGCTCGCTGAGCAGGGCGTCACCGAGATCACCCTGCTCGGCCAGAACGTCAACAGCTACGGCCGCGACCTTCAGCTCGCCGCCCGCCGCGGTGGCGACGCCGATGCCAGGGTGCGGCCGCTGTTCGCCGACCTGCTGCGCGCCGTGGGCGACGTGGCGGGCATCCGCCGTGTGCGCTACACGAGCCCACACCCGAAGGACATGCGCCCCGACACGTTCGCGGCGATGGCCGAGACACCAGCGGTCTGCGAGCACCTGCACTACCCACTGCAGGCGGGTAGCGACCGGATCCTCGCCGCGATGCACCGCGGTTACACCGCCGAGCGCTACCTGGCCCGCCTGGCCGAGGCCCGCGCCGTCGTGCCCGACCTCGCCGTGTCGACCGACATCATCGTCGGCTTCCCGGAGGAGACCGATGACGACTTCGAGCGCACGCTCGAGGTGGCCGCGGCCGCCGAGTACGACTACGCCTACACGTTCATCTTCTCCCCCCGACCCGGCACCGAGGCCGCGCTGATGACCGACCGCTTCGTCGATCCGGTGGTCGCGTCCGAGCGCTTCGCCCGGCTGCGCGTCGTGATCGAGCGGTCCGCGCTCGCCAAGCACGAGGCCCGCGTCGGGCGGGTCGAGGAGGTGCTGGTCGAGGGCCCGAGCAAGCGCGATCCGTCGGTCACCAGCGGCCGCACCCGCCAGAACAAGCTGGTCCACTTCACCGCCGCCGGCGTACGGCCCGGCAGCTACGCGGCGGTCGAGATCACCCGCGCCGCCCCCCACCACCTCGCCGGCCGCTTGGTCGAGGTGATCTCCGCGCCTGCCCACAAGACCCGCATCCCGGTCGTGGTGGGCTGACCACCACTGCCCGGCGTGGACTCCGAAATCGGCATCGTGGCCGGCCGGGCAGTGGGGGAGCGAGGGCGGTGAGCGGCCCGGCGGTCGCGGTGGTCGGGGCGACGGCGTCGGGGAAGTCGGCGGTCGCGCTCGCCGCGGCGCTGGAGGTGGCGGGCACCGAGCTCGTGTCGGTGGACGCGATGCAGGTGTACCGGGGGATGGACATCGGCACGGCGAAGCCGTCGGCGGCGGAGCAGGCGCTCGTGCCGCACCACCTGATCGACCTCGTCGAGCCGAGCGAGGACTACACCGTGGCCCGCTTCCAGCGCGACCTGCGCGCCGTCCGCTCGGACGTGCACGCCCGCGGCGGCCGGGCGCTGCTGGTCGGCGGTACCGGGCTGTACCTCACCGCAGCGATCGACGACCTCGACGTACCGGGTCAGTATCCCGACGTCCGCGCCCGGCTGGACACGCAGCCGACCGACGTGCTCCACGAGCGACTGGCAGTGCTCGATCCGTTGGCGGCGACGCGGATGGAGCCGACCAACCGGCGGCGGGTGCTGCGGGCGCTGGAGGTCACCGTCGGCAGCGGCCGGCCGTTCAGCTCGTTCGGGCCCGGCGTGAGCGCGTTCCCGCCGACCGATGTCGTCCAGATCGGTCTGCGCTGGGACCGTGACGCGCTGACGGCCCGGATCCAGCGGCGGGTGCAGGCGATGCTCGATGCCGGCTGGCTCGACGAGGTGCGCCGCCTGACGTCCGCGCCGATGTCGCGGACGGCGAGCCAGGCACTCGGCTACCGCGAGCTGATCGAGCACCTGGCGGGCCGCCTGTCGCTCGAGGAGGCGAGCGCGAAGATCGCGCTGTCCACCCGGCAGTTCGCGGTCCGGCAACTCCGGTGGTTCGGCCGTGACCCGCGCATACGCTGGGTCGACGTGACCACCGACGAGCGGGAGGCGATCCCGCAGGTCGTCGCCGCACTCGACGAGATCGCATGCACATCCAGCTGACCAAGCACCACGGGCTCGGCAACGACTTCCTCGTCTACGACCTCTTCCAGGGCGAGCCGCCGATCGGCTGGCCGGCGCTGGCCCGGCGATGGTGCGACCGCCGCACGGGCATCGGTGCCGACGGGCTCCTCACGCTCGGCCGCGCCCCGACCGACGACCGGCACCTCACGATGGTGCTGCACAACGCCGATGGCAGCCGGGCGGAGATGAGCGGCAACGGCATCCGCTGCCTCGCCCAGGCCGCCTACCTCGCCCAGCGCCGCAGCGGGCCGTTCGAGTACCGGGTCGCCACCGACGCGGGTGAGAAGCGGGTGGAGGTGGTCCGCGAGGTTCGGCCCGGCACGCTGTGGATCAGCGTCGACATGGGCGAGGTCGCCGAGGGGCGCGAGCCGGACGGCTGGGACGCGCTGGGCTGCCACCCGGATCGACCGGTCTGGCACCTCGATCTCGGCAATCCGCACAGCGTGATCGCCGTCGACTCGGTTGCCGAGGTGCCGCTGGATCAACTCGGTCCGTTGGTCGCCCAAGTGAACCTGGAGGTCGTCGAGCCAGGCCCCGAGCCGCACGGCGTGACGATGCGCGTGCACGAGCGCGGCGCGGGCATCACCCAGGCGTGCGGCACCGGCGCCTCGGCCACGGCGTGGGCGGCACGCCGCTGGGGACTCGCCGTGCCGACGCCCGACGAGGAAATCCTCGTGCACATGCCTGGCGGAGATGTCACAGTTCGTCTGACAGGACCGGACCACCGCCGTGCGACCCTGAGCGGCGACACCGCGTTCGTGGGTACGGTGACAGTGCCGACACCGACCGGCTGAGCGAAGCCACCGAGGAGACCGATGACCAATCCGTACACCGAGGCACTGGGCGCGACACTCATCGAGCGCAGCCGACGGGAACGGATCGTGTTGGTCGGTGTGACCTTGCCGGGGATGACCGACGAGGACACCGAGGCCCGGCTCGACGAGCTGGCGCTGCTGATCGACACCGCCGGCGCCGACGAGGCCGGCCGCGTGATGCAGCGCCGAGACGCCGCCGACCACACGTACTTCATCGGCAAGGGCAAGGTCGAGGAGCTGAAGGAGCTGTGCCTCGCCGTCGACGCCGACACGGTCGTGTTCGACAACGAGCTGACCCCCGCCCAGCAGTTCAACCTGGAGAAGGTGCTCGGGCGCACCGCCATCGACCGCACCGCGGTGATCCTCGACATCTTCGCCCAGAACGCGCACACGCTGGAGGGCAAGGCCCAGGTCGAGCTGGCGCTGCTGCGCTACCGGCTGCCCCGACTGCGGCGCGGCGCGAACGCCAAGCTGTCGCAGCAGCGCGGCGGCGTCGGCACCCGGTTCGGCGCCGGCGAGACCAAGCTCGAGGTCGACCGCCGGCGGATCAAGACCCGCATCGCCCGATTGGAGCGCGACCTCGCTGGTCTCCAGCGCACCCGCGATCTGCAGCGCAAGTCGCGCAACCGAAGCGGCCTCGCCGCGGTCACGATCGTCGGCTACACCAACGCCGGCAAGTCCACGCTGTTGAACACGCTGACCCAGGCCGGCGTGCTCGTCGAGGACCGTCTGTTCGCGACGCTCGATCCCACCACCCGCCGGCTTTCGCTACCCGGTGGTGAGCCCGTGCTGCTGACCGACACCGTCGGCTTCGTCCGCCACCTGCCCCACGGGTTGGTCGAGTCGTTCAAGAGCACGCTGGAGGTGGCCACGGCCGCCGACCTCCTCGTGCACGTCGTCGATGCCAGCGCCGCCGATCCGCACGGGCAGATCGCCGCCGTGCACGCCGTGCTCACCGAGATCGGTGCACACGTCGTGCCCGAGCTGCTCGTGTTCAACAAGGCCGACCTGGCACCGGACGAGGCGAAGCGGCTCGTCGCAGCCAACCCCGGCTCGGTCGCGATCAGCGCCGCGACGGGCGAGGGCATCGAGGAGCTGCTCCAGGTGCTCGCCGATCGGATGCGGGCGATCTCCAAGATCGTCGAGCTGTTCGTGCCGTGGGAGCGCGGCGACGCGCTCGCCGCAATCCACCGCGAGGGCGAGGTCGTCTCCACCACCGACCTGGACGGCGGCGTGCGGGTCCGCGCCCGGCTGTCGGACTCGTCGGCGGGGCGCCTGGCGGAGTTCGTGGTCGCCCCCGCCCGTCCATAGTTGATCCGATCGAATCGGCCGGACCGGCACCGAGGTGCCATCGTGACGGCCATGCCGCCCGAGGGATTCGTCCCCCCGCCGTATCCCTACGACCGCCTGGACGCGTTCAAGCCGCTCGCCGAAGCGCTACCCGGTGGGCTGGTCGACCTGTCGATCGGCACGCCGTGCGACCCGCCGCCCGCATCGGTGATCGCCGCGCTCGCCTCGTCGAACGCCGAGCGCGGGTACCCCGCCTCGATCGGCTCGGCGCCACTGCGCGAGGCCGCGGCGGCGTGGATCCAGCGGCGCTTCGGCGTCGACATCGATCCGCGTCGTGAGCTCGGTGCCTGCGTCGGCACGAAGGAGTTCGTCTCCTCGCTGCCGCAGTGGCTGCGGCTGCGCACCCCGCAGCGCGACACGGTGCTCTACCCGGCGGTGGCGTACCCGACCTACGAGATGGGCGCGATCTTCGCCGGCTGTCGGGCGGTCGCGGTGCCGCCGAACGCGCAGGGAGGGCTCGACCTCGACCGGATCGACGGGACCGACGTCGATCGGGCACTGGTGCTGTGGAGCAACTCGCCGAGCAACCCGACCGGCGCGCTCGACGACCTCGAGGCCGTCGCCTCGTGGGGCCGCCGGCATGGGGTACCGGTGTTCAGCGACGAGTGCTACGCCGAGTTCACGTGGCAGGGACGCCCCCGCTCGATCCTGGAGCACGGCACCGGCGGCGTCGTCGCCGTGCACTCCCTGTCGAAGCGGTCGAACCTGGCCGGGCTCCGGGTCGGGTGGTACGCCGGCGACGGCGAGCTGGTCGAGTACCTGCAGGAGGTG
Source organism: uncultured Rhabdothermincola sp. (assembly GCA_964525005.1). Lineage (GTDB taxonomy): Bacteria > Actinomycetota > Acidimicrobiia > Acidimicrobiales > Acidimicrobilacustridaceae > CAZALT01. The sequence continues at coordinate 5,703 of CAZGEF010000024.1, forward strand.
CGCAAGCACGCCGGCTTGATGGTGCCCGGCCCGGCGCAGGCGGCAGGTGTCGCCGCGCTCGGCGACGACGAGCACGTCGAGGTGCAGCGCGACCGCTACGCATCGCGCCTCGCGACGCTGGCCCCCGCGCTCGCCGAGTGGGCCGGCGTCGACATCGACATGCCGGCCGGGGGCTTCTACCTGTGGTTCGACGCCGGCGACGGGTGGGCGTTCGCCGAGCGTCTGGCCCGCGAAGGTGGCGCACTCGTCAGCCCCGGCGACTTCTACGGCAGCGGGGGAGCGCGACACGTGCGCGTGGCCGTGGTACAACCTGACGACCGCATCGCCCTCATCATCCAACGACTGCAGCACCCATGAGCACTCCACCACCTTTCCCCGGCCAGCAACCCGGCGGGCTCCCGCCCGGACTCGTCCCCGGCGGGTCGAGCGCGCCGCCGACGCCGCCGGGCTGGATCCCCGTCGGTGCGGGCGCGCCACCGACGGTGCCGGTGACCGCTGCTGCGGGCGGCGGTCGAGGACGGAACAAGCTGCTGACCGGCCTCGGCGTGGTGCTGATCGTGGCCGGGGTGCTCGGGGGTCTGCTCCTCGCGCTCGGCGGGTCGAAGCGCTACAGCGACGGGGTCAAGGATCTCGCTCGCGGTCCCGCCAACTGCGTGACCACGCTCGACGTCGACGAGGAGGACACCTACTACTTCTACGTCGAGTCCAAGGGCGAGGTGGCCGACGTGCGCGGCGACTGCCCGGCGACGGGCGACAGCTTCGACACCAGCGATGCGGACCCGCCGACGTTGACGCTCGCCGACGAGGACGGCGACAACGTCCGCCTGCGCCGTGCCGACGGCGTGAGCTACGACACCGGCGGCTATCAGGGAGAGCTCGAGCGCACCGCTCGGCTGGACGCTGGCCGCTACCACCTCTCGGTGACCGCCGACGACGACGTCGTGGTGGCCGTCGGCGGTGACGTCGAGAGCCTGAAGCCCAACCCGTTGCTGCCGATCATCGTCGGGCTGGTGGGTGTGCTGCTCGGCGTGCTGCTCATCGTCCTCGGCCGGGCCAAGAAGGCGCCGCAGGGCGCGGCATCCGCGCCGTTCGGTGCGGCGTCGGGTTGGAACCCGACGCCACCACCGCCCGGCGCACGCTGAGTCAGAGCCGGCGAAGCACGGTGACGACCCGGCCGTAGAGGCTGACGTCGCTGGCCGGGAACTCCATCGGTTGCAGGCGGCTGTTCGCCGGCGTGAGCGTGATCTGCTGGCGAGCGCGCGAGAAGAACTTGACCGTCGCCTCTTCGCCGGGGATGCCCGCCACCACGATGTCACCGTTGTCGGCCGTGGCCTGCTGGTGGGCGATCACGAAGTCGCCGTCGAGGATGCCGGCTTCGATCATCGAGTCGCCACGCACCCGGAGCATGAACAGCTCGCCCTCGCCGGTGAAGTCGATCGGCAGGGGGAACAGCTCTTCGACGTTCTCCTGTGCGAGCACGTCGGTGCCGGCCGCGACGTCGCCCACCAGCGGCACGTAGCGTGCCGGACGGCGCTCGAGCACGGCGCCCGAGTTCGGATCCCAGCGGACCTCGATGGCGCGGGGCTTGGTCGGGTCGCGCCGCAGGTAGCCGAGGCGCTGCAGGCGGTTGAGATGGTTGTGCACGGTCGAGGGAGAGGTGAGCCCGACCGCCTCGCCGATCTCGCGAACCGACGGCGGATAGCCGTGCTCGCGCATGTTGAGCTCGATGAAATCCAAGATGGCCCGTTGGCGAGTGGTGAGGACGTTGTCTGCCATGCCGAACAACGTACAGGCGTTCGCAGGGGTTGTCAAACACCGGTTCGCCGCGGCGTCGTTCGGAATCGAACAGATGTCGGCAAACAACTGTTTGCGAACAGGTGTCTGCGAACGCTAGTCTGCGAACAGGCGTCCACCGATCGCCGCCCGCCATCCGCTCGACACGCACCTCGGAGGTACCGACATGGCGCTCGCACTCGACCCGCAGTTCGTCATCGAGCTCAGCCCCCGCCCGCGAGAACGCGACCTCGCTGCGGTGTACCTCCGTCGGCGCGTCGTCGTCGCTCTCGCGCTGCTGGTTGCGCTCCTGCTCGTGCTCGTCGGCTTCGTTGCCGCCGAGCGCGCCCTGGCGGGCCGTGGGGGCGTACCTGCCTCCGCTCCCACGGCCCGGCCAGTCCAGTCGGCCCCGTACGTCGTGCAGCCCGGCGACAACCTGTGGTCCATCGCCCAGCGCTTCGCCGGCGATCGGTCGGTCACGTCCTACGTCGAGGCGCTGATCCGGCTGAACGGGGGTCCCGACCTCCAGATCGGCCAGCACCTGCAGCTGCCATGAGCACCCGCTGTGCCGGCCCGATGCGCGCGACCTGCGGCTCTACACTGGCGCCGTGCAGTGTCCAGCGTGTCGCCATCACGACACCAAGGTGATCGACTCCCGTGCGGCGCACGACGGCGCAGCCATCCGCCGGCGGCGGGCGTGCCCGGAGTGCAGCTACCGGTTCACGACGTTCGAGCGGATCGAGGGCGCGGCCCTCACGGTGCTCAAGTCGAACGGTCGCTCCGAGCCCTTCGATCGATCCAAGGTCGTCGCTGGCGTGCTCGCAGCCTGCAAGGGCCGGCCCGTCGATCAGGCGGCGATCGAGGGCCTGGCCGAGGACGTCGAGGACGAGGTGCGCCTCGACGGGCCCGAGACGACGTCGTCGCGGATCGGACTGGTCGTGCTCGATCACCTCCGCCGCCTCGACGAGGTGGCCTACGTGCGGTTCGCGAGCGTCTACAAGGACTTCGACGCGGCGGCCGACTTCCAGCGCGAGATCGCCCTGCTCGACAAGCTCGCTGCTCCGAACTGACCGCGCCGCCCACTGTCTGGGATGTCCACACGGCTGTCCACACGTGCGTCCACAGCCGTTCGGGAATTCACAGGCTTGTCCCCTTCCCTCACACAGGGGTCTCGCAATAGGGTCGATCCGACATGACTGCGGTGCGGTGCGCGGATGCGTGCCGGCCGGTGCCGGGGGAGGAGATGCCTCGGGTCGGGCCGTCGTCGGTGGACGGGGTCGGTGGACCTGTGACACCGCACCGCAGTCAGGACTCTCTCGTGGTCCCACCGGGCGCGGGTGCCCGGTGGCGTGTCCACCCGCCCGAACTACACTGACGTAACCCGCCGTCGCACAGGAGTCCTGCCATGTCGCTCGCTGCGGATCGTCGAACCATCGGCATTCGTCGTCACTACACGACACCGGGCCGTCACCCCTATGACGAGCTGGCCTGGCAGCTGCGCCTGGCGAAGATCACGAACTGGGTCGACGGCAGCGTCGCGTTCGAGCAGGCCGACGTCGAGTTCCCGGCGACGTGGTCGCAGAACGCCACCAACATCGTCGCTCAGAAGTACTTCCGCGGCACGCTCGGCACCTCCGAGCGCGAGCGCTCGCTGCGCCAGGTCATCGACCGCGTCGCCGACACGATCACGACCTGGGGCTCCGAGGGCGGCTACTTCGCCGACGGCGACGAGGCCGAGACGTTCAACGCCGAGCTGAAGCACATCCTCGTCAACCAGAAGGCGGCGTTCAACAGCCCCGTGTGGTTCAACATCGGCGTCCCCGGCGTGCCGGCCCAGGCGAGTGCGTGCTTCATCCTCGCCGTCGACGACACGATGGACTCGATCCTCAACTGGTACCGGGAGGAAGGGATCATCTTCAAAGGCGGGTCCGGGGCGGGCGTCAACCTGTCGAACATCCGCTCCAGCGTCGAGCTGCTCAAGGGCGGTGGCACCGCGTCCGGACCGGTCAGCTTCATGCGCGGCGCGGACGCGTCAGCGGGCACGATCAAGTCGGGCGGCAAGACCCGGCGGGCGGCAAAGATGGTGATCCTCGACGCCGATCACCCCGACATCGAGGAGTTCGTGTGGTGCAAGGCACGGGAGGAGCGCAAAGCCCGCGTGCTGCGTGACGCCGGCTTCGACATGGACCTCGACGGGCGCGACTCGATCAGCATCCAGTACCAGAACGCCAACAACTCGGTGCGCGTCACCGACGAGTTCATGCAGGCCGTGGTCGACGACGGCGACTGGCACCTGCGGGCGGTCACCACCGGTGAGGTCATCAAGACCGTCCGGGCCCGCGACCTCATGCGCCAGTTCTCCGAGGCGGCCTGGCAGTGCGCAGACCCCGGCATGCAGTTCGACACGACCATCAACCACTGGCACACGGCGGGCAACACCGGGCGCATCAACGGCTCCAACCCGTGCTCGGAGTACATGCACATCGATAATTCGGCCTGCAACCTGGCCAGCATCAACCTGCTCAAGTACCTCGGCGAGGACGGCACCTTCGATGTCGAGGCCTTCAAGCACACCGTCGAGGTGTTCTTCACCGCCCAGGAGATCCTCGTCGGCAACGCCGACTACCCGACGGAGGCGATCGGGGAGAACTCCCGCAAGTTCCGCCAGCTCGGCCTGGGCTACGCCAACATCGGCGCCATGCTCATGGCGCTCGGCCATGCCTACGACTCCGACGAGGGTCGGTCGTGGGCCGGTGTCATCACCGCGCTGATGACCGGTCACGCCTACGCCACCTCGGCCCGCACCGCCAGTCGCATGGGTCCCTTCGCCGGCTACGCCGAGAACGAGCAGCACATGCTCCGGGTTCTCGACCAGCACCGCGCTGCGGCCTCGGACATCGACGAGGAGCAGGTCCCGATGGAGCTGCTCGCCGCCGCGCAGCAGTCGTGGGACGACGCGTGCGAGATCGCCGCCGCCCACGGCGTACGCAACTCCCAGGCGTCGGTGCTGGCGCCGACGGGCACCATCGGCCTCATGATGGACTGCGACACCACCGGCATCGAGCCCGACCTCGGCCTCGTCAAGCTCAAGAAGCTCGTCGGCGGCGGAACGATGTCGATCGTCAACCAGACGGTGCCCCGGGCGCTCAAGAACCTCGGCTACACCCCCGACCAGGTCGATCGCATCATCGCCTACATCGACGAGCACAAGACCATCCTCGGCTCACCCGATCTCCGTACCGATCACCTGTCGGTGTTCGCCTGCTCGATGGGCGACAACACCATCCACTACCTCGGCCACGTGAAGATGATGGCGGCCGTCCAGCCCTTCATCTCGGGTGCCATCTCCAAGACGGTCAACCTCCCCGAGGAGGCCACCGTCGAAGACATCGAGCAGCTCCACATCGATGCCTGGCAGATGGGCCTCAAGGCCGTCGCCATCTACCGTGACAACTGCAAGGTCGCGCAGCCGTTGGCCACCCTCAAGAAGGGCGACAACGGGTTCCAGGGCGGCGACGCCGACGCCGCGGCGGCCACCGAGATCGTCGAGAAGATCGTCGAGAAGGTCATCTACGAGCCGGTCCGCCAGAAGCTCCCGCGGTCGCGCAACTCGAAGACCTTCGAGTTCCGGGTGGCCGACTGCAAGGGCTTCGTCACCGTCGGCGAGTACGAGGACGGCCGCCCCGGCGAGATCTTCGTGCGGGTGTCCAAGCAGGGCTCCACGCTCGCCGGCATCATGGATGCCTTCGCCATCTCGGTCAGCCACGGCCTCCAGTACGGAGTGCCGCTGCGCAGCTTCGTCGAGGCCTTCACCGGCATGCGCTTCGAGCCGGCCGGCATGACCGACGACCCGGACATCCGCATCGCCAACTCGCTGATGGACTACCTGTTCCGCAAGCTGGCGGTCATGTACCTGTCGCTCGAGGAGCGGGCCGAGATCGGCATCCTCACCACCGCCGAGCGCACCCAACCCACGCTGCCGGGCGTCGAGGAGACCGTCGTCGAGACCCGCCAGGGTTCCGAGCTGCCCGCCGATCCGCCCTCGGTGGAGTCGGCCATGACGTTGCTCGACCTCACGCCCAAGGGCGAGGGTCAGGCCCATCCCGACTCGCCCATGTGCATGCAGTGCGGCGTCCACATGGTGCGGGCCGGCAGCTGCCACGCCTGCCCAAGTTGCGGTACCACCAGCGGCTGCTCGTAGCCTCTGGCCGGGCGCAGAAGCTCGACACGGTCCGGTGGCGCCGTCCCGATCCTCTCAGGGTCGGGACAGCGTCACCGCCGCGTCCGGGCCGATCTACGGTGCAGCGGTACGTTTCCCCTTCCCCTTCCCCTTCGCCTTCGACAGGACCTTCCGACGGCGTCCGCTCCGCTGACCATCACGCCGGGTCGCTGCGTCGTCGAGGTCGACGACGACGAGCTCCGGGCGCGGTTCGGCCCGTGGTCGGTCACGACGCCGCTGGCCAACGAGGTGGGACACCAGAGTTGAGGATGAGCGCGGCGTCGTCCGGGCGGAGCCGCGCAGGTCCCCCTGGCACCGGCGGTACGGTGATCCCATGGCCGCAACCGCAACCGTGACGACCTCGCCCGATCTCCCGGAGCCCGCCGCCGAAGGTGAGGATCCATCAGTTCGGCGCAGTCGGCTGCGCCTGGCCACGATGATGCTGGTCATGGGCACCCTGCACTTCGTGATCCCCGCCCAGTTCGACAAGATCATCCCGAAGTGGGTGCCGTTCGGCAGCCCGCGGTTGTGGACCTGGTCGAGCGGAGTCGCCGAGCTCACGTCGGGTGCCTTGATGCTCTCGCCCGCCACCTCGCAGGCGGGCGGCGCGGCGGCCTTCGCGACCATCGCCGCGGTGTACCCTGCCAACGTCCAGATGGCCATCGACGCGGGTGCGCCGCGCACACCCGCGTCGATCGCGGCGTGGCTCCGGTTGCCGCTCCAGTTCCCGATGCTCGCCACCGCGCTGAAGGTCGCCCGCGGTCGCTGACCGCGAACCGCCTCGTCGTCAGCTGACGCCGAGGAGGTCCACGACGAACACGAGGGTCTCGCCGCCCTTGATGACGCCGCCGGCTCCCTGCTTGCCGTAACCGAGGTCCGGTGGGATCACGATGCGTCGGCGGCCGCCGACCTTCATGCCGGCCACGCCCTGGTCCCAGCCCTTGATGACCTGACCCGCGCCCAGGCCGAAGGCGAAGGTGTCGTTTCGGTCCCACGAGGCGTCGAACTGCTGGCGGGTGCTCCACGCCACGCCGACGTAGTGGACCTCGACCTGCTGGCCGGGCTGGGCCTCGGGCCCGTCGCCCTCGACGAGGTCTTCGACGATCAGCTCGGTCGGCGGGGTCTCGCCGGGCGGGACGAACACATGGGGCTTCTCGGTGTCTGGCATGGCGGTCGACCCTACCGGTCTCGCCGTCGTGTGCGTTGGGGCGCCGATGCGACCTGCAGGTACGCAACCGCGTGCGGGTAGGCAACCGACGGGAACGAGGGGGAACATCGATGCCGGTCGTGTGGTTGTGCCGGGGCATGGAGGTCGAGATCTGGGTCGATGTCGTCTGCCCGTGGTGCTACGTCGGCAAGCGACGGTGGGAGGCGGCGCTGGCCGACTTCCCGCACCGCGACGAGGTCGAGGTCACGTGGCGCAGCTTCGAGCTCGCGCCCGACGCTCCGGCCAGCTCCGATCAGAGCCTCGTCGAGATGCTGTCGTCGAAGTACGGGGTGTCGGTCGACCAGGCGGTGGCCATGAACGACCGGGTGAGCGGCGTCGCCGCCGAGGAGGGCCTCGACTACCAGCTCGAGCGTGCTCGTCCCGCCAACACCTTCGACGCGCACCGCCTCCTGCACCTCGCCGGGCACCGTGGGCTCGCGGAGGAGGCCGAGGAGCGGCTGTTCCGCGCCTACTTCACCGAAGGGGTGCGCATCGGCGACCGTGACGCTCTGGTGCGGCTGGCATCGGAGATCGGCCTCGACGTCGACGAGGTCCGCGAGGTGCTCGACGGCGACCGCTACGCGGCCGACGTCCGCGACGACGAGGAGACCGCACGATCGCTCGGCATCAGCGGGGTGCCCTTCGTGGCCATCGATCGGAAGTTCGGCGTGTCCGGTGCCCAGCCGGTCGAGGCGTTCCGCAACGCCCTCGACGAGGCCTGGGCGGCCCGCGAGCCGGCCTGACCGGCGCTGCCCTGACCGGCGGGTCCACCCGTGCGTTCGGCCGGTGGCCCGACGCGAGTCTCCGGTTTCGGGTAGACCGGTCGGCAGGAACCGAGCGACGCGAGGGGTCTGATGCCGGCATTTGCGCCTGAACCAGGGGAGACGGCTCCCGACACGGTGGTCGAGGCGATCACCGTGCTGCAGGCCGACGGCTACGTCGCCGACTTCCACATCGAGCACGGCGATCTCCGGTGCAGCGCTCGCGACGAGTGTGGGCTCAACGAGATCGCGGTGGTCGAGCGCTTCTATCGGTTCGAGGGCGCGAGCGACCCCGAGGACGAGGCCATCGTCTTCGGGCTGTTCAACCCCACGACCGGAACCAGGGGAACACTCGTGTCCGGCTACGGACCGAGTGCGGATCCGGAGGTGATGGACGTGCTGATCATCCTCCACAGGCGGGCCGACGAGGGGGGCTGATGGCACGGGGACTGCGCGGGCTGCTGCACCGCGAACGCGAGAGCTGGGACGGCCACACCGGGAAACCGCACTCGACGAACGGCGCGTCGTCGCTCCACCTGACCTGGGACCTGCCCGCTGAGGAGTGGGTCGAGGTGCGGGCCACGATCCAGGTCGAGCAGCCGCCGTCCACGCCATCGCTGTGCTTCTGGGCGCTGCAGGCCGGCTTCGTCAACCGCGGCCACTCGTGCGGAGCCGGGCACCTCGGTCTCCAATGGCATCCGGGCCACCCGGGTGGCACAGCGGTGAACTGGGGCGGCTACGACGAGGACGGCTCGGAGCTGCGGGGCAGCGGATCGCCGCTGCCGTCGGCGACCGGCAACCCCAACACCCGCGACCTCGCCTGGCTCCCGGGTCGCAGGTACCAGCTGAAGATCCGGCGGCCGACCGATGCGGGCCGGGCGCCGATGGGCCACAAGGCGTGGCGCGGCGAGGTCGCCGACGAGGTCACCGGAGCGGTCGACGTCGTCCGCGAGCTCTACTCGGAAGGAAGCCGACTCAGCGGTGTCGTGGTGTGGACCGAGGACTTCGGGGCGTGCGACGCGCCGCCGTGCGAGGTCCGCTGGAGCGGACTGGAGGCGGTGACCGCCGCGGGCGACGTGTACGAGGTCGAGAGCGTGCGGGTGAACTACCAGTCCCTGGCTGACGGCGGATGTGCCGACACCAGCGCGTCGGTGGACGGCGGTGCCTTCGTGCAGCGCACCGCGTCGCCCCGGGTCACCGCCCAGGGTTCGGTGCTGCGGCTCCGCTGAGCACCCACGGCACACGGCCGAGTGGTCCGGGGTCGCGCGGCAGGTCCGGAGTCACGGGTGGCGCTCGTACACCCAGGTGTCGAGCATCGTGAGCCGGTGGCGGCCGCCGACGGCGTCGGGGTCCTCGGTCTCGTAGCCGGCATCGCCGTCATAGAGGCACACGATGCCGCCGTCGACGGCCGCGAACCTGGTGGCGAAGTACTCGGGCTCATGGGATCGCAGGTCGGTGAGCGTGTCGGCGACCGTCTCATAGCGGGCGAGGCGCTCCAGCGTGATCCACGTGGGCGGGGTGAGGTCGATCCCTCCCTCGTCGCGCAGGGTCATGGCGTCGGACGGTCGGATCCACCGGTGCTCGTGGATCTCGCCCATGTCGACGGTGATGTCGTGCTCGCCGTCGCTGGGGGCGGCGACGGCGTAGAACCAGGTGATGAAGCGCTTGGGGGCCACACTCGGCGGCGTCCAGTGCGAGAACCAGACGAAGTCGTCGGCGTCGACGGCGAGGTCGGCCTCCTCGGATGCCTCGCGCACAGCGGCGCGGCGCGCGGCGCGTTCGAGGTCGTCGGGATGGTCGGGGTCGTAGTCGTCGGGGTCGATGCGGCCGCCCGGCCACACCCATGCACCGCCGGCGAAGGCGAGGTCGGCGTTGCGGCGCAGCATGAGCGTCTCGAGCCCCTCGGGTCCGTCTCGCAGCGGCACGACGGTGGCCGCGGGGATATCGGGTGTGGGTTCCGCGTCGCGGCTCCCGGCGAAGATCTCTGTCACGTGGTCCTCCGGCCGGTCACCGTACTTCGATCCGCTCCTGATCAACCCCTGGTCGTGTGGTGCTCGCGCACGGTCATCGTGGGCCAGCACGCAAGCGACCCGGGTAGCACCCGAGCGGGACCTCGCCCGGGTGCTACCGCTTCGTACCGCTCGGACGGTCGCGGTACTGCTGGCGAGCCGCCTTGGACAGGACCTTGCCGTCCCGCTTCTTCTCACGCGCCGCGATCGCGGCCCGGCGCTCGTCGGCGGCTTCGGTCTCGTCGCGCAGCACCAGGTAGCGCTCGAAGCGGTCGGCGTCGATCTCGCCGGCGTCGACCGCGGCGCGCACCGCGCACCCGGGCTCGGAGTCGTGGCGGCAATCGCGGAACCGGCAGCCGGCCGTCGCCTCGACGATGTCCTCGAAGGCGAGCGCGAGCCCGTCGCCCGCATCCCACAGGCCCAGGCCACGCAGGCCGGGGGTGTCGATGAGCACGCCCCCGCCGGGAACCGGGATGAGGTCGCGCGTGACCGTCGTGTGCCGGCCCTTGGCATCGCCGGCGCGCACCTCGGCCGTGGCCTGGACCTCCTCGCCGACGAGCGCGTTGGCCAGGGTCGACTTGCCCGCACCGGACTCGCCGAGCAGCACCACGGTCCGGTTCCCCGAGAGATAGGAGCGGACGGCATCCATGCCGTCGCCCGATCGGGCGGACACGACCTCGACGGGCGTGCTGCCCGCCAGGCGTCGGAGCTCGTCGAGCTGGGTCTCGGCCTCGTCGGCGTCGACGAGGTCGGCCTTGGTGGCGATGATCGCCGGGGTCGCACCGCTTTCCCAGGCCAGGACGAGGGATCGCTCGAGACGGCCGGGCTTGAGCGGTCGGTCGAGCCCGTGGACGACGAAGACGATGTCGACGTTGGCGGCGAGCACCTGCTCGGACCGGCCGAGCGCGTCGATGCGAACGATGGCCGACCGCCTCGGCATCACCCCGGCGACGACGGGGACCGAGTCGCCCTCGGGGTGGTGGACCGCGACCCAGTCCCCGGTGGTGGGTGCGACCTCGTCGTCGAAGCCAGGCCACGTCGCGGCGTTCGATGTCACCCCCTCGACCTCGGCGCCGGTCGCGACGAGGACGCGGCCCCGATCGGCGCGGAGCACACGGCCCGCGATGGCACCCTCCGGCGCGACGGACCAGAGCGCGGCGACGTGGTCGGTCCAGCCGTAGCGTCGAAGGAGGGTCTCGGGACCCGGGTCGGCCATGACCGGTAGTCTGCTCGCGGACGCGCCCCGGTGGGACCGCTCCGGTCACTTTTGGCTCACGCCCTCCACGGACCGGCATCGACCCGCCGCACTCGGCACCGACCGCCTGACCCCTGACGGGCTGATCAGATGGCTGACGGGCGGCGCGGCCACGACGACTCCCAGGAGGAACCTCGGGTGAACGACCAGCACGTCGATCTGCGGGGCAAGGTGATGGTCATCACCGGCGGGAACTCGGGCATCGGCCTCGAAGCCGCGGTGGGCCTCGCCCGCCAGGGGGCGACGGTCGTCATCACCTCTCGAGACCGCGAGAAGGGGCGGGTCGCGTTCGACGAGATCGCCCGCCGCTCGGGCTCCGACGAGGTCGCGGTGCTGCCGCTCGACCTCGCGAGCTTCGACTCGATCCACGCGTTCGCCGACGAGCTCCTCGATCGGTACGACCGCCTCGACGTCCTCGTCAACAACGCGGGCGGCATCCTCTCGGATCGTCGCGTCACCGAGGAGGGGTTCGAGGCGACCTTCGGCGCCAACCACCTCGGACCGTTCCTGCTGACCGACCTCCTGGCTGACCGGCTGCGGGCCAGCGCGCCGGCCCGCATCGTCAACGTGGCCTCGATCGCCCACCGTGCCGGCGACATCTCGGTCGCCGACCCCTTCTTCGAGGAGCGCCGCTACGACGCCATGGGTGCCTACAGCCAGTCGAAGCTGGCCAACATCCTCCACGCCAACGAGCTCGCGGTGCGGCTCGCGGGCACGGGGGTCACGGCCAACAGCCTCCACCCCGGCGCGGTGGCGAGCGGGTTCGGGAGCGCGGACGACACCTCGGGCTTCGCCCGCGTCGCACTCGCCCTCGGGCGGCCGTTCATGATCGGGCCCGAGAAGGGCGCGCGGACCACCGTGCACCTCGCGTCGTCACCCGAGGTCGAGCGGGTGACCGGTGGGTACTTCGTGAAGTCGCGCCGGCACAACCCGAGCAGGAGGGCGCGCGATCGGCAGCTCGCGGCCCGGCTGTGGGCGTTGAGCGAGGAGCTCGTCTCCGAGGGCGAGGCGACTCGGGCAGCTCGTCGAACCGATGACGCCTGATCGCTCGTCATCGCTCGTGATCGCTCGTGGCCGGTCTCCCGTCGGCGCGGTGCCTCCCCGGCCTGGTCGTCGCTCTGCCGGGAGCGTCCCGGTCGGGTGCCCCACCGACGATGTCTCACACCGTCGACCTCGGGCGTGGTTCCGACGGTTACGCTCTCGCCGTGGCGAACCACAAGAAGACGGCCAAGAAGCGGAAGTCCACCAAGCCCCTCCCCAAGGTCGGGACGCCGAAGGACGAGGCCTACGTCCTCAAGCGGTCGCGCGAGGACCTGATCGACTTCGGGGTCAACCGGCACCGCAAGGCGCCGAGCACCGCCGTCATCTTGGTGGTCATCGCGGTGGTCGTCGCCCTGGGTGTCGTGGGGCTGATCGCGCTCACCTGAGTGAGTCACGGCGGGTGATCCTCAGCGCGCGGACGGGCGTCGCGCCGTAGGCTGCAGCGGTGCGAGCGGGAGAGCTTCGGCCCGCCGGGTGGTGCGCCTCCGCTCAGGAGCGCACCTGAGTCCGAGGCGATCGGTGAGGGAGGGTCCAGCAGCACATGACCTCGGAGGGACCTCGCCCGGTTCGTGGAGGATCGGCCGCCAGGAACGCCGTGTCCGGCGTGGTCGTGGCCCGTCACATCAGCCGCATAGCGGCCATCTTCGATGCTGCCCCCATCGGTGTCGGGGTCTGGTCGGTCGACGGGCACCTGCTGCACGCCAACCCGGTGCTCTGCGACCTCCTCGACGCCGACCCCGCCAGCCTGGCGGGTCGGCCCATCGATGCGGTCGTTCCCCCCGGCGACATCGAAGCGGTGCGCGCCGGCTTCGACGAGATCTGGCGGGGGGTGCGCAACGCCTTCTCCTGCCGGTTCGCCTGCGGCTCCGAGGCCGCGGGCGCGCTGGTCGTGCGCGCCGAGCTCACCGCGGTGTACGGACCCGCCGGGCTGCCCGAGTACCTCCTTTCGCAGATCTTCGACTTCACGTCGCTGGGTGAGACCTCAGGCGGTGCCGGGTCGCTCCGAGCTCTGGGGGCCGCCCCCGGGGCGAGGCGGAACGATCGGTCGGACCTGTCGTCGGTGGCGCGTGTGCCACCCGTGGGCGGTGCCGGGTCCGCCGCGTCGGCGGCCGCAACCGGCTCGGTCCCGGGGGCCCCGGCTCCAGGTTCCGGTGATCTCGAGCGGCTGCGTTCCCGGCTCGCGGCGACCGAGGCCGAGCTGGCCGAGGTCCGCCGCCTCTTCCGAGCGGTGATCGAGGTCGGGCCGATCGCCGTCGTGCGCCTCGACGCCACCGGCAGGGTCACCTACGCCAACGGCCGCTGGGCCGAGTTCCTCGACGATCACCAGGACCGCCTGTCGGGCCGCAACTGGCAGCAGCTCCTCGACCCCGGGCAGCGCGACGAGGTGTTCGAACGCGGCCTCGAATCGCTCGAGACCGGTGAGCCCTTCGAGTTCCGCATCGCGTCCAACGCGCACGTGCAGCTCGCCCTCGACCCCAAGGGCGTGGAGCCCGGGGCCGACTACTGGGCGGTCCTGCAGGTCGCTCCCGTCTTCGAGCCGAACGGCGAGCACGACGGATGGGTCGCGACGCTCACCGACGTCACCGCCGAGGTCGTGGCCGACACGCGGGCCGACCAGTTGGCCAAGGCCCTCGATGCCGGGACCGACTTCCTCATGATCGCCGAGCGAACCGGGGCCATCTCGTACGCGAACGACGCAGCGCGCACGCGCCTCGGCGTCCATGCCGGCGACGCGGGTGGCCCCCCGAGCTTCCTCATGGACATGCTCGAGGCCGACTCCTTCGAGGCCTGGCACGAGCTCGTCCATCCCACCCTCTTGCAGGGAGGGGTGTGGAACGGCGAGCTCGTCCTGCAGACCGTCACGGGCGAGGACCTGACGGTGTCGGCCATGTTCCATGCCCACTGCGACCGCGACGGCTTCCTCGAGTCGATCTTCGCGGTTGCTCGGGACATCTCGGACCTCAAGGTGGCCGAGCGCCAGCTCCACCAGATGGCCACGCACGACTACCTCACGGGCATGCCCAACCGCGTGCTCCTCTACGACCGCCTCGAGCAGGCGCTGGCCCGGTACGAGCGCTACGGCCAGGCCGTCGCCCTGCTGTACGTGGACCTCGACCGCTTCAAGGAGGTCAACGACCAGCACGGCCATCACGTCGGCGACGCCGTGCTCCGCAGCGTCGCCGACCGGGTCCACGAGCTCGTGCGAGACTCCGACACCGCGGCACGGGTGGGCGGCGACGAGTTCTGCCTGCTCGTCGAGGGCATCAGCGACCTTCCCACGCTCAAGGTGATCGCCGACCGGCTCATCGCGGCGATCAGCACGCCCATCGTGATCGGCGATGTCCGGGCCGAGATCGGGGCGTCGGTCGGGCTGGTGCTCGTCGACGAGCGGTCGGCCGACGTCGATGCGTTGATGGCCCTCGCCGATGCGGCGATGTACCGTGCCAAGGACAGCGGCCGCGGGATGAGCTACCTGTACGAGCCCGGGAGTTCGGTTGACGCACGAGGTTGATCCCGCCACCGATGGAGTCGGCCCGACGGCGCGCCGACCGGCCCCGATCGGCGCGCTGCACCACCTGTCGATCACCGTCTCCGATCTGAGCAGGTCGGTGCCGTGGTACCGCGACGTGCTCGGTCTGCGGGTCGTGGGCGAGGACGACCACGCCGGTGGCCAGACGGTGCTCCTCGTCACCGCGACCGACGTCGTCCTCCTGCTGCAGGAGCACAAGGCTCACGAGGGTGCCAGCTTCAGCGAGTTCCGGCCCGGGCTCGACCACGTGTCCTTCGGCGTCGCCACCATGGAGGACCTGCGGGCGTGGGCCGATCACCTCGACGCCATGGGCGTCGTGAACCAGGGCCTGCGCGAAGAGCCGTATGGCTCCGTGCTCGTCTTCCGCGACCCCGATCGCATCCAGATCGAGCTGTTCGCCGATCCCGGCAGCTGAGGCGGTCTCCCCCGGCGCCACGATGTCGGGCTTCGGCGGTTCGGCGGTTCGGCGGTTCGGCGGTTCCGGAGGTTCCGGGGGTGCGGCGGTTCCGGGGGTCCGGGGTGCGGGGGTGCCGATCGGCTCCTACGATCGGCCGCATGACCCTCCCGATCACCGATGACCACCGCGCGCTCGCCGAGGTCGTCCAGGCATTGCTCTCCGACCACGGTGCGCTGGGCGTCGCCCGGGACCTGCTCGACGGTGCCGACGACGGCCTTCCCGCTTCGTGGAAGGACATCGCCGAACTGGGTTGGTTGGGCATCCACCTCGACGAGGCCGACGGTGGATCGGGCTTCGGCGTCGAGGAGCTCGCCGTCATCGTCGAGCAGTTCGGGGCGGCGGTGTGCCCGGGACCGTTCGTGCCCACCACGATCGCGTCCGCGGTGCTCGCCGCGGTGGCCGAACCGGGGCTGCGGTCTCGCCTGGTCCCGGGGCTCGCGAACGGGTCGACGGTCGCCGCGGTGGCGTTGAGCGCGGACCTGCGCATCGGCGACGGGCGGGCATCGGGTGCGTTGGGACCCGTCGTCAGCGGCGGGCTCGCCCAGCTGGTGCTGGCGCCCGCCGGTGACGACCTGGTGATCGTCACGACGGACGTCGCGGGGGTGACCGTGGAGGTCCCCCAGAACCTCGATCCCACCCGGCCGGCGGCGCGCGTCACGCTCGACGGCGCCGCGGTCGACGTGGTCCCCGACGGGGCGCGAGCGCTCGTCGACCTCGCCCGCCTGCTGTTCGCCGCCGAGGCGGTCGGCATGGCCCGGGCCTGCACCGAGTCGGCCGCGGGCTACGCCAAGGAGCGTCACCAGTTCGGCCGGCCCATCGCCACGTTCCAGGCGGTGAAGCACCACTGCGCCAACATGGCCGTGGCCACGGAGATGGCGACCGGCGCGGTGTGGGATGCCGCCCGGGCCGCGGCGGCAGGAGGCGATCAGCTCTCGCTCGCCGCGGCCATGGCGGCGACGCTGGCGTTGCCCGCCGCAGACCGCTGCGCCCAGCTGAACATCCAGGTGCACGGCGGCATCGGCTTCACGTGGGAGCACGACGCCCACCTCTACCTGCGTCGGGCGACCGCCGTGGAGTCGATCGTCGACGCCGAGGCCGCGGCGAACGACGTCGTCGACCTCGTCCGGGCCGGTGTCCGCCGGGAGCGCTCGGTCGACCTGCCGCCCGAGGCCGAACCGATCCGCGCCGCGGTCCGCGAGGTCGTCACGACCGTGGAGGGGCTCGACGACGACGCCCGGCTCCCCGCCCTGCTCGACTCGGGCTACGCCGTGCCGCACTGGCCTGCGCCGTGGGGTCGTGACGCGGGGGCGGTCGAGCAGTTGGTCATCGAGCAGGAGTTCTCGGCGGCGGGGATCTCGCGCCCGAGCTACTCGATCACCGGCTGGGTCATCCTCACGCTGGTGCAGCAGGCCACCGAGGACCAGATCGCCCGCTGGGTCCGTCCCGCCCTCGAGCAGGAGGTGATCTGGTGCCAGCTGTTCAGCGAGCCCGATGCCGGATCCGACGCGGCGGCGGTCAAGACCCGGGCCACGCGGGTCGACGGAGGATGGCTCGTCAACGGGCAGAAGGTGTGGACCAGCGGCGCCCACGAGGCGGGGTTCGGTCTCGCCACGGTGCGCACCGATCCCGACGCGGCCAAGCACGACGGCATCACGACGATGGTCGTCGACATGCACGCCGACGGCGTCGAGGTCCGCCCCATCCGCATGCCCACGGGTGACTCGGACTTCAACGAGGTGTTCTTCGACGACGTCTTCGTGCCCGACGACGACGTCGTCGGTCCGGTGAACGGCGGGTGGACGGTCGCCCGGGCCACGCTGGGCAACGAGAGCGTGAGCATCGGCGGAGGCGGTGGGGGCATGGCCTATCCCGGCGAGGCCCTGGTCGAGCCGCTCGACGCGCACCCCGAGCGCATCGCGGGTGGGTCGGGTCAGGTGGGTCGCTACATCGCCCGGGCCGCGGGGGTGGAGGTGCTCAACCTGCGCAGCGCGCACCGTGCCGTCGCGGGGGCCGAGCCCGGCCCCGAGGGGGCGGTCACCAAGCTCGTGCTGTCGGAGAACCTGGAGGAGGCGGCTGCGATCCTGGTGGCGCTGACCGGTCCGGAGACGGCGTTCCTCGACGGCCCGGGCGCGCTCAGCGGCCACCTGGCGCTCATCCACCGGGCGTTGGCGATCGCGGGCGGCACCTCGGAGATCAAGCGCAACCAGATCGGCGAGCGCATCCTCGGCCTGCCGAGGGACCCCCTGGTCAAGTAGGCCAACAACGACTGACGGGCCAACAAACGACCGAACTGGCTGGACAGACGTGCCAAATGCGGCGCGTCTTCCCAGCCAGTTCGTTCGGTCGTAGCCTGCCCGTGTGGCTGACTACCGACCCCCGCTCCGTGACATCTTCTTCGTGCTCGAGCACCTGGTGGACCTCGACCGGCTGAGCGGCATCGACGCGCTCACCGACGCCGACCTCGACACCGTCAAGGCGATCGTCGAGGAGAACGGCCGGTTCGTCGCCGACGCCATCGCTCCGCTCAACCAGCCGGGCGACGTCGCGGGCAGCGTCCACGATCCCGCCACGAACACCGTCAAGACGCCCGACGGCTTCCCCGACGCCTACGCCCAGTACGTGGCCGCGGGGTGGGGCGCCGTGCCGTTCCCCGAGGCCTACGGCGGCGGTGGGTTCCCGTGGCTGGTCGGCACCGTGCTCCAGGAGCTCATCAGCTCGGGCAACATGGCCTTCTCGATGGCTCCGCTGCTCACGCAGGGCGCCATCGACCTGCTCATGCACCACGGTAGCGAGGAGCAGAAGGAGGTCTACCTCCCCAAGATGGTGACGGGGGAGTGGACCGGCACGATGAACCTCACCGAGCCGCAGGCCGGCTCCGACGTGGGCGCGGTGCGCACCAAGGCCGTCCCCCAGGACGACGGCACCTACCGCATCACGGGCACCAAGATCTTCATCACGTTCGGCGAGCACGACCTGGCCGACCAGATCGTCCACCTCGTCCTCGCCCGCACGCCCGATGCGCCTCCCGGCACGAAGGGCATCTCGTGCTTCATCGTGCCCAAGTACCTCATCGATGACGACGGCTCCTTGGGCGAGCGCAACGACGCGACGTGCGTGTCGATCGAGCACAAGATGGGCATCAAGGCCAGCCCCACCTGCGTCATGAGCTACGGCGAGGGAGACGGCGCCATCGGCTACCTCATCGGCGAGGAGAACCAGGGCATGCGGTACATGTTCACGATGATGAACAACGCCCGCCTGTCGGTCGGCCTCGAGGGCCTGGCCCTCGCCGAGCGGGCCTACCAGGACGCCCTGCAGTACGCGCAGGAGCGCAGGCAGGGCCGGGCCCCCGGCGCTCCTCCCGGCGAGATGTCGCTCATCATCGACCTGCCCGACGTGCGGCGCATGCTCCTCACCATGAAGTCCCTCATCGACGCGATGCGGGCCATCATCTACATCACCGCTGAGGGCACCGACCTCGCCGCGCACCTCACCGACGAGGACGCCCGTACCGCGGCGAACGAGCGGGTCGACCTGCTCATCCCGGTGGCCAAGGGCTGGTGCACCGACATGGGCATCGAGGTCACCTCGCTCGCCATCCAGGTCTACGGCGGTATGGGCTACATCGAGGAGTCCGGCGTGCCCCAGCACTACCGCGACGCCCGCATCACGGCCATCTACGAGGGCACGAACGGCATCCAGGCCATGGACCTCGTCGGACGGAAGCTCCCCATGCGCGCCGGGGGCGTGGTGCAGGACTTCCTCGCCGAGGTCGCCGCGCTCGACGCCGACCTCGCGGCGGGAGGCGACGACCTCGCCGTGGTCCGCAGGGAGCTCGCGTCGGCGCTCGCGGCGACCACCGACACCACCAACTGGCTGCTCGAGAACGGCCTCGCCGACGTGCGCAACGCGCTCGCCGGGGCCACGCCGTACCTCCGGATGTTCAGCCTGCTCGTCGCCGGGTGGGCCACCGCCAAGCAGGGGCTCGCCGCCAAGGCGGTGCTCGACGGCGGCGCCACCGGCGAGAGCGCGGAGGTCGCGGCCGGCAAGCTGGTCACGGCGCGCTTCTTCGCCGAGCAGATCCTTCCCGGGGTCCACGGCCTCGTGGCCCCGGTCGAGGCGGGCTTCGAGGACCTCTACGCCGTCGACCTCGCGGCGCTGGCGGGTTGATCGCCGCGATGACCGACCCCTCGTCCGTCGACTTCACGCTCCGCGGCCTGTCCCTCGTGGACGGCGCCGCGGTGCTCGGCTCGCTCCCCAGCCCGAGCACGAACCGGATCGGCCCGCTCCACGCCTACGGCCTCATGATCGCCCTGGGGGTGCTCGCCGCCATCGAGCTGTCGGCGCGCCGCTGGAAGGCCCGCCGGGGCGATCCCAACGACTTCTGGTCGATCGCGCTGTGGGCCGTGCCCGCGGGGCTCGTCGGGGCCCGCCTGTACCACGTCGTCACCGACTGGAAGACCTACTTCCCCGACGATCCGCTGGGCGCGATCGAGATCTGGAACGGCGGCCTCGGCATCCCCGGCGGCATCATCGTCGGGGTCGGCGTCGGTGTGTTCGTGGCGCACCGCAGGGGGATGCGCCTGCCGGTCGGGCTCGACGTCGTGGCACCCGCCCTGCCGCTGGCCCAGGCCATCGGGCGCATCGGCAACTGGTTCAACCAGGAGGTGTTCGGGCGTCCGACCGACCTGCCGTGGGGTCTGGAGATCAGCCCGGCGCGCCGTCCCGCCGCCTACGCGGCCTCCGAGACCTTCCACCCCACCTTCCTCTACGAGGCGTTGTGGAACCTGGCGCTGGTCGGTGTGCTCATCTGGCTCGATCGCAAGCGGACCATCCGCCCGGGCAACCTGTTCGTGCTCTACGTCCTCGGCTACGGCGTCGGACGCCTGTGGGTCGAGTCGCTGCGCAGCGACGACGCCAGCCTGATCCTCGGCCTGCGGGTCAACATCTGGATGAGCGTGGCGGCCATCGGTGGTGCGCTCCTGGTGCTGGCGGTGCGGGGTGTGCTGCGTCGTCCCGACGACGACGACGAGCCCTACACTGACGGGCACCACTGGGACGGTCTCGCGGCGGCGACCGACGAGGGTCCGGATGCGGGTCGAGACGAGGGTTCCGACGACGTGAGCGAGTCGGCGGTCCGCTCGGCTGCCGCGACCGGTACCGAGCCCGAGTCCGAGCCCGACACCGCGACCGATCGGGATGCCGACTCAGGAACCTCGTCGCCGGGGGAGTGACTCGGTCGTTCGGGCGAGTGGCGGGGCCCCCACGTCGAGGGGGAGGTCCAGCAGGGTCGAGTCCCACGGCACCTCGCCGGCCAGGCGGTGGAGGTGGCCCTCGCCCCGCATCGTCTGCTCGAGCCGTCGGTGGGGGTGCGACTCGGGGAGCGACCGGGCGGGACCTTCGATCGGGGATCGCATCAGGTCGAACACGTCGTAGGAGATCTCGTAGACCAGCAGGCGCTCGAGCACGTAGTTGTGGTGGAAGAGCTCGGGGTAGTCGTCGGCGAGCCAGTAGGGGATGACGGCGTAGTCCGACGCGAGCGTGTTCGCCAGGAGCTCGTCGCACACGAACCAGCGCGGGTTGGCGCAGAAGCGGAGGAACACGTCGAGCTCGAGATCGGCCGGCCCGCCCCGGGCCCACTCCCAGTCGATGAGGCCCGTGATCTGGTTCCCGTCCCACAGCACGTTCTGGAAGTGGACGTCGCCGTGCACGAGGGTGTGGGTCGAGAACGGTTCGAGGGCGGGGGTGCTCTCGAGCACGAGGTGGCGAGCATCGGCGACGAGTGCCTGGTCGACCCCGGTTCGGTGCTGCGCCTCCTCCAACGCGCTCAGCAGCGGTGCCGCGATCTGGAGGGCGGCGGGGTCGAGGAGCTGAGGGGCGTCGTCGGCCGGGGGGAGGTCCTCGGGGACCGGGACCGCATGGAGGACCCGCATGATCTCGGCGAGCTGGCGGACGGCCTCGCGGCGGTCCGCCATGGACATGGCCGGCCATGCGGCGGCGAGCATCTGGCCCGGAACCCGCTCGACGATCAGCCAATCGCCGCCGACCTCGCCGCCGTAGGCGACCACCTTCGGGTAGCGGACGTCGGCGGGTAGCCGGGGTCCGAGCTCGGCCTCGCGGCGCAGGCGTCGGTTGGGTCGGCGGTTCACGCGCACGGCATGCCGGTCCGAGAGCCAGACCTCGTTCGTGACGCTGCTCGCCCGCTCCAGGGGCACGTGCGGATCGAGGCCCGCATCGGTGAGAGCCTTCCGTGCTCGTGCCATGGCGAAGGGGTCGGTCAAGCGGCCTGCTCGGGTCGGGCCCTCCCCGGTCGGGTGGGCGTCTGGGACTTCTGGTCGGCCTGCGGTCGCACCGCCTTGACCGGAATGGGCCGAGCGGCCCATGGCCGATCAACCCTGGCTGAGCAGCGTAGGGGCTGGGTGCGTTGGAGGTCCGTCTCCTGCACCCTCGCCCGGATGGGCCGGTATCGTGCCCCCGATCGGGCCGGGTGGCCCGCGGCGGCCGACCGCGAGGAGATTGCCCCATGAGCGTCTATGACACCGAGATCGACCTGCTCGACGGGTCACCGGCGAACCTGTCCGAGCTCGAGGGCAAGGCTGCCCTCTTCGTGAACGTGGCGTCCAAGTGCGGGCTCACCCCCCAGTACGAGGGCCTCGAGCGCCTGCAGGAGACCTACGGCGAGCGCGGCTTCACGGTGTTCGGGTTCCCGTGCAACCAGTTCATGGGTCAAGAGCCCGGCACCGCCGAGGAGATCCAGGCGTTCTGCAGCACCACCTATGGCGTCACCTTCCCGCTCTCGGAGAAGATCGACGTCAACGGGGAGGACCAGCATCCGCTCTACGTCCGGCTCACCGCCGTGGCCGATGGTGAGGGCGAGGCGGGCGACGTGCAGTGGAACTTCGAGAAGTTCCTCATCGCGCCCGACGGATCGGTGGCCGGCCGGTTCCGTCCCGGCGTGGAGCCCGAGTCCGGCGAGCTCGTCGCGGCGATCGAGTCGATCCTGCCGTAGCGGGAGCGCTCCGGCATACCTGGTTGGTCATGTCCCATCGGCGGTTCTGGTACGTGGTGCTTGTCGGAGTGTGGTCGGGGCGGTACGTTCCGGTGGTCGCTGTCTGATCGGAAGGCGGGGTCCATGCGCGGGTTTCGAGTGGTGGGGCGTTCGGGTGGTCGGTCGCGGGTGGTTCGGCTCGTGGGCCTCGTCGTGGTGGTGCTCGCGGGGTTGTTGCCGGTGGAGCTCGCGATCGACGGGTCACGGGCGGCCGCCGTGGACGAGGACCAGTTCCTGATCCGGCTGACCGATGACGCGTTGGCGGCAGCGTTGGTCAGTGGTCGGATGTCCTTCGGCGGTGGTCCGGGTACGTCGTCGCCGATGCGGTTGGCGCTCAACTACGGGGCCGAGCGGGTCACCTCGGGGGCGATTGGCCCGGCGGGGAATCTGGTGTTGGATCTCGAGGCGGGTGAGTGGTGGAGCCGGACCGAGAGCTCGGTGACGGGCAACAGCATGTTCGAGGGCGTGGATGCTCGGATCTCGGCGGATGGTATGACCCTCGTCGCAGCGCAGGGAACGGGCAACGATGGAGGCAACCAGTGGAACCATGTGTACACGGTCGATCTCGACAGCCCAGCGACAGAGCCGGAGCTCGTACCACATCCTGAGCAGGGTTGGTGGTTCACGGGCACGAATGGTGCGTCGGTATCGGCGGATGGTTCGCGGGTGGCGTACTTGTCGCCGTGCTTCTCTGAGGACCCGGGAAACTGCTCGCCCTGGGGTGAGAGCCAGGTGTTCGTGTGGGAGCGGGGTGGGAGCGGGTTGACGTCGGGTCCGCATTCGGTGAGCTCGTCGGGGGTGTTGGCCGACCGTGGGATCGGCGAAGCGTCGATCTCGGAGGACGGCGCGTCGGTGGTGTTCGTATCGGATGCGTCGAACCTGGATCTGGTGCGGTTGGTCGCCGATGGTGAGTTCGCAGCGGAGGAGAACGATTGGTCGGATCGGTACTTCGACGGTGACATCTTCGTGCGGGATCTCGATGCGGGTTCGACGGTTGCGGTGTCGGTGGTGCCTGATGGTGGGGGTTGGGAGCCGTTGGCGACCTGGGAGGACGAGGAGCACGCCACGTGGGTGGGCGCGCCGTCGATCTCGGGTGATGGGCGGTTCGTGACGTTCTTGCAGTCGGTGTGGACCGATGAGGGGTGGTGGGCGTCGGTCGCGGCGTGGGTTCATGATCGGGATGTCGACGAGGACGGGGTGTTCGACGAGGTCGGGGAGGTCAGCACCGAGGTGGTGCCGTTCGGGTTCGATGCCGGTGACTTCGGTGTCGACGGCGTGCAGGTGGGGCCGCCGACGATCTCGGGCAACGGCCGGTTCATCTCGGCGGTGGTCGAGGAGGAGGGCGAGATCCCGGCGGTGGTGATCTGGGATCGGATCTCCGAGGAGGTGGTGCGTCGGGGTGATCTGTCTGCGGAGTCGGAGATCTTCAAGCCGGTGGCGTTGAGCCATGACGGGTCGCTTGCCGCATTCTACGAGGAGACCGCGATCGCGGGTGCGGGGGATCGCAACGGCGGGGTCGACGTGTACCTGTTGGCGAGCAGTTGGTGGATGAAGCACCTCGAGAAGCATCTGGGGCCGGGGCGGTCGACGTCGTACGACGTGGCGGATCCGGTGAACGTGACGGTGGGGAACCTGCATCACTCGACCGCGGCGTTCTCGGCGCCGGGTCATGTGTATGGGGTGGAGTGGTCGACCACGTCGAACTCGCTCGATGGCACCGAGGGCGATCTCGGGGTGGGGATGGCGAGCAGCTACGGGCAGCGGCTCTACGAGTCAGATGCGGGGGTCAAGCTCCGCGTGGATGACGGCCGGGTGGTGACCTTCGTCGAGAGCGGTGGTGGCTGGGCGCGGCCGGAGGGCTTCGCGGGTGACCTCGACGATGTTTCGGGTGAGGGTGAGGAGGTGTCGGGCACGGTCGTGTTCGATTCGGGGGAGGAGTGGGTCTTCGACGACGGTTGGCTGGTCGAGATGTCCGACGGTCGGGGCCAGGAGGTGACGGTCGGCTGGTGCAGCGGGCGATCCCCGATCCGGTGACGGGGGCCTTGCCGGCGCGCGCCGGTGGGCCGGGTTCGTCGTTCCCGTTGCCCGGCCCGAACGATGGTTGGTCGGTCGAGCAGTACAGCTATGTCGGGCCCGGTGACTTGCGGATCTTGGAGTACACGAACGCCGAGGGGGAGGTGACTCGGTACGGCTACGACGGTGACGAGAAGATCCCGAGCAGCATCGTCGTGGCCTACGGCACCGCTTTCGAGATCGAGATGATCCCGGAGGTCGTCGACGACCAGATCGTGTGGAGCGAGGACGCCGATGGGGTGCGCACCTGCTTCGATCACGACCCGGTCACTGGTCAGCTGACCGCGCACCGGCAGTTCTGCGGAACCGCCGGTCAGTTGGTCACGACGTTCGGGTACCACCCGTCCGGTGAGCTCGCGTGGCGGCGCGACCCGGCCCAGCAGCCGTCGGGGCCGGTGTGGGCCTTCGAGTACTACGGCAACGGTCGGATCAAGACCGAGACCCGCCCCGATGGCAGCGAGGTGCACTACGGCTATGACGCGCTGACGGGAGGATCGACGCGCACCGATGAGCTCGGGAACCTCACGTCGACCGAGGTCGACCACGGTGCCGTGGCTGGTTGTGGGACGGCGGGGGTGCCGTGTCGGATCGAGACCACCACCGCGCCGGGCGACGGTGTCACACCGCAGGTCTCCCAGTCGGTCTATGACCCGTCGGGCGACCTGATCGAGTCGCGAACCTCGCCCGATGGGGGTGTCACGTGGAACACGACCACCTATGTCTACGGCCCGTTGGGGCGTCTCGAACGGGTGACCGATCCGACGGGAGTGTCGACGTCGTACGGCTATGACGACAACGGCAACGTGACCCACACGGCGCGGGGTCTCGACGCGTTCGATCCGTCGCAGGCGGCGGTGACGACCTACGACAAGCTCGGTCGGGTCACGTCCTCGACCGAGGCGCCTGATGATGCGGGGTCGGTGGTGACCGAGACGTCCTATGACCGGGTGGGTCGTGCGGTGTTGGAGGTGACTGGTGGTGGTAGCGCGGTGGAGCGGTTGGTGCGTACCGAGTACCTGCCCAACGGGCTGGTCTCGTTGACGGCGTTGGCGCGCCCGGACCTGGGGACGGGTGTCGAAGCGACCACGGAGTACGCGTACAGCCCGGCGGGGCGCACGGTGTGTGTGAAGACCTTGGTGGATCACACCACGGGCACCTATGGCTTCGTGGGGACCGACTACGACGGGTTGGGGCGCGTAGTGCGGTCCCGGTCGAACCTCGACATCGTGAGCGGCTGCGGTGATGATCCGGGCGACACGGGCCGGTGGGCGATCTCGGCGACGGGTTATGACAGCGCGGGTCGGGTTGGGTGGTCCCAGAGCCCGGTCCAGTACGCAACGGCCCCGGCCGACAGCGCGTTCGACCCGAGCTTCGTGACGGGTTTCGCCTATGACGTGATGGGTCGTCAGGTTTCGGTGACGGTGCCGGATCCGTCGGATCCTGGGGTGGGGACGGTCACGTCGGTGTCGTGTTTCACGGCGCGTGGGGAGTTGTCGCGGTCGATGGACCCAGCAGGCAACGTGACCGCGTATGGGTACTTGCCGTCGGGTGCGGTTGCGACGGTGGTCGACCCGCGGGCCATGCCGACGGGCCCGGGTGATCCGTGCGTCGCGGTACCGGCCTCGGCGACGGTCGGTACGACCGTGTACGGCTATGACGGTGAAGGTCATCGGACCAGTCGTACGAGCTTCGATGACAGCGGTGATCCGGTCGTGGAGGGCTGGTCGTGGGATGGTGCGGGTCGTGAGGCGTCGTACACGGACCAGTTGGGGCGGGTGAGCGAGTACGGGTCGTGGATTGCTGACGGGGTGCTGTTGGCGCGGACCACTTCGACGGGTTCGACCTCGGATCTGGGGGATCTGTCGGGGTCGTCGCGTCGGGTCGAGATGTCGGCGAGCTATCCGTCGGGTCGTCTGGGTGGGAGTTGGGCGTTTCGTGTCGACGCGACCGACACGGTGGCTGAGAGCTATGTGACGTCCTACACCTACGATCAGGTCGGTAACCGCACCATGGCTCGTGGTGAGAGCTATGACAGCGCGTCGATGTTGTTGGCTGATGACCGTGTCGAGTTCTCCTACAACCCGGCCGGCAACATCACCAAAGTCACCTACCCGTCAGGGCTCGAAGCCACCTACGGGTGGGATGTGGGGGGTCGTCAGACCAGCGCGGTGCAGCCGAACGGGGCGAGTTTCGGCTACCACTACGGGGTGGACGTACTGGTCGATGAGGTGACTCTTGGGGTCGAGATCGTCGATCCGGTCACCGAGGTGCCTGTTGCGGTGAGCTTGCCGCTTGCCGCGTACCGGTATGACCCTGATGGTCGTCTGGTCGAAGAAGCGATCCTGGGCGGGCCTGCTGACCTGTCGGGCGGCGGGTTGGGTGGGCGTCGGGCATGGGACTACGACCCGGCAACAGGACGTCTGGTGAGCTTCGAGCAGGACCTGGTCGACCCGAACGCCATGCTGGCAGGGATGGTGAAGCGGTGGGAGACCGGTTGGGACCGCACTGGTCGATTGGCGTGGGATTGTCTCAACACCGACGCCGAGCCCTGTACCGGCACGGACCGCCACACCACCTATGGCTATGACGGGGCCGGTCAGTTGTTGTCGGCTCACGTGGCCAACCCGCAGCCCGATGATCCTGAGTCGTGGGTCTACAGCTACGGCAATCGTGGTGAACGCCTCAGCGAGGCCGTCGATGACGGCTCGACCGTGGTGACCACCACCTACAGTCACAATGTTGGTCTCGAGTTGGTTTCGGCGGTGCCCGACAACACCGATCCGGCCATCACGTTCGTCTACGACCAGGCCGGGCGTCGTCTCCGCGAAGACGACGGCACCACCGTGACGGTCAACGAGTACGACCCGCGGGGTCGGGCCACGACCATGAACAACACCACGGTGGTCTACGACCCGCTCGGTTACCCGTCGGGCAACATCTACTTCGACTACTCCGGCCGTGACCCGCTCCCGCGAGTGTCGATGCTCGGCACCGACCAGGCCTCGTACCGTTTCGACTGGGGCAACGGACTCATCGGCCTCGGCGGCGGCGACTACACCGCCACCATCGTCGTCTACGGCTACGACCACCTCGGCTCGATCACCGACCAGACCGGCGAAGACTTCGCCACCGACTCCACCCTCTATGACCCCTACGGCAACAACATCGGTGACCCCGGCCGCATCGAAAGCTACCGCGGTGAGTTCCCCCTCACCTACCAAGGCGACTACTACCTCCGCAACCGCAACTACGACCCCACCACCGCCACCTTCACCACCCCCGACCCACTCGACGGCGTCGACGGCACCCCCACGGTCAACAACACCTACCATTACGCGGACAACGACCCCGTCAACAAAACCGACCCCACCGGACTACGACCCACGGAAGGGCCGTGCTCGGAGTTCAGTTCGACCGGCGCGGTCATCGACGCCAAGACCTGCGATGCCGCGCTCGATCTGTGGGAGAAGCGTGATCGCAGCAGTGGTGATTGCGCCGCGATCGGGGGTGTGAACTACACCTCGGGCACGTGCTATCTCCCTCCCCGTTCCAGGACGCAGAAGGACTTCTGTTTCCCGCCGGTACTGGGCGACCAGGTCATGTCACTCGGCCCGGACGGCATTTGCGGGGTGTGGAGCGTCGAGGTTCGCTGTGCGCGGTTCAGCAACTTCGTCACGGATCCCATCTGCCGCCATCGCGAGGGCATCCTGAAGGTGGCAGGGTACGCGCTCATTCCTGCCGCGATTGCGGTGACCGCGTTCTCGGGTGGCGCCGCTGGCGCTCCTACCGCAAGTGGGATCCTGTCGCTCACATCTGGGTCTCTGATCCTCAGCGCCGAAGCGATGGACGAGAAGCCATGTCGCTCACAGCGAATCACAGTGACTGCCGTGCTCATCATTCTCGGTGCGGGTGTCAGCGGCTCCTTCGCCGGAGCGGCGGAAGGTGCCTATTCGGCAGGGGGTCTGGCCGCTGGTGAAGCCGTTACCTCCGCAGGCATCGCTGGACTCGAGGCGGTCAGCTTCAAGTGCTAATTGGACGTGGATCATGCCGATGACGTCGAGTTCGCCTCCTGGGTTGACTCGCTGGGCCAGGGATCGTCCCGTGGTCTGTAGCGCAGCGATGTTCGTGTTGATGGGCGTGCTCGGACTCGTCATCTTCTGGGACTACCGGGGTGCTCTCGTCGGTGCCGTCTACTCCGCGGGCCTGTCCTATCTGTGGCTGAGGCCCGGCGGAATCGGCTATCGAGTCGAGGCGCACCAACAGAAGGTTCTCGAAGAGCGTGGCGATGTCGGAGTGCGCGTCAGTTGGTTGATCAGGGCGCTCGTCATAGTCCTGCTCGTTCTCGTTGGCTTGGCATTGATCATCTACCTGATCGCATGAGGGCTCGGGTCCTCGTCTACAGCCTGGTGGTTCTCGTGTTCTCGGTCATCGGCCTCCGGACCCGGCCGATTGTTGCCTCGGATCGAGCGGTTGGCGGCAGGTCGAGGCTTCGGCGCCGCTGCCACCGTGCGACGTCGACGAGTCTTGCCCTTGGTTACCTACGTCTACGACTCGGTTGCCGCCTCGAAGTGAAGCCCGTGCACGAGGTAACCGAGCCTCGCCTACGGGTACGACACCAGACGCGGACAGTTCGTTCGTGCACGCGACGGCCGCGGGGCCGGTCGGCGTGCTCAGCCGTCCCGACGGCTGCCTTCACCACCCCCGACCCATTGGATGGAGTGGATGGCACCCCGGTTGTCGCCAACCCCTACCACTACGCGGACAACGACCCCCTCAACAAAACCGACCCCACCGGCATGCGGCCAAAGGACAGGGACGCGTTCGATGGCGGGGTCCCCCCGGGAGAATGCGGGACGACATCTACCTTCAACTCTGGCGGTGCCCTTCCGTTGACCGGCGACGGTGGTGTGGTCGTGCCGAAGTACCCGGAGGATGTCCCGCTTGCTGTTGAAGTCGCCGCGGGTGGTGGTCCCGGTTGTCATGCGGCGAGTTCGTTGTCTGGTTCAGTATCGCATGCTGGTGTGACAGTCTCGGCGTGGCGGGCGAGCGCGGTGACGAGGTAGGGCAGTTGGCTGTGGCCGCGGACGCGTCGGAACTTGGTCTCGGCTTCGAGGAGCCCCGCCGCGCACCAGCGTCGGCGCATGTCACCCTCGTCGCGCCAGCGCTTCACGTTGGCGGTCGTGGTCCGAGCAATCGAGATCATCGACTCGATCATGTTCGTGCACACCAGTGTGCGGGCCAGGGTGCCGTCGATGCCGAGCCGGCGAACCGTGAACATCTGGTCGAGACCTTCACGCAGGCTGCCCGCGGCGTCGGGATGGGTCTTGCCGAGCTCGGCCGCGAGCGCCTTGGCCTTGCGCAGCCCCGCTTCGGGGTCAGGATCAGCGAACGCGCCACGCAGGCGGGCATCGACGGTCTCACGCATGGCCTTGGGGAGGTGATCGGCCACGTTACGACGCTTGTGGATCTGGCAGCGTTGCACCAACGCGAGGTCACCGAACACCGATCCGACCGCCGTCGCGAGCGCTTTGGCGCCATCGATGACCACAAGCAGGCCCCTCGAGTAGTCCAGACCCCGGGCGACGAGATCAGCGAGCAAGGCCTTCACGACCGTGGCGTTCTCGGTGTCACCGAGACGCAACCCGACCGGGACCTTGTCACCCTTGGCGGTCACGATCAGCGCCACGACACACATCGCGCCACCGAAGTTGGCTCCGTCGACCATCAACACCGCCGCGTCCAGCCCGGACAGGTCCCGACCCAGCAGCTCGTCGAGCGCCTTCTTCGTGCCCTTGACGAACCGGCGCGACACCGCCGATTTCGACGTCGACCGCGCCTTGGCCCGGGCCTCGGTGCCGATCGGGTCCGCGACCCGCTCGAAGGACCTCGTGGCCACACCGGCAAGCATCCGTTCCATCACGACCCGGTTCAACATGTCGCCCTGGGAGAACAACCCGAAGCTCTCGAGGCCCACCTCACCGCTGCGCTGGCCGTCACCATCGACGCCATGCACGCGAGGCCGACGGATCGGCAGGCGCTGGCCGCCCATGACCACCGACGTCGCCGTCGTGCCACCCCGCACATGACTGCGTTCGCCATCACGAGCATTCCACGCACCGCACAGCGCAGCAGCCTCCTCGCCCATGATCGCCATGGCGGTCGCGAGGCCGGCCTCAACCGCGACCGCCATCAACCCCTCACGGCAACTCGCCGCGATATCGGTCAACGTCACCGCCAACTCGTCAGGCACTCCAGTCAACGCCGTGTCGGTCTCATCGACCAGCCTCACAGCCGGTCCGTCTACCTTCTTCATCAGGTGGTTCTGAACCGCCCTGGGTTCGTTGGAGGCTCCAGACCTTGTAAACGAGGATGGAGT
>CAZGEF010000025.1:0-35944 GCA_964525005.1 uncultured Rhabdothermincola sp.
CGGTAGCTCAGCCGATCGGTAGCTCAGCCGATCGGTAGCTCAGCCGATCGGTAGCTCAGCCGATCGGCAATCCAGGTGGCCAGCAGTCCGGTGGACACCAACCCGCTGGCGGCAATCCAGATGGGATGGCGGCCTCCTGGCTCAGGTCGGGCCGTCTGGCCGGTCAGCCCACCCCGGCCATCCCCGACACCACCACGGGGATCGGACGGTTCGTGGTGGTGCCGTCGCCCAGCTGGCCGTCGCCGTTCGACCCCCAGCAGCGGACCGCCCCGTCGGCGAGGACGGCACACGAATGGGCGAGACCTGAGGCGACCGCCGCGACGCTGTGCACCCCGGTGACGGGCACCTGCGAGAGGCGCAGGACAAGCGTGCCGTCGCCGAGCTGGCCGAACCCGTTCGCACCCCAGCAGGCCGCGAGACCGGTGGCGCGGGTGATGCACGTGTGGCCCGATCCTGCGTTGACGCCGACCGCGTCCGTCACGTTCAACACCGCGGCCGAGACCCGGCGCATCGTGGCGGTCCCATCGCCGAGCTGTCCCGCGAAGTTGTTCCCCCAGCACCGAACCGCTCCCGTCGAACGCACCGCGCATGCATGGGAGGCCCCGGCGCTCACCGACACGGCGTTGGGCAGCCCCTGCACGGTCACCGGCAGGGACCGGTCGATCGGCGTGTTGTCGCCGAGCTGTCCGGAGATGTTGGCACCCCAGCACTGCACCGAACCGAAGGTGAGCACCGCGCACGTGAAGTCGTTGCCCGCGCTCACGACCGCGGCACCGGTGATACCCGTGACCGCCGTCGGCGCGAACGAGCCGACGGTCGAGCCGTTGCCCAGCTGGCCGTTGCCGTTCGCGCCCCAGCACCGCAGTGGGCCGGACCCGAGGACCACGCACGTGTGCGATCCGCCGGCGCTGATCGATACGGCGTCGAAGATGCCGAAGACCGAGACCGGCACCGAGCGGTTGACGGTCGTGGTGTCGCCGAGCCGGCCCTGCTCGTTGTTCCCCCAGCACCGGGCGGCACCGGTCGCGAGGACCGCACACGAGTGGTGCAGGCCGACCGACACCGAGACCGCGTCGGTGATGCCGGCAACCGTGACCGGCGTGGAGCGCGACGTGGTCGTGGTGTCGCCGAGCTGACCGAAGCTGTTGTCCCCCCAGCACTTGACCCGACCGCTGGAGGTGCGGGCGCAGGTGTGGTGCGCGCCGGCGTCGATCTCGACGGGGACCTCGGCGAAGCGGTGGAGGAACGCCGCCGCGCTCTGGCGGGTCACCGGGGCCGACGGCCGGAAGGTCCCGTCACCGAACCCCGAGGTGATGCGCTTGCCGACGGCCCAGTCGATCTCGCCACAGAAGGCGTGCCCGGGGCCGACGTCGGTGAAGGGTCTCCGGAAGCAGTCCGGGTCCGGTCCGTTGGGGTACAAGGACATGCGGTACAGGAACGTCACGAGCGACTGACGGGTCACGGGCGCCGTGGGTCGGAAGGTGCCGTCACCGAAGCCCGTGGTGATCTGGAGGTCGATGAGCCAGGTGATCTCCCCGCAGAACGGGTGGTTCACGGGCACGTCGGAGAACGGCTGGCCCACGCACTGCGGATCCAACCCGAGCGGTGCTCCCATGAGCCGGTAGATGAACGCGGCGACCGACTGTCGGGTGACGACGGCCGACGGTCGGTACGTTCCGTCGGCATATCCCTGAGCGATACCACCGGCGACGAGCCACTCGACCTGGGCGGCGAAGGCGTGGTGGTCGGGCACGTCGGCGAACACGGACGCCGGTGCCGCCGCAGCCGGCACCGCACGGGGTGACGGGTCAGACCGCAGATCGGGCTCGGCCGAGACACCCACCACTCCGGCGACGCCGCCAGCCACCTCAGCTCCGGTGGCTCCGGTAGCTCCGGTAGCTCCGGTGGGTGACGGTGCCATCCCGACGAGGGCCGACGCGATCACCACCGCCGCCACGCATGCGACCCCGACGCGCCGAACCCTCCCGAAGGCCATCCGTCACACTCCCGTGATCCCCCGCCGAGGGCAAGGGTCGCGGGGACAAATGAGTCGGTAGGACCAGGGTGACCGAACGGCGGGCTCCGACGAGCTCGCTCGACCGATCAGCCCGCAGGCGGCGCGAGGGTCCGGTCGAGCCAGTCGAGGATCCGGTCGTTGGCGAGGGGGCGGTTGAGCATCTCGCAGTGCTGGCCGGTGCCTTCGGCCGCGGTGAAGTGCATCCTGGTCTTGGGGCCCGTCAGCAGGTCCCAGAGCTGGTCGGTGTCGGTCGAAGCACGGTCGCCCTCGGCCGAGCACACCAGGATGGGGGTCGTGATCTGCGCCGCGAGCTCTGGGGTGATGGTCCACCTCCACAGCTCGGCGACGAGCGCGGGGAGATCCGCCGCGCCGTTGGTCCAGAACGCCCGCTTGCACAGCGCCCAGTCGAGCGGGCGGTTGGACTCGATGACCTGGAGCGCGCCGGCGGCGAAGTCGGGATCGAGCGCGGGCAGCCGCTCGGCCTGCTCGGCGGTCAGGCCCATCAGCTTGAAGCCGTCGACGACCTTGCCGCCAACCGAGAGCTGGCCGGGGTCCGCGATCACCGCCGCGAGACGATGCTCGAACGCGGCGACGCGTGGGGCGAAGTACCCGCCGAGGCTCCACGGCTGGTAGACGAGCCGGTCGACGTCGACCCCCTCGACGGTCAGGGCGAGGTCGATGACGGGCGTGACCACGTGCTCCCAGTCGTGGCGCAGGATCAGGCCCTCGTCGACGAGTGGCGCGCCCTGGCCCGGGCCGTCGAACAGCAGCACGTGGTAGTCACGCTCGAGGGCGGCGATGCCCATGGCGATGTGGTTCTCGACCATGGTCGAGTCCCAGCCGCCGCCCACGACGATGGTGGGGAGCGTGTCGTGGGGTCGACGGGGGTTGCGCACGAACCAGCCCGGAAGCGTCGTTGCCTCGTACGGGATGGCGAGCCGCTCGCCGGGCACGTCGAGGTGGGCGAGGTAGGTGGCGAACGTCGCCTCCTGGAGGTGGAAGGCGTCGGTGAGGCGGTGATCGACGGGGGTGCCGTACAGGGGGTGGTAGGCGGTGCCGAGGAGCGCGGCGGCGCGCAGGTAGAGGGCGCGGGCCGTGCGCAGCCGTCCGTCTCCCGATGCCGCGTCGCCCTCGGCGATCAGGGACCTGGCCAGTGCAGAGAACGCGTCGAAGAACGAGTCGTCGTCGCCCGCCTTCACCTGGGTGGCGAGGTGCTCGACCTCGCCGACGGTACCCCCGCCATAGGGCACGAAGCCGAGGATCCAGGAGGCGAACTCGTCGTGCAGCGGGTCGTCGAACATGGGCATCGGGTCCCTCCCAGCGGGCCGGACGTGATCGGTGGGTGGACCGTAGCCCCGACGACGCGACCCAGGTCGCCTGGCCGACACCTGGCACTCCCCGCGGACCAGCGCGACACCGAACCTGTGGCGTACCGAGGACCGTCAGACCTCGACGATGGTCGAGGTCTGACGGTGGGCCCATGACCACGACCACGATCAGCGGCGAGGAGCGCCGCCGACCTGGCCCCTGCCGACCAGCAACTTCCGAGCCGATCATTCCCCTCACCGAGCGCGGTCGTCTAGCCTCGTCGGGTCCGGTGCCTGGGCAGCCCTCGCCCCGTCGCCCCGTCGCTCCATCACCGGACGTCACCCATGACACCCCGCTTCACCCGTGCCCTTCCGGCCGCCCTCCTGCTCGTCAGCGCCATGCTGGTCTCGCTCCTGGCTGCACCGTCCGCGGCGCAACCCGATGCGCACGATGTCGACGCACCAGCGTCCTCGCACCCGAGCCTCGAGCCGGACCTCGATGTGGCGGGCGCCCCCCACGCTCTCGTCGCCGAAGACGACGACCCCCAGGGGCACGGGCACGAGGGTGAGATGGGCCCGGTCCCGTCGTCCGAGGCACGCTCGTCAGCGGCCAGCACGGCGGCCGCGGTCGGCACCGGCCAGCACACCCCTCCGCAGTGGTGGCCCCTCCGGGGATCCAACGGCATCGGGTGCACCTACAACTCCCCTGGCGCGTACTGCAACGGCCACCACTCGTACCACGCCATCGACATCGGTGGCCCCAAGGGCCAGGACGTCTACGCGAGCGGCGGCGGCATCGCCACCGTCTACGACACGAACCGGGGGTGCACGGGCTACGGGGTCACCGTCAAGGTCGACCACGGCCCCTACGGCGCCAGCATCTACGCCCACCTCGACTCGATCGCTCCCGCCGTGACGAACGCGCCGGGCGGCCTCTGGGTCGACGAGAACACCGTCATCGGCACGATGGGCCACACCGGCAGCGTCTCGAACTGCAACTACGCCCACCTGCACTACGAGCAGTGGTCCAGCGGCCAGTGGAGCTCGTCCCGGTCACCCACCTCCGACCTCAAGGCCTGCGTCGGGGGTCAGGTGCGCACCTACCCCGACTTCTTCGGTCAGGACCAGTGGGCGGGCCTCCCCGGTCACAGCTACACGGGGGTCAGCGAAGGCACGTCCTGCGGGGGCAACCCCGTCGGCGCGGTCGAGGCCGCAGCCGGTTCGCTCGGCGGGTTCGCCCAGTTCCGCGGTTGGACCCTCGACCCCGATGCGCTCGCCACGTCGACCGAGGTCCACGTCTACGTCGACGGACCGGCGGGGGTCGGCACCAACGGCACGATCCTCACGTCAGACCGGCCCCGTCCCGACGTCGCCTGGTCCTTCCCGGGCGCGGGCGAGCCCCACGGGTTCCACGGAGCGATCGGGGGCCTGTCGCCCGGTGCCCACACGCTCTACGTGTACGCCATCAACGTGTCCGGCACCGCCGGCTCCAACACCTTGATCGGCACGCCCTCGCTGTCGGTCCCCACCCCCACCCCGGGCATGCCATCGGGATCGTTCGACGAGGCCGAGGGCCTCAGTTGGGGGCAGGCGAGCGTGCGCGGCTGGGCCTTCGACCCCGACGTGCCTGCCACCTCCACCCAGGTGCAGGTCTTCATCGACGGCCCACCCACCTCGGGAGCCCCCAGCGTCGTGATCGATGCGAACAAGGATCGACCCGACGTCGCCGCCGCGTTCCCCGGCATCGGGCCGCTCCACGGCTTCGACGCCGTCATCGACGGCATCGAACCCGGCACCCGCATGCTGTGGATCTACGCCCTCAACGCGTCGGGGCCCAGCGGCAACCCCCTGATCGGCGTGCGCACCGTCACCGTGACCGGAGATCCGTCGGGGTGCGCCGCCGGGTCGACCCAAGGGCCGTTCGCCGACGTCCCGCCCGGTCACACCTTCTGCCGCGACATCGAGTGGGTGGCTGCCGAAGGCATCGATCCTGGCTACCCGAACAACACCTTCGCACCCTCGGCGGCGAACACCCGGGCGATGATGGCCGAGCAGCTCTACAACTTGGCCGGCAAACCATCGTTCACCGCGGCCACGTCGTCGCCCTTCAGCGACGTGGCCACAACCGACCCGCGCTACGTCGCGATCGCCTGGCTCGCGTCCACCGGCATCACGACCGGCTACGGCGACGGCACCTTCAAGCCCGATGCCACGGTGTCGCGCCAGGCCATGGCCGCGTTCTTCCACCGCATCGCCGGCGCTCCGGCGGTCGATCCCGCCGCCACGTTCGCCGACGTGCCGGCGAACCACACCTTCAGCCGCGAGATCGCCTGGCTCGCCACCACCGGCATCACCACCGGCTACGGCGACGGCACCTTCCAGCCCACGGCGCTCATCACCCGCCAGGCGATGGCGGCGTTCCTCCAGCGCTACGGCACCCTCTGACAGGGGCGGTCATGGGTCAGCGGCCTTCTCTGCGGTAGCGCCGGAGGGCCAGCGTGGCGAACACCACCGCGATCACGGCGGACCAGGCCAGCGTCTTGACCACGGGACCCGCGGTGGGGCCGCCGTGGGCGAGAGCGCGAACCGCCTCGACCACCGACGACACGGGGTTGGCGCGGGCCACGGGTTGGGCCCAGCTGGGGAGGTCGTCGAGGGGCACGAACCCGACCGACAGGAACGAGAGCACCAACAGCACGCCCGTGAGGACCGTGGCCATCGACTCCGACGACTTGGCGACCAGCGCGCCGAACACCGGGATCCACGCGAAGCTGGACCCGAACAGCATCATCAGCGCGACGGCGCCGAGCGCGGGGAGGAGCCCCGCGTCGAACCGGAAGCCGAGCACGAAGCCGACCGCGAGCAGGATCGTCAGCGTGACGAGGTTGCGCACCGCATCGCCGAGGATCCGACCGGTGAGCGGGGCCACGCGCGACATGGGCATCGAGCGCAATCGGGTGTCCATGCCCGAGTGGAGGTCCTTGTGCGCGGCGAGACCCGTGTCGACCGACGCGAACACCAACCCCATCACGGCGAACAGGGGCAGCACCTGGTTGACGTAGTCGCGGTAGTCGGCGCCGGGCATGACGATCTTCGCGAAGCTGGCCGTCATCACCGACAGCAGCAACACCGGAAGGAAGGCGTTGGCGAAGATCACGGTGGGCGTGCGGAACACGACCGTGACCGACCGCCGGGCCAGCACCATGGTGTCGGCGAGCGCGTTGGGCCTCGGGCTCGGTGCCACCGCCCGCGACGGCGTGGTGGCACCGGGATCGACGGCGGTCATGCCGACCTCGCGAACGCCCGCGTGGCCAGGACGGCGAACACGAGGCACAACCCCGCCAGCCACGCGACAGCCTGACCGACCTCGACCGGCAGGTCGTAGCCCTTGGTGGAGAGCGCCCGCAACGCATCGGCCACCTGGCTCACCGGCTGGTTGCGCACGAACGGCTGCAACCAGGACGGGAAGGCCGCCGCCGGCACGAAGGCGTTCGAGAGCAGGAGCAGAGGGAAGTACGGCAGCGCGTTGAGCGCCTGAGCCGCATCGGGCCTGCCGACCTTGAGCCCCATGGCGATGTAGCCCGAACTGGCCGTGATCGAGAACGCCACGGCGATGCCCGCGAACCCCATGACGCCGAGCAGACCTCGCTCGAAGCGGAACCCCAACAGCAGGCCGACCGCGACCAGCACGCAGATGGAGATGATCGCTCGACTGGCCTCGGCGGCGAGCAGACCCACGTAGGGAGCTGCCCGACTCACGGGCATGGCCTTGAGCCGACTCAACATACCGTCGGCGACGTCCTCGGCGGCGAGCACCGATGACGACATCCCCGTGAAGAACATGGCCTGGATGACCACGGCGGGCAGCAGGTACTGGGCGTAGTCGATACCCACCCGTTCCATCGACTTGCCGAACACCGTGAAGAAGAGGAGCGTGAAGACGAGGGGGAAGACGATCGCACCGAAGATCGACGCCGGCCGCCGGGACATCAGCACGAGGTGTCGGGCCGCGAGCGTGATCCCGTCGCGCCCGATGGATGGCCGGACCGCCGGTGCGGCGACCGCACGAGACGCTGGTAGCGGCGCGGGCCGCGTGACCTCAGCCATGGGCCTCTCCGCTGCTCGGCACGAGGTCGACGTCGTCGGCGTCGGCGTCGGCGTCGGCGTCGAGCGTCGAGGTGGCGGCGTGACCCGTCACCGCGAAGAACACGTCGTCGAGGGACGGACGCCGTAGCTCCATGTCGTCGGGCACCACCCCCGCGCCGTCGAGTCGCCGGATGATCTCGATGACGGCGTGCGTGCCGTCGGTGCCGACCGTGACGGTGTCGCCGTCCACGACGAGCTCGCCGAGCCCGGCCAGCACGCCTGCCGCAGCCTCCCGGGCTGCCGGATCGACGAAGGTGAGCACGCAGCGCGACCCGCCGACCTGCGCCTTGAGCTGCTCAGGCGTGCCGTCGTCGATCACACGACCGTGGTCGATGACCACGATGCGGTCGGCGAGTTGATCGGCCTCCTCGAGGTACTGCGTCGTGAGCAGGATGGTGACACCGCCGCGCTTGAGGTCGGCCACGACACCCCAGAGCGACTGGCGGCTCCGGGGGTCGAGCCCCGTCGTGGGCTCGTCGAGCAACAGCACGCTCGGCCGGCCGATCATCGACACCGCCAGGTCGAGCCGCCGGCGCATGCCTCCGGAGAACGCGCCGACCCTCCGGTCACCGTCGTCGGCCAGGTCGAACTGGTCGAGCAGCTCGCCCGCCCGTGCCTTGGCATCGACCTTGCCCAGCTTGAGGAGCCGAGCGAACATGACGAGGTTCTCGCGGGCGGTGAGGTTGTCGTCGAGCGCCGCGAACTGACCGGTCACCCCGATGCTGCCGCGCACGGCGTCGGCCTGGGCGACCACGTCAAGGCCACCCACCCGGCAGGCCCCGGCATCGGGGCGCAGCAGGGTGGTGACGATGTTGATGAGCGTCGTCTTGCCCGCACCGTTGGGGCCGAGCAGGCCGAGCAGCTCCCCGGGTGCGACCGACACGTCGATGCCTGCGAGCGCCGGCACGTCGCCGAAGGACTTGGTGAGGCCGCGGACCTCGATCATCGGCTGCTCTGCCATGGCTCCATCCCTCCTCCTCGCGGCCACAGGTGCGTCGACGGCGAGGACCGTCGGTGCGGCGATCCGGCACTGTAGCGCACCGATGTTAGGGATACCTAACATCGGTGCGGCGTGGCCGGATGTCCCGCCTTCTACGATCACTGCATGCCCGAGCGCCTTCCGAAGACCCTTGCGGTGCGCGTGATCCCCCGCGCCAAGCGCGACGCGGTCGGCGGCGAGCGCGACGGCCGACTCGTCGTCCGCACCGTGGCCGCCCCCGCGGACGGCAAGGCGAACGTGGCGGTCACCAAGCTGCTGGCCCGGCACCTCGGCATCCCGGCCCGACGACTCGAGCTGATCTCGGGGCACACCGGCCGGGACAAGGTCTTCCGCATCCTCGAATAGCGCCCGAGACGGGGCTGCCCAGGCCGACCGCCCGATCACGCAGACAAGACCGGTCAGGGGGCCGCGGCGGGACCCGGCGGCTCGGTGAGGACGAACCTGCGGCCGGTCTTGCGCCGGTAGGCCGACTCGGCCACGAAGCTGAGGCCGAACACCACGAGCAGCGTGATCCAGGTGGTCGCCGGGCCGGTGTGGACTGTGTAGCCGAACAACAAGACGAACAGCGCAGCGTTGAGCACCACGGCGACGACGAGCAGCCCCACCTTCGCTCCGGTCTGCCGACGGACACGGATGTGGCCGAAGCTCACCGTGCCGTACACCAGCAGGAACGCGAGGCTCGCCATCTGGCCGACCGCCGCGAGCGGGAAGAAGAGCACGAACCCGGCGGTGAGCAGGGCCGCGCCGAACAGCGCCCCGGTGCCGCCGTGCCAGACGCCCCGGGCGAACCCCTTCGGCAGCTCGCCGTCCTTCGACACGGTGAACGCCAGGTTGGCGTCGCCGAACATCGTGGCGTTCACCCCCGAGGCCGTCGCCAAGAGCGCGGCGGCACCCACGACGACGAACCCGACGCGACCCAGCGCCGCCTTCGCCGCCTCGGCGAGCACGTGGCCCTGGTTCGCCTCGATGGCCGCCAGCGGAAGCACGAGCACGATCACCGCGCTCACGATGGCGTACACGGCGACCACGATGGCCAACGCGCCGTACATCGCACGCGGCAGGTCCCTCGCCGGTCGCGCCATGTCGCCGGCCGAGTTGGTGACCACCCCGAAGCCCTCGTAGGTGACGTAGAGCAGGCCGGCGCCGAACAGCACGCCGATGAGCCCGTCCCCACCCGCCGCATCGAAGTGCGACGGCTCCGCCTTGAACAGGCCCGCGACGACGAACCCCGCCAGGATCGCCAGCTCGATGACCACGACGATCAGCTCGGCGCGCCCCACGAGCTTCGTGCCCACCAGGTTGATGCCGACCACCACGACGATGAGCCCGATGCCGATGACCTTGGCCGACCACGTCGGCGTGTCCCACGGCAGCAGGTCGCGGGCGTACCCGGCGAAGCCCGCGGCGTAGAGCGCCATGGCGATGATCCAACCGAGGAACTGGAAGACGTTGAGCCCGCCGGCGATCACACCGTCGCCGAAGCAGCGGACGAGGAACTCGGCGGCGCCACCCCGGCTCGGGAACTTCGCGCCGAGCTTGGCGTACGAGTAGACGCTGAACACCGACACGAACCCGCCCACGAGGAACGAGACCGGCAGCCACACCCCCGCCGTCGTCGCGGCGAGTCCCACCAGGGTGTAGAGCCCGGCACCCATCATGCCGCCCACCCCGATGGCCGTCGCGGAGGCCACCGTGATCGATCCCGACGGCTTCACCGGCGAGGCCACGTCGGGAGCCGAACGGCCAGGGGTCTGGTCCATGCGCAGACCGTAGGGGACTCGACGCCCGTCACGCCGACCGGGCGGGCTCAACCGGTCGAGAAGGTACGCCGGTACCGGGCGGGGGTCGTCCCGAGCCGCCGACGGAACGCCCGGTGCAGCACCTCGCGGCTGGCGAACCCGCACCTCGTGGCGATGACGTCGGTGGCGAGGTCGGAGGTCTCGAGCAGCTGGCGGGCCGCGTCGAGGCGAAGGTCCTCGACGTGGCGGGCCGGGGTGCGCCCGGTCTCGGCGCTGAACCGGCGGGCGAAGTGGCGCTCCCCCCATCCGACGCGTTCGGCGAGCCGAGCGACGGACAGATCGGCATCGAGGTTCGCGGCCATCCAGGTGAGCAGCGGGGCCAACGACGTCGACTCCCCCTTCCCGGATGCGAGCTGCGGGCTGTACTGCGATTGACCGCCCGACCGCCTGACGGGAAGGACGAGCCAGCGGGCCACGAGATGGGCCAGCTCCTCCCCCAGGTCGTCGGCGACGAGTGCCAGGGTGAGGTCGATGCCCGCCGTGACGCCTGCCGAGCTCCACACCTCGCCGTCGCGCACGTAGATGCGGTCGGGTTCGACCGTCACCGTCCGGTAGCGGTCCGCGAGGTAGTCGGCAACCGACCAGTGCGTCGTGGCCGTGCGCCCGTCGAGAAGGCCGGCCTCGGCGAGCACGAAGGTGCCCGAGCACACCGAGGCCACCCGGCGCGCCCGCCCCGCCAGCCGGGCGACGTGACCGACCAGCGCACGGTCGGCGCACGCGTCGTCGAAGCCCAGGCCCCCGACCACGATCAACGTGTCGATCGGACCGCGCACCGAGGCGATGGGCCGTGTCTCGACCGCGATCCCCCCGTCGAACACGACCCGATCGCTCGGTCCCACGACACGGACGTCGTAGTGGTCGTGTCCGGCGAGCAGGTTCGCCTGGGTGAAGACCGAGCTCGGGCCGGTGAGGTCGAGCGCCTCGGCGCCGTCGTAGGCGACGAGCACCACCGAGCGAGCGCGGGTCGTCATCGCCCGGCGAGCCCGGCGTGCACACCCGTGGCGAGACGGGCCGTCCCGCCGATCCGGGCGATCCGGGCGATCTGATCGCGCCTGTCAGAGATCATCACAATCGTGTCCTGGCAGACATCGGCCCAGCATCGCACACTCAGGGCATGCAGATCGCCTTCGTCCTCTACGACCGCTTCACCGCCCTCGACATCGTCGGACCGTTCCAGGTCCTGGCCGAGTTGCCCGGCGTCGAGCCTGTCTTCGTCGCCGAGCAGGCCGAGCCGGTGCTCGACCACACCCGTCGGCTCTCGATGGTCGCCACGGCGAGCTTCGACGAAGTCCGGTCGCCCGACATCGTCGTGGTGCCCGGCGGGCTCGCCGACAAGTGGGCGACGGTGGAGGATCCGCTCGTCCGTTGGATCCGCCAGGTGCACGCCACCACGACGTGGACCACCAGCGTGTGCACCGGGTCCATCTACCTGGCGTTGGCCGGACTTCTCGACGGCGTCGAGGCCACGTGCCACTGGAGCGACCTCGACAAGCTCGGATCCTTCGGGGCGATCCCCACCGGGGAGCGGGTCGTCATCCGGGGCAGGCTCGCCACCGCGGCCGGCGTCTCGTCGGGCATCGACCTCGGCCTCACGCTGGCTGCGCAGATCGCCGACGAGGACGTGGCCAAGGCCATCCAGCTCGCCATCGAGTACGACCCCGAGCCGCCCTTCGACGCCGGCTCCCCCACCAAGGCCGGCCCCGAGCTCACCGACCTCGTGCGCGCCGTCCTCGCCGACCCGGTGAGGACCGAGGAACCCGCTCCCGCCTGACACCCCCCTTGCCCCCGACACCCCCGACACCCCCGACACCACCAACCGGCGACCGGCGACCGGCGACCGACCATCGCCTGGGGTCTGACTGAGGTCCGGCCTCGCCGAGGGCGCGCATCCCCGACGCGGTCGGGCACCTGCCCGTCGGGCCGCACCGTGACGGCTGACGCGGGACGGCCCTCAGCTGACCGCTGCGTCCCAAGATGGGTGTCACACCCCCGCGCCAACATGTTGGACATCGGCCGCGGTTCCCGCTGCCCGCCACCACCGGGTGCTACCCCGGTAGCACCACCGCATGAAGCTGAGCGTGAGCATGAACGACGAAACCCGTTCCAGGTCTTGTTGCCGGCCGACGAGTGTGGGCTGCCCAGCGACTCGACGGTACAAGGCGAGCAGATCCGTACGGTCGCGCTCGAACGGTTCGGGTCGCTGGCCGGAGCAATCGGCCCCGTTCTCATCGCCCGACTCGACGAGCCCTGCGGTTTCACCTCTCGCTCTGACCGGTTCACTCCCCCGGTCTGAGCCGTCAGCCGAACCGCGGGAGCTCCTGTTCGAGGGAGGCTGCCGCGGCGAAGAGGTCGCCGTGGCGGTCGACCCGGGCCAGGACGTCGTCGCTCTCGAAGTAGAGCGGGTCGTCGCCGTCGGCCGCGGCCGACACCTCGTCCCACGTCACCGGGGTCGACACCGTGGGCGACGCCTTGGCCCGCAGGGAATAGGCGCACACCGTGGTCTTCTGGCCCGTGTTCTGGCTCCAGTCGATGAGGACCTTGCTCTTGCGGATGGCCTTGGTCTGGTCGACCACCACCAGGCCCTTCATCTGCTTCTCCATGAGCTGCGCCACGGCAAGGGCGAACTCGCGGCCGTCCGCGGGGCCGGTCGACTCGACGTTGAGCGGCAGGTAGATCTGGAGGCCCTTCGACCCCGAGGTCTTGGCCAGCAGCTCCAGCCCGAGCGCGCCGAGCGTGTCGTGGAGAGCGAGCCCGACCTGGGCGCACTCGGTCATGCCGGCGGGTGAACCCGGGTCGAGGTCGAACACCACCATCGTCGGGTTCTGCGGGTCGGGAGCCCGACTCATCGGCGTGTGCAGCTCGAGCGCAGCGAGGTTGGCGGCCCACACGAGCGCGGCGGTGGAGTCGAGCACGCAGTAGTTGATGTCGCCGCCCCGGTCCCCCGCCCCGAGCGCCACCGGCACCCAGTCTGGCCGGTGCTCGGGGCAGCGCTTCTGGAAGAAGGTCTTGTCGTCGACACCGTTGGGCCACCGGCGCAGGGTGACGCAGCGGTCTCCCAGGTGGGCCAGCATCACCGGGGCGATGCGGGCGTAGTAGTCGATGACCTCACCCTTGGTGAACCCCACCTCGGGGTACAGGACCTTGTCCAGGTTGCTCAGCTGGAGCTGGTGGCCGTCGATCTGGACCAGCGACTTCTTCGGCTCAGACACGGGTCGGCTCGGGCACGGGTCGGCTCAGCTCAGCTCATGTCTTCTTGTCGACCGATCAGGCCGACTTGCGGGCCGGGGCCTTCTTGGCCGGCGCTTTCTTGGCCGCCTTCTTCGCCGGGGCCTTCTTCTTCGCCGGGGCCTTCTTCTTGGCCGGGGCCTTCTTGGCTGCCTTCTTCGTGGCGACCTGCGACGCGGTCCCCTTTGCCGGCTTGGCGTCGTCGTCCTCCGAGTCGTCGCTTCG
The DNA here is from genome assembly GCA_964525005.1 of uncultured Rhabdothermincola sp. Lineage (GTDB taxonomy): Bacteria > Actinomycetota > Acidimicrobiia > Acidimicrobiales > Acidimicrobilacustridaceae > CAZALT01. Next base: position 13,720 of record CAZGEF010000025.1, read on the forward strand.
ATCAGCGTCGTCGCTTCGATCAGCGTCGTCCGAGCCCGACGAGTCCTCCGACGTGGGGTGACGACCGCGTGCCTCACGTGCCGCGGCCACCGACTTCTCGAGGGCGGCCATGAGGTCGATGACGTTGGTGGGCTCGGCTGCTTGCTCACCCGTGGTGATCTCGACGCCAGAGGTCTTGGCCTCGATGAGCTCGAGCACGGCCTCGCGGTAGGTGTCTTTGAACGTCTCCGGCACGAACTCCGAGGAGAGCGACTCGATGAGGCTGCGGGCCATGTCGAGCTCCTTCTTGGTGACCTCGGCGTCCTCGACTTCGTCGAGACCGGGGATCTCAGTCGGATCGTTGATCTCGTCGGGGTACACCATGGTGGAGAGCAGGAGCACACCGTTCTCGGGACGGATGGCAGCCAGGTACTGCTTGGTGCGCATCACGAAGTGGGCGATGCCGACCTTGCCCGACTCCTCCAGCGCCTGGCACAGCAGCGCGTACGGCTTCGAGGACCGCTCCGGGCCCAGGTAGTAGGCGGCGTCGAAGAAGATGGGGTCGATCTCGTCGAGGTCGACGAACTCCTCGATCTCGATGGTGCGAACGGCCTTGGGGTCGAGCTGGGCGAGCTCGTCATCGGTGACGATGATGTAGGAGCCTCCCGGCATCTCGTAGCCCTTGACGATGTTGTCCCAGGGGACCTCCTCGCCGGTCTCGGCAGAGACGCGCTTCTGCTTGACCCGGGCGTTGGTCTGCGAGTCGATCTGGTTGAAGCGCACGGTCTTGCGGCTGATGGCGCTGTAGAGCTTCACCGGGATGTTGACCAGCCCGAAGCTGATCGCCCCACTCCAGATGGCTTTCGGCATGGAGACAGTGTGCCACCGCTCCGTCGAGCCGCCCGGTTTCACCTGTCAGACGCAAACCACGCTTCTGGCGTTGATCCTGTCCGGCTTCCGCTCAAGTTCAACGCAATTTGGATCAGTTGGGCTGGTTGGATCAGTTGGGCTGGTTGGGCCGGTTGGATCAGTTGGGCCGGTTGGATCAGTTGGCAAGCAGGGCCCGGGCCACGAGGTCGGTGCCGAACACCGTGAGGATCGCCAGGTAGAGCAGACCCGTGGCCGCCATGACCGCCGAGTACTGGCGCTCCTTCAGTGCGAGGCGGGTGACCACCAGCAAACCCCCCGTCGTGACGGCGCAGGCGAGCCAGAACCAGCCGAGCAGCCCGCCGTAGCCGTCGTCGATCGTGCCGTTGATGACCGACCACATCCCGGTCGGGACGAGAAGCAACACGATCTCGGGGATCCAGATGATGAGCGTCCACCGCACCAGCTCGAGCAGCGGAGCACGAGGCAGGCCGGGCTGCACCAGGTACCAGTGACCCAGGAGCATGGCGTCGGTGATCACGCCCATGAACAGGCCGCCGACGAGGAACCGGGCGATAGCCAGCCAGTGGGGGCCGCCGGCATCGACCGCCGAACCGATCACGCCGAACACCGCGATCGAGGGAGCGATGAGGTCGAGCCACGGCGGGAACTCCTTGGCCCCTTCGACCTTGTCGGCGGCTTCGCGATCGATGCCGGTCATAGACGCCACGCGCTCCGAGCGCGCCTCGGCCAGCGCCATCTGGCCGGACACCCCGGCCTTGCGGCGCACGATCGAAACGCCGAGCGCGGCGAAGGTCGCAACCGCGGTGAGCAGCGACGCCACGTCGCGCACCGCGAGCGGTTCGATGACGAACTGTCCGACGTAGAAGGCGCCCGCGGCCATGAGGCCGTAGGTGCCGCGCATCATCCAGCCGTAGCCGAGCCCGACTTCGCGCCGCCGGGTCGTGACCCACAGGAACACCAGACCACCGAAGGCCCACTGCAGCAGGAGCGACGCCCCGTCGAACCCGATCACCGGGCCACCCCCCGCGTCCGATCACGCCCGTTCTGGCTGGGAAGACCCGGGCTATTCGGCGTAGGTGTCCAGCCAGTTCGGCGGGAGGTCGCCCTCACGCGTCCACCACCGCCAGTCCGTGATCCACCGTGTTGAGGGGACGGGGGCCCTCGGTCGTGGCCACCACGATGTCCTCGAGGCGCGCCCCCCACCTGCCCGGCACGTAGATCCCCGGCTCGATCGAGAAGGCGTGGCCGGGCGCGAGCGGCGTGGTGTTGCCCGCCACGATGTACGGATCCTCGTGCTCCTCGACCCCGATGCCGTGACCGGTCCGATGCACGAAACGGTCGCCGTAGCCGGCCGCGGCGATGACGTCGCGGGCCGCCGCGTCGACGTCCTCGCAGGTCGTGCCCACCACCGCGGCCGCCACCGAATCCGCCTGCGCCCGGCGCAGCACGGCGTACAGCTCGGTCAGCTCGGCCGGCGGTTCACCGAGGTGCACGCACCGCGTGATGTCGGAGCAGTACCCCGCCCCCGAATCGTCGACCATCGTGCCCCCGAAGTCGCACAGCACGATCTCGCCCGGCTCGATGACGCGATCGCCCGCCTCGTGGTGCGGGCTCGCGGCGTTCTCCCCCGCGGCGACGATGGCGAAGTTCACCCGGTCGTGGCCTTCGGCCAGGATGCGACGACCCAGGTCGGCCGACACCTCCGCCTCGGTGCGTCCCACCAGCGGGATCTGACCCGCCTGCAGGTCGGCGGCGATTCGGTCGACCGCCGCCCCCGCCTCGGCGAGCGCCGCCAGCTCGGCGGCGTCCTTCACCGCCCGGAGCGGACCGACGACCTCGCTGGCGTTGCGCCAGGTCGCCCCGGGCAAGACGTGCTGGAGCTGCACGGTGAACCGGCTCCAGGTGCGGTCGCCGATCGCCAGCCTCTCCCCCACCGCGAGGTCGGCGACGAGCGCGATCGGGTCGTCGGTCTCGCCCCACCCCGCGATGGCGAAGCTCGGCTCGGACACCACGCGCGGGACCTCGAGGTTGGGCACGACCAGCGTGGCATCGTCGTCGACGGGTACGACCAGCATCGTGAGCCGCTCGAGCGGCATCGCCTCGTAGCCGATGAGCCACGGCAGATCGGGTCCGACCGACAGCAGCAACGTGTCGACGCCACCGGCGACCATGGCGGCGCGCACCCGGGCGAGGCGGTCGGCATGCACGTGCTCGCGGGAGCCGCGGCTCGTCTCCGAGCGCGTGCGGCCGTCCACGCGCGAGCGACGATCTTGGGGCGACGAGGTCACCCGACGAGGTTACGGGCCGACGTGCCGATCCGAAGAACCCGACCCGGCCCTGGCCGACCCGGCCACGACCTGCGCCCTACCGGGCGCGCATCCGGTCGACACGACGGTCCGGTCCGTGACGACCACCGCAGCGCGCTCGCGGTGGCGCGCTACAGGATCGCCCGGTGGAACCAGGCTGCCGCGGCCTGGCGGGACACCACCGACGTGGGCTGGAACAGGCCGTTGGCGTAGCCCGTGGTGATGTCCTCACGCACCATCCACGCGATGGCCGTGGCGAAGGGGTGACCGACCGACACGTCGGGAAACGGCGGCGTCGTGGGCGGTGACACGGGTCCGGCGTACACGCTCATCAACCACTGCGAGGCCGCCTGGCGGGTGACCACCGCTCCGGGTCTGAACGTGCGATCGGCGTAGCCGCCTGCGATGCCCTCCGACCGGGCCCACTCGACCGCGAGGAAGAACGGGTGCGACGGGGACACGTCGACGAAGCTGGCCGTCGTCGGCGGGGTGAACGGCGGGCTGCCCGCCGCCCGGTACAGGAACGCCATGAACGCCTGCCGCGTGACCGCCGCGGTGGGCCGGAACGCTCCGTCGTCGTAGCCGCCGGCGATCTCCTGGTCCGCCACCCACTCGATGGGGACGAAGAACTGGTGCCCGTAGGGGACGTCGGTGAACGCCGCCGGGGGAAGCGACACGCCCACGGACTCGAAGGGCGGCGCCTCGACCGGCGTGGCCACCGGCGTGTCGCCCGTGCTCCACGTGGCCGGGTTGCAGCTGCTCAGCACGGTCTGCTCGGAACCGGTCCCGAACGTGGCGCGCACGGTCATGCCCGTCTGGCGAAACGCGACCGCGTGCTGCCCGGTGCGGGTCCACGACGAGTTCGGCAGCGCGAGGTCGGTCACCGCGATGATCTGACCCGCCTGGGCCGCGGGGGTGAAGTCGAGGTTCGGGTTGAAGTTCACCGACGCGGTCGCCGTCGCCGTGAGCGTCTGCGACGCGGGAGTGGCGTTGCGCGCGCCGATGGTCACCGAGACCCTGAGCGGGATCGTGTTGGGCCCCGCCTTGATGAGACCGGCCTCGTAGGCGACCGTCGCCGCCCACCACGGCAACCCCCCGCTGACCTTGGTGAACCGCAGCGAGACCGGGTCCAGGTAGGCCGGTGAGTTCGGCGACGCCGCACCGGAGAGGGTGACGTCGACCGGGACCCGCTGCCCCGTGAACCAGGTGCAGGCGTTGGTCTGGGTGACCACGCCGGCGGCCGCCGGCGCGGTCGGTGCCCCGAGCACGAGCGCGCCGACCAGCACGAGCGTGAGGAGGACGGGGACGGCACGGCGACGCACCCGCCCAACGTTAGGTGGGCCCGGGCTCCGACCCGTGGCACCCGAGCACGACGACGGCTCCGGCGACGGGCGGATCGTGGGTGAGCGACGCCACGATGTCGAGGGGTCCCATCGCTCGTGAGCGCACCAGGTGGTCGATGGCAGCGGCGACCGCGCCGTGGAGCCGCACGGTGGGGCGACCGAACGAGTCGAGCACGATCTCGACCTCGCGCAGGTCGAGCGCCGCGGGGTCCAGCGCGGGGACCAGGCCGACCCGCGCCGCGCCCCAGGCCTTCACGAACGCCTCCTTGGCGGCGAAGCGCGCCGCGAGCCGCTCGCCCCGCGGACCGGGGCCGCGCTCGGCATCGGCCAGCTCGGCGCGGGTGAACGTGGCGGCCACGAAGCCCGACGCCCGATCGGCCAGCTGCGCCTCGAACGCCGCCAGCCCCACCAGATCGAGCCCCACCCCCAGGACCGTCACGTGGCGGTCACCGCGGCACCGTGCCGGTGCGATCGGGGCGAGTGCGATCGGGGCGGGTTGGGTCCAGGCGGGCGGCGGGGTCGAGGAGCAGGGCGGCCTCGGCGTCTCGGCGCTCGGCGGGATCGGCGCCGGGGATGCGGCGGTCGGCGCGCTTGTGGAACACGGGCCGCCCGTGGCGCACCGCGATCCGATCCCGCTCGCCGACGCCGCGCCGACGCGCTGCCCGCGCCAGGTACACCGCGCGATCGGCAACCGGGACCGTGGCGAGGAACGCGTCGGGGTGGGCCAGTGCCACGAGCGCCGAGACGTGGCCGAAACCGAGGCTGGTCAGCAGCGCGGCCCGCACCGGTTCGCTCGGCGCCAGGTCGATGGTTCGGTCGCCCACCGCGAGGTGCGACGACGAGCGGAGCAGTGCGTCGGCGTCGTCGAGGTTGCGGTTGCCCGGCACCCGACCCGTGCCCATCACCTGGATCAGGCCCCCGATCTGCCAGGCCGCGGCGCCGCCTTTGGCGTGGCCGGTGACCGTCTTCTGCGACACGACGAGCAGCGGGTTGCCGGGCGTGCGCCCGATTGCGTCTTGGATCCGGTGGTGGAGGTCGGCCTCGTTGGGGTCGTTGATCTCGGTCGACGTGTCGTGCTTCGAGACCACCGCGATGTCGTCGGCGCTGAGCCCGAGCCGGGCCAGGCCCCGGGCCAGCGGCGAGTCGGGACCGCCCCGGGCCGCGCCCAGCACACCCATGCCCGGCGCGGGGATCGACGAGTTCACGCCGTCGCCGAAGCTGCCGGCGTAGGCCACGACCGCGTCGACCGGGAGCCCGAGCTCGAGCGCCACGTCGCCGCGCATGACGATCATCGACCCGCCGCCCTGGGACTCGACGAAGCCCTTGCGCCGCGAGTCGTTCGAGCGGGACATCTCCGACGGCGACAGCCCCATGGCGGCCATGTCCTCGGTGTCGGCGGTGGCGGCCATGTCGGCGAACCCGATCACGCCGTCGGGGGTGATGTCGTCGAAGCCGCCGGCGACGGCGACCAGCGCCCGACCCGACCCGATCTTGTCCACCGCCTCCTCGATCGACACCGCCGCCGTGGCGCACGCGGCGACGGGGTGCACCATCGGCCCGTACGACCCCACCAGGGACTGCACGGTGTGGGCCGCCATGACGTTGACGAGGGTCTCCTGCAGCCGGTCGGGCTGGCGGTTGCCGTCGAGCAGGTTGTCGACCAGCATCCGGCGCAAGCTGGCCATGCCCCCCTGACCGGCGCCCTGTACGTTGGCGACGAGCGTCGGATGGACCGCAGCCAGGAGCTCCTCGGGATCGAGCCCCGCCCGGGCGAACGCCTCGGCCGTGGTGACGAGATCGACGAGCGCCATGCGGTCGACGCTGGCGATCATCTCGGGCGGCACGCCCCACGCCGCGAGGTCGAACCCGGTCGGGAGCTGACCGACCACGCCACGGGGCAGCGGCGAACGCCGCGGCACCTGGATCACGGCTCCCGCGTCGAGCGTGACCCGCAGGCGCCCATCGGCTTGGACGCGGACCGTGGTGCGGTCGGGGGCGGCCGCCACGAAGGTGCGCGCCTCGTCCTCGGTGGACACGACGAAGCTCATCGGCCGGTCGAGGCTCTCGGGCGTGTACACGAGCGTGCCGGCGGGGTCCACCACGCCGTCGGCAACCATCGGCCGGAGCCCGACCCGTTCGATCACCTCGTCGCGGTAGCGGTCGTCGAGCTCGGCCTCGTCCACCGGTTCGTCGGTGGCGACGTCGACCCACCCGGTCCCCGCTCCATCGGAGCGAGCGTCGTCCCAGCGGATCAGTCCGCACATCCATGCCAGCTCGGCCACGCCGTCGCCAGACAGCTCCCCCAGCTCCAGCTCGAAGCGGGTCGTCGCCGAACCGCACGGCCCGAGCTCGCCTGTACCGACGACGACCACGAGGTCGGCGGGCGTGACCCGGTCGGGAAGCTCAGGCCAGGCCACCTTCGGGCCGTGCGCGACGGGCCCGATGCGCGTCGCGGGGCGCGGGAGGGCAGGCACCCCGGCGGCGACGTCGATGCCCACCCGGGCCTGGGCCCGGTCATCGAGATCGGCGAGACGACGCTCGCGGTCGGCCAGCTCGGCGAGCTCCGCGCCGAGCGAGCCCAGCTGGTCGTGGATGCCGTCCAGGCCCCCGAGTCCGCCCGTGAGGTCGGCGTCCTCGTCGAGCAGCGCGACCAGCGCGCCCATCTCTTCTGCGGTGTAGGTGTGGATCCCGAGTCTCTCGGCCACCAGCGGCGCGACCGACGCGTTGCCGGCCATGACACCGGTGCCGCTCACCCAGCCGATGCGCGCCGCGACCGGGCGCACGTAGCGCGCCCATCCCGGTTCGCTGCGGTGGCGGGCGAGGATCGATTCGAGGGCGGCCTTGGTCTCGCCGTAGGGGAGGTCGCCACCGAATTCGCCGTGGTTCGGCGACAACGGGAGCACGACGCGGAACCCGCGGTGCCCCGATCGTTCGGCCTGTTGAGCGAGCCGCCCGATGAGCCGCTCGATCCCGAGGAGCTGGAGCCGGATGGCCACCTCGGCGTCGGAACCGGCGTCGGGGAGCAGGCCGATGGTGGGCACCGCCGCGAACGGGAACACCGCGGTGACCGCGAACGGGTCCGGCCGGTGGCGGTCGACGGCCGTGGTCGGCGCGACGAGCCACGCCACGACGGCGTCGATGTCGTCGAACGACGCGAGGTTGGCCGGCAGCACGTGGAGCTCGGCACCGGGCGCGGCGTGGCGCCGGTACAGGTTGCGGTAGAACCGGCGACGCTCGGGGGCCTCCGTCGAGGTCGCGACCACCACGCGTGCCCCCTCGGCGAGCAGCACGCCGACCACCGACGCGGCGATGGACCCCGGGCTCGCGCCGGTCACCAGCGCGAGGTCCGGTTCGGCTTCGCCTTGGTGCGAAGGTGGGGCGGACGGGCGCGCCCCGGCCCGCAGCTCCGCGACGAAGGCCGACAGCCCGGTGGCACCACCCGACGATGTGGGCGACGACGATGCGAGCGACGTCGACGTGGCCGACCGCGCGGCCCTGGCGCAGAACCACTCGACGGTTGCGTCGAACGCCGGATCGCCGGCGTGCCGCGACAGCCGCCGCGCCTCGGTGCGGATCTCCTCCTCCGAGAGCCGTTCGGCGGCCGCGTCGTGGTAGAGCCGGATGAGGTCCCAGCGCGACGACGCCCACGACGAGGTGAAGGCGACGTGCCGACGGGGATCGAACCGCGGCGCGATCGCCTCGGCCCGTCCGGCGCCGAGCGCCTGGTCCAGGGCGGCGAGCCGGGCGAGGTCGGGGTCGGCCGGTCGCAGCTCGGGCGACGCCTCGGGGAGGCGACGTCCCAGGGCCGCGGCGAGGGACTCCGTCGCGCCGACGACGGCGTCGGCGATCTCGCCTCGCAGCTCGTCGACCGCGGCGGCATCCACGGTCGAGCCGCCACCGGAGACGCGACGCTGCAGGTCGACACCGAGCGAGGTGCCCACCACCGTGACGGCCTGCGCGACCGAGGTCACCCCAGCAAGATCTCCACCGCGAGCGCTGGGGCCGTCGCGCCCGTCGAGCGCGAGCCGCAACAGCACGCGGTCGGCCAGGCCCGGACCGAGTCCGTAGGTGGTGGCGAGCTCCTGCTCGGCCTGTGCACGCGACAGGCCGGTCGCGGCGAGCGCCTTGGTGAGCGACCCGGTCACCGCCTCGCGCAGGTACGGACCGGGATAGCGGTAGCGGGGCGAGCGGTCGGCGATCTCCGCGACGAGTCGGTCGATCGGCACCTCGTGGGCACCGTCGATGCTCGACAGCCCGAACTCCTTGCCGAGGTCGACGAGCACCTGGTTGCGTCGCGACGACACCCCCTCGAAGAGCCGGTCGAGCGACTCGGATCGATCGATCTGCTCCGGTCGGACCCAGGCCTGGAAGGCGAGCAGCGCGAGCAGCGCGTCGCTTGACCCCAGCGGTACGTCGACGATCTCGCCCGCGACGTCCACGCCCGCGCCGGCCTCGACGGCGGGCCCCGGCACGACCGGACTCGGCGGCGCCGAGGACGCGGGAGCGGGGCCCGACGGGGATGCGGCCTGGTCGGCGGAGGTGGTGCGGTCCTCGGCCGCCGCACCGACCCCCGAGTCGTGCACCGCGGGCAGGTGCTCGACGGGCAGGTCGTCGACGGGCAGGTCCCCGGTGCCCCGCAGGACGTCGAGGTCGAGCTCGGCGTGGAGCAGGGCGGGGCCGATGGCTCCTGACCCGGCCGACGAGGTGCGGGCGAGGTTGGTGAGCACGGGTGACGTGCCAGGACCGATCTCGATGATGCGGTCGACCGTGGCGAAGAGCTGGCGTTGGGTCTCGATCCACCGGACGGGAGACGCCAGCTGCCGGGCGAGGAGGTCGACGAGGTCGTCGCGTCCCACCCCGTCGATCGGTGCGGCGGTGACGTTGGGCAGGTAGCGGGCGGCGAGCCGATGGCCCTCGACCTCGCCGATGAGCTCGTCGGCCGCGGTGCGGAACCGCTCGGCGGCCGGCGAGAGCACCGACGAGTGGAACGGCACGTCGATGCCCGCAACGGCCATGAGCACGCTCGTGCCCGGATCGGCCTCCTCCTCGAGCAGGCCGGTGAGCGCCGCCAGCCCGGCTTCGGTCGCGGCCACGGCGTACTGGCGGCCCTCCGCGTTGTGGTTGACGATCTCGACGAGCTCACCCGACCGCTCGGCCGCCTGGGCGACCACCACCTCGAGGCCTTCGTGGCACAGGCCGGAACGGCTCGGATCGACCACGGCGAGCCGATAGGGCGACGATCCGTCATCGCGGCGCGGGACCTCGGCCTGCATGGCCTCGCCCCGGCGGAACACCAGCTCGAGCACGACGTCGAGCGGCACGACCCCCAGGGCGGCGAGCGCGTTGAACTCGCCCACGCTGTGGCCGGCGACGACGACGTCGGGCCACGCCGCGTCGAGGTCGCCCGGGGGCAGCACACCCACCTCGCGCAGCTCGGCCACCTGCGCGGCGGCGAGCGAGGCGAGGACGACCTGGGTGATCTGGGTGAGGTTGATCACCCCGTCGGGGTGGCGCAGCACCGAGCCCGCACCGGTCCCCGGCACGGCTGAGGGAGCGGGAGCGCCCACGGCGAGCACGGTCGGGTTGCGGCGGACCACGTCGAGCACGGAGAAGCCGAGCCGATCCCGGGTGATGGCGTCGGCGAGATCCCACACCTGGCGGGCGGCGGCCGAGCGGGCGTAGGCCTCCATCCCGATGCCACGTCGTTGCACGCCCTGACCGGGGAACACGAGCGCGGTGCGCGGCGGCCCCACGACCGCCGTGGCGCGCGCGACCGGGCCGTCGGGACCCGTCACCACCACGGCGACCACCGTGGCGCCGGCCCGCAGTCCCGAACGGGTGATCTCGATGTCGAGCGGCGCACCCACGGCCAGCGGTGCGAGGAAGTCGATCTTCCACTCCTGCACCCGATTCGAGTCGCCGTCGGCCACCACCTCCACCACGGCAGCCTGCGCCCGCGCCGAGGTCCACATGCCATGGACGATCGGCCGGTCGAGCCCGGCGCGCCGGGCGCCGAGCACGCTGCGGTGCAGCGGGTTGGTGTCGCCACCGATCCGGGCGAAGGCGTCCATCTCGCTCGGCGCCTCGTCGCCGATGCGGGCGAGCACCACACCCGTGACCGGATGGGTCGGGTCCTCGCCCGAGCGGCGCAGAGCGGCAAGACCGCCCGAGCGGCGCAGAGCGGCAAGACCGCCCGAGCGGCGCAGAACGGCAAGCCCGCCCGAGCGGCGCAGAGCGGGGAGGTCGCCCGATCCCGCGAGCAGGTCGACGGCGACCCGGACGGGGTGCTCGCCGTCGGGCGCGGCACCGGCATGGACGGTGTCGACCGGCGCGATGAGCTCGTCGGCCACCCACACCCCGCCGACCGCGCGGTGCAGGGCACGGCCGTCGTGCACCTGGGTGACGGCATCGACCCGGACCGAGACGACCTCGCCCGCCCCGGGGATGCGGGCGGCGGCGCCCACCCAGGCCTGGTCGAGCAGCCACTCGAGCTCGACCGCGTCGGGGGCGAGGTCGACGTCGACGAGATCGCGCCGCCACCGCTGCGGATCGCCCGCCGCGGGTGGGAGCGCGACCGTGGCGATCATGGCGACCTCGGCGACGGTGCCCCGCTCGCTGCTCACCACGAGCTGGATGTCGTAGGTGGAGCTGTCCCGATCGGTGCGGAGCTCGCGCAGCCACGCCGTGGCCCAGCCGGTCTCGCCGGGAGCGGGCGGCCAAGCCGCACCGGGGGCGACCTCGTGGCGGCGATGCAGCAGGTGGACGAAGTCGATGGCCAGCGGTCCGTCGGCGACGAGGGCGGCCAAGGCCGGCCACCCGAGCGTGAACACCAGGTCCGGTGCGAGCCCGTCATGGGTCGCACCGGTGGCGATGCCGTAGGCCCGGGCCCGTTCCGGATCGAGGGTCCACGAACGCTCGACCGGCTGGCCGAGGTCGATCCACGTGTCGTCGGACAGCGGATGGTCCTCGTCGAGCAGTGCGGCCCGGGTCTCGATGGCGGCCGACACGTCACGGTCCAGCTCGACGAACCGCCACCCGGCGGGGTCGGCAATGACCGCGAAGGTGCGGGACGTGCGTCGGAGCGTGCCGTCGGCGCCGACGAGCGTCGTGGCCAGCTCGATCTCGCCGGCACGCGCCGGGACCCCGCCGGGCTCCGCGACGTAGCGGACCTCGACCGCCTCGCCGACCTGGCCCCCGTCGGGGACGACGACGAGCCACGACGGTCGATCGCCGTCTTCGACGCCGACATGGTCGCCCGGTCGCACCAGCTGCCACAACGGGTTGGGTTGCGTGCCCCCGAGGTCTGGCTGGTCGTGGTCGGTGACCGGGCCGGTCCCGGCCTCGTCCGATCCACCGCCTGATGATCCGCCGGTGCCGACGGACGCCACCAGGCAGAACGCAGCGAGCGGTGCCGACGCACCGGCCACCGCGTCGGCGAGGACCGCCGGGGCGAGGCCACGGCCCAGGACCCGGTCGCGTCCGGCGACGGGAGCACCGTCTTGTGCGAGCTGAGCACGCAGGTGGAAGTCGAAGCGGGTGAGCAGATCTGCGACAGGCTCGTCGGGCCGGGTGATGCCGGCGACGGCGTCGGGGCCGGGGATGACGAGCACCTCCTCGGCGTCGAAGCGGTCGTCCTGCGCGGCCCACAGCGAGTCGGTGCCGTACCACCGTCGGATGTCGCGGTCGATGACCGGTACGAACGGGAGGGGCTTGCCGGGTCGACCGCAGACCTCCAGGACGAAGGCGCCGTCGGCGGGGTGCAGCAGGAGGTCGTCGGCATCGACGTAGCGGTCGGCGAACGCGTCGAGCGCGGCCCCGGGGTCGTCCAGATCGCCGATCCGGCTCACGGTAGGGACGACGAGCCCGTGATCGGCGTCGTCGAGACGGGCGGCGAACCGCTGGTAGAGCTCGAAGGCGCAGTGCCGCCACGTGAGGTCGCCCCAGGCCCCGTCGGCATCGGGACGGCCATCGCCGATTGCGCAGAGCTCGGTGAAGCGACGCAGCACACCGAGGTAGGTGAGCGAGTCGAGGTCGCCGAAGTACGGGCGGCTGGTGCCGGCGAGGGCCTCGACGATCTCGTCCCGCCGTTCGGCTATGCGATCGGCGTCGCCGGCGAGCCGGTCGAGCAGGGCGCTCACCCGTGCCGCCCGGTTGTCGAGCTGGTGGATGTCGGCGCCGAGGTGCGACCGACCGTTGATCACCGAGTCGGGCCCGGCGTCGACGAGCGCCTGCTTGACCGACGGCGACGCCGTGGACTCGGCACACGCCATGGCGACGGTCCCGAGGAGGACCGCGTCGACCGGGCGGGGCCCAAGGCCGTGTTCGACCGCCCACCTACCGGTGAGCAGCGCCGTCGCCCGCTCCTCGGTGCCGACGCCGCCACCGACGCACAGCACGACGTTGGGCCGGAGCCGGATGTCGTCGTACGTGGCGACGAGGAGGTCGTCGAGGTCCTCCCAGGAGTGGTGGCCGCCGGCCCGACCGCCCTCGAGGTGGAGGAACACGGTGTGGCGACGGGCGGCGTCCGCGATCGCCAGCACCTTGCGGACCTGCTCGGCCGTGCCCGGCTTGAACGCGTTCTCGCGCATGCCGAGCGCGGCGAGGCGGTCGAGCAGCGCCACACCCTCGTCGACCTCGGGCACGCCGGCTGAGACCGTGACGCCCGAGAGGGGGGCGCCGGACCGGCGCGCCCGCTCGACGAGGCGGTCACCCGAGAGGTGCAGCGCCCACAGGTACGGGTCGAGCAGCAGCGCGTTGAACACGACCTCGCGACCCGGTTCGAGCCCCTCGACGAGCTGGCCGATCCGCAGGTCGAACAGCTCGGGCGTGACCTGGCCGCCCCCGGCCAGCTCGGCGGTGTAACCGGCGTTGGCCGCCGCCACGACGATGGCCGGGTCGACCGTCGTCGGCGTCATGCCGGCGAGGATGAACGGTGGCCGGCCGGTCGACCGGCTGTAGCGGTTGTCGATCCGGGTCTCGGAACCGACCCGCACGAGGGTCGGAGCGAGCGTCGCGTAGTCGAGGTCGGCCACGAGCGGCGACGCGCCCGGGGTGAACAGGAGACGACGACCCTCCGGCGATGCGAGCGCCAGCGACCGTACGCCGGTGCCCCGCACGATCGAGCTGGTCAGGCGGGCGACATCGGTGCCCGGCCCGACGTCGAGGACCCAGCGCGCGCCGAGATCGACCAGCCCGGACACCGTCGTGTCCCACCGGATGGGGTCGACGAACTGCGAGGCGACCACTGCCCGCTCCAACCCGTCGGCGTCGGTCGACACCCGCAGGTCGGAGCCGTCGACCGGCGAGAGCACCGGGACCGCGCATCGGGCGATGTCGGCCACGAGGGGTGCGACGTCGGTGGTCGCCAGGTAGCGCTCCATGGCCGAGCCGAGCGCGGCGGTGTGGAAGGCGACCTCGACGGGCAGCGGTTCCCATGCCCGCATCGGATCGAAGCCGTCGACCCCTGCGCCCAGCGAGGCACGGAGGACGACGAGCGAGCGCGGCGGTCCCGCTACCACGAACCGGCCGCCACCGTTGTGCAGCGCCACCTGGACGTGATCGTCCGTGTCGAACCGGGCGTTGACCTCGGCGACCACCTGGTCGAGGACGTCGAGCCGCACGCCCCGCACCGCCGCCATCGGCGTGACCATCGCCCCCGGGGTCGTGGTGGCGTCGAGCGATACCGGTGCCCGTCGGGTCGACGACAGCGCCACCCCCATCGATGCCGCCAGCCGCAGGGCCCGCTCGAGGCGCTCGTCGGACACCGGCGAGCCGGGATCCCCCGCGATCATCGAGACGGCCAGCAGCCCCTGGGAGTGGCCGGTCACGGCGACCACGGCGCCCGCGTCGAACGCGTCGCCGAGGCCGTCCGCGACCAGGGTGTCCCACACGACTGCCTGTGTCAGGAGGTTGAGCGGGTACGACACCGCCGCGGCGGCGAGGTGCTCGGGCCGGGGGGCGAGGTCCGGGAGATCGGCCCACGTCGCCACGTCGAAGCCGCCCCGGTGGTGGCCACCGGCGGCATCCGAGCGGGCGAAGGACTCGAGGATCCGGGTGCCGCGTTCGACGAGGTCCCGGCGGTCGGGGTGGTCGCGCACGAGCGCGGCGAGGTCGTCGAGCGAAGTGCGGCCCTGACCTGCGAAGGTGATCGCGGCCCGGGCACCGCCGGACGAGGCAGCTTCCTCGACGAGGTGGTGCAGCAGCGATACGGGCAGGGCGGGAGCCGGGATCGAACCCCGCTGGGGATCCGGACCGGGCAGGTCCTCGGGGGTGTCGGGCGTGGTCGTGTCGGTCACGGGTGGCGGTGCGGTTCCTGCGGCTCACAGATAGAGGAGAGGCCGAAGAGTAGCTGTAAGGATCTCCTAACATCTAGTCTGTGGCAGCCTTCCCCCTTCGAGACGATCCCGATTCGACGAATCGCCGACCACCCGGCACCGAGAGGCCACTCCCACCCATGTCGTCCCTCACCCGGACCACCACGAGCGACAACGCCGCCCTGCTCGATCGCCAGCGACGGCGGGAGTCCAACGCCCGGACCTACCCCCGCCGACTCCCCATCGCCATCGTCGAGGCCCGGGGAACGACCGTGGTCGACGCCGAAGGACGCCGGTACCTCGACGCCCTGGCCGGCGCGGGGTCGCTCGCGCTCGGGCACAACCACCCGGCGGTGGTCGCCGCGGTCGAGGACGCCCTTCGGACCGAGTCCGCGTGGTCCACCCTCGACCTCCCCACGCCCGTCAAGGACCGCTTCGTCGAGGACCTCTTCGCCGTCCTCCCTCCGCATCTGCAGTCGGGTCGCGTCCAGTTCTGCGGACCGACGGGCGCCGATGCCGTCGAGGCCGCCATCAAGCTGGTGCGCCACGCCACCGGCCGCACGGGCATGGTCGCCTTCGGCGGGTCGTACCACGGGATGACCGCCGGGGCACTGTCGGTCACCGGCGCCCGCGCCGCGAAGGAGCACGTGGGCACCCTCGTGGCCGACGTCTCGTTCCTCCCCTTCCCCGACGCCGAGCGCCCGGTGCTGGGCGACGACCTCGACGACGACGTGGAGCGGTGCGCCCGCCTCCTGGAGTGGACCTTCGCCGACGACCACAGCGGTACGCCCACACCGGCGGGCGCCATCTTCGAGCCGGTGCAGGGCGAAGGGGGCGTGAACCCGATGCCACCGTCGTTCGCCACCCACCTACGTGCCAGCACGACGCGCCACGGCGTGCCCCTCGTCGCCGACGAGGTGCAGACCGGGCTGGGCCG
The DNA here is from genome assembly GCA_964525005.1 of uncultured Rhabdothermincola sp. Classification (GTDB taxonomy): domain Bacteria; phylum Actinomycetota; class Acidimicrobiia; order Acidimicrobiales; family Acidimicrobilacustridaceae; genus CAZALT01. The sequence continues at coordinate 29,489 of CAZGEF010000025.1, forward strand.
TACGGGACGGCTGTGGGGGTCCGACCACCTCGGCATCGAGCCCGACGTGCTGGTCCTGTCCAAGGCCATCGGTGGCGGGATGCCGCTCGCCGTCATCGTCTACCGCGCCGAGCTCGACCAGTGGGCACCGGGCATGCACGCCGGCACCTTCCGCGGCAACCAGCTCGCCATGGCCGCCGGCAGCGCGACGATCCGCGAGGTCGTCGCCGCCGGGCTCGACCGCCACGCCGCCGACATGGGCACCCGCCTCCTCGGGCACCTCCGCAGCGCGGCCACGACGAGCCCGGCCATCGGGGCGGTCCGGGGCCGCGGGCTCATGGTCGGCGTCGAGCTCGTCGACGACGCCGGGCGACCCGACGGCGAGCGCGCCGCCCTCGTGCAGGCCGCCATGCTCGACCGTGGCGTCCTCGCCGAGATCGGGGGACGGGCCGGCTCCGTGGTCCGGTTCCTTCCCCCACTCGTCATCGGGCCCGACGAGATCGACCGCCTGGCCGAGACCTTGGCCGAGGCCGTCGCCGCGACCGACCTCCCCGGCCGCCGCCCCGTCGGCCCGGTGCCGTCGCCGTGACCGCATCGTTCGCCTCGCTCAACGCCGAGGGACAGGCCGCGCTGCGAGCCGACGTCGAGGTCGTGCTCGATGCGCTCGCCGCCGCCGCCCCCGCCAATCCCGGCTCCTGGAGCGGCGTCGACCCGGCGGCGCTGGCCGATGCCGTCGCCTGCATCGATCCCTGTCCCGACGAGGGCCTCGGCCTGCCCGATGCCGTGTCCCCGCTGGCGCCGACCGTGCTCGCCAACAGCATCTGGACCTGGGCACCGGCCACCGCGGCGCACCTCCACTGCCCCAGCCTCACCTCGGCGGCGGCCACCGAGCTCGCCATCGCCACGCTGAACCAGTCGCTCGACTCGTTCGACCAGTCTCCCGCCGGAACCCTGGTCGAGGACCACCTCGTCCGCTGGACGGGAGCGCTCCTCGGCCTCGGACCTGAACGATCCGGTGTCCTCACCGCCGGCGGCACGGCGTCGAACCTCCTCGGTCTCACCCTGGCGCGGGCCGCCTTCGCCGCCCGCCGCGGCCACGACGTGTCCCGTGACGGCCTGCCGTCCGATGCCGACCGGTGGCGCATCCTGTGCTCGGCCCACACCCACTTCAGCGTGCAACAGGCCGCCGCGCTCCTCGGCCTCGGGCACCGCAGCGTCGTAGCGGTGGCCTCGGATGGGGACGGCCGCACGGACGTGGTCGCGCTCCGCCGGACGATCGCCGATCTCGCCACCCAGCAGTTGGAGCCCTTCGCCCTCGTCGGCACCGCGGGCACCACCGACCTGGGGGCCATCGACCCCCTGACCGACCTCGCGGAGGTCGCCGGCGATCACGACCTGTGGTTCCACGTCGACGCCGCCGTGGGCTCCGCGTTCGCCCTGTCCACGTCCCTGGCTCCGCGGCTCGCCGGCATCGAGCGCGCCGACTCGATCACCGCCGACTACCACAAGCTCTGGTGGCAGCCGCTCGCGGCGAGCGCGCTGCTCGTGGCCGACGGATCCTCCTTCGACCTGGTTCGCACCAACCACCCCTACCTGAACCGAGCCGACGACGAGGCACTCGGCCTGATCAACCTCGTCGGCCGGTCGCTCGACACCTCCCGGCGCTTCGACGCCCTCAAGGTTCTCGTCTCGCTGCGGGCCACCGGCCGACGGGCGATGGCCTCGATGGTCGACCACGTCGTCGACCTGGCCACCGAGGCGGGGCGCCTCGTCGCCGCCACGCCGAGCCTCGCACTCGCCGCCGCTCCGCAGTCGGTCACCTGCGTGTTCCGCTTCGTCGCCGACGAGCCGGGCACCGACCTCGACGCCCTGAACGCCACCATCCAACGGCGCCTCTTCGCGTCGGGTCGAGCAACGATCGGGCGCACCGAGCACGACGGACGGGTGTGGCTCAAGCTCACGTGCGTCGACCCGACGCGCACGGTCGGCGAGGTCGCCCGCCTCCTCGACCTCGTGGTCACCGAGGGCCGCACCCTCACCGGTGCCGGGTCATGATCCGCTCCGGGTCGACCACCGCGATCGCGACGAGCGCCGCTGAGCGCATCGGGTCCCAGACGCTGCTCAACTGCTTCGTGCGCGAGACCGACATCTGGTCCGTCGAGGACGGCCCGTGCGGGTCGCGGTGGCTGCGCATCCCCGTCGCGTCGTGGGCGGTCGACCTCGTCGCCCAGGTGACCTACGAATCCCCCACCGCCCGCCACCAGTACGCGCTCCCGGCCCGCCTGGTCGGCCCGGGTGCGCTCCCCGACGCCGATCCCCGCTCCGACCAGGCCGACGTCCGGGCACAGGCACAGGCACAGGCACAGGCACAGGCACAGGCACAGGCACAGGTTCAAGCACAGGCCCCTGGCCAGGCGATCGAACTCCCCGACCTCGTCGCGGCGCTCACCGAAGCCATGGGCGGAGCCGACCCCTCGCTCGTCGAGCGGATCCACGACAGCGTCGCCAACGTCGACGGGTACCTCGCCGACCGCCGCGACGAGATCGACCGGCTGTGGGGCGACGCGCCGCTCACCTTCATCCAATCCGAACAGGCGCTGCTCGTCGGCCACCAGATCCACCCGACCCCCAAGAGCCGAAGCGAGATGACCGCCGACGAACGGGCGCGGTTCAGCCCCGAGCTGCGCGGGCGCTTCCCGCTCGAGTGGTTCCGGGTCGACCGATCGCTCATCCGTGAGTGGAGCGCGACCGACGTGCCGGCCAGCAGCCTGCTCCTCCAGGCGCTCGATGCCGACGAGGCCACCACACCCGACCAGATCGCCGGCGCCGTCGTCGACCCGCTGCGCTTCGTGCTCGTGCCCAGCCACCCGTGGGAAGCCGACCACCTGACCGACGACCCTGCGCTCGCCGAGCTGTTCGACTCGGAACTCATCACCCGGGTCGGTCCGCTGGGCAGCCCCTTCACGCCCACCACCTCGGTCCGCTCGGTCTACGCCCCGAACTGGCCGTGGATGCTGAAGTTCTCGCTGCACGTCCGGGTCACCAACAGCATGCGGGTGACGCTGCCCAAGGAGCTCGACCGCGCCGTCGAAGCGGCCCGGCTCGCCCAGACCTCGCTCGGCGACGCGGTCGCACAGCTCACGCCCGCCTTCACGATGCTCCACGATCCCGCCGCGGTCACCGTCGAGTGGGACGGCAAGGTCGTCGACGGCTTCTCCGTACTGCTCCGGACGAACCGTTGGCCCCTCGACAACCGCACCGACGTCACGTCGGTCACCACACTGTGCCAGGACCACCCGACCGGCTCGATGGACGGTGACCCCACGGCACCCAACCGGCTCGGCAGCATCGTCCATGCCATCGCTCACCGCGAAGGCCGCCGACCTGCCGATGTCGCCGTCGCCTGGTTCGACCAGTTCCTCGAGGTCGCCACGCTGTCGATGGTGCGCCTCTACCTCGACCTGGGCCTCACCTACGAGCCCCACCAGCAGAACACCGTCGTCGAGCTCGTCGATGGCTGGCCCGTGCGCTGCGTCGCCCGCGACAGCCAGGGCTTCTTCCACCGCGAAGCCGCCCATGGCGACCTCACCGCCGTGATCGCCGGCCTGGGCGAGCGGTCCGAGTCGATCTTCCCCGAGGCGCTCGCCGACGAGCGGCTCACCTACTACCTGTTCATCAACCTCACCTTCGGCGTGATCAACGCCCTCGGCACCGCGGGCGTCGCCGACGAGCAGCAGCTGCTGCGCATCCTGCGCCGGCGACTCGACGCGCTGCGCCACGGGCGACACCGCTACCCCGCGTCGCTGCTCGACCAGGTCCTCGACCCGGTCCGGCTGCCATGCAAGGGCAACCTCGCCACGCGGGCTCGAAACATGGACGAGCTCGTCGGCGACATCGCCACGCAGTCCGTGTACGTGAGCATCCCCAACCCGCTCGTCACCGGGGCCGTCGGGCTCGACCCGTCGGTTCGGCTCGTCCCACTCGACGTCGAGCGTGACCTCGACCTGATCCACCGATGGATGCACGAGCCCCACGTGGCCGAGTTCTGGGACATGGCGTGGGACCGCGACGCCATCGCGACGTACCTGAGGGACCAGGACGCCACCGCGCACCTCGACCCGTGGATCGGCTGGGTCGACGGCCGCCCGATCGGCTACGTCGAGACCTACGACGTGGCCCGCGACCCGCTGGCGGGGTACATCGACGCCGTGCCCGGCGACCGCGGATGGCACATCCTCATCGGCCCGGCCGACGCCCTCGGCACCGGTGGGCCACGGCGCCTCGCGTCGACGGCGATCCAGATGCTCTTCGACGAGCCCGGCACCCGGCGGGTGCTGTGCGAGCCCGACGAGCGCAACACCCGGATGATCCGGTTCTGCGAGGCGCTGGGCCACGTGGCCGCGGACCGCGTCGAGCTCCCCGACAAGCGCGCCGCCCTGCTCGTGTGCACGGCGCCCCACGACCACGTTCCGGCTGGGTTGGACGTGACGGGCAACGTCGGACCCCCGCCAGCAGCACTGGACGACGATGCCTGACCACCACGATCTGGCCCACCACGATCTGGCCCACCACGATCTGGTCGGCGTAGGCCTGGGACCGTTCAACCTGGGCCTTGCCGCGCTGAGCGAACCGCTCGATGGCCTCGACGCGGTGTTCTTCGACCAGGCGCCATCGTTCTCGTGGCATCCCGGGCTCCTCCTCGACGACACGACGCTGCAGGTCCCGTTCCTCGCCGACCTCGTCACCCTCGCCGATCCCACCAGCCCCTTCAGCTTCCTCAACTACCTCCGCGACCGGGGGCGGCTCCTGCGCTTCTACTTCTACGAGGAGCTCCTGATCGCCCGCAAGGAGTTCGACGCCTATTGCCGGTGGGTCGCCGAGCAGCTCGACTCGTGCCGGTTCGGCCACCGTGTCAGCCGTGTCCACCACACCCGCACCTCGACCTCGACCCACAACCAGGGCGACGGCGACGGTCACAGCGGCGCGCCGTGGACGGTCGAGGTCGAGGGACCGCACGGGCTCGAGGTCCACACCGCCGACCACGTCGTGCTCGGCGTCGGCACCCGACCCCGGGTCCCGGCCTGCATCGCCGAGCACCTGGGCGACCACGTCACCCACACCTCCGGGTTCCTCCCGCGTCGACGCGCCCTCGTCGACGCCGAGCACGTGACGGTCATCGGTTCGGGGCAGAGCGCGGCCGAGGCCATGCTCGACCTGCTCCGTGCCCGAGGCGACGCCGACCCGCTGGACTGGTTCACGCGCGCCGAGGGGTTCTTCCCCATGGAGTACTCCAAGCTCGGCCTCGAGCACTTCACGCCGGAGTACACCGCTCACTTCCACGGCCTCGCCGCGGCCACCCGCGACGACCTCCGCTCGCGCCAGGACCTCCTCTACAAGGGCATCAGCTCGTCGACGTCGGCGGCGATCTACGACGAGCTGTACCGGCGGTCCATCGAAGGCGACGACCTGCCCGTCACCTACGCCGCGGCCTGCGAGCTGGTCGACGTGGCGGTCGACGACCGCAGCGATGCGCCGTCGGGGTCGCGCTACCGACTCACGTATCGCCACCTCCACGACGGCACGACCTTCGAGCGCGACACCGACGCCATCGTGGCCGGCACCGGCTACGAGCCCGCTCCCCTGCCGATCGACGATCCGTCGATCCTCGCCGTCGACCACGCCGGTCGGCCCGTCATCGAGCGCGACTACCGGGTCCGCCTCCGCGACGGCTCGCCGTCCACCCTCTTCGTGCAGAACGCCGAGCTGCACACCCACGGCGTCGGTGCCCCCGACCTCGGGCTCGGCGCCCACCGCAACTCGGTGATCCTCAACGCGGTCACCGGCCGCGAGGCCTACCCGGTGCACGACCGCAACGTCTTCCAGACCTTCGGCGTGCCGACCGCGAAGGAGCCGGCGTGAACGACGCCCCGCGCCGCGACCGACCTGCCGTCCTCGCCGTGGACGACAAGGCCCCAGCACTGCACGACGACACCCCAGCGGTGAGCCAGGAGGTCTGGGAGCGAGCCAACCGCGAGCTGCTGGCCAAGGTCATCACCGAGCTGTGGTTCGAGGACGTCCTCCACCCCGAGCTGCTGATCGATGCGGCCCCGGCGAGTCCGATCCTCTACCGCCTGGCCCTCGGCGACCACTCGGTCACCTTCACGGCACGGGCCCGCATCCTCGGGCACCACCGGGTCGACCCTGCGTCGCTCACGTCGATCGACAGACCCTCGCTCCCCGACGTCGCCGACCTGTTGGCCGAGGTCGGGCCCGGGCTCGGCATGGACCCCTCCACGCTGGCGAACGCCGTCATCGAGATCACCAACACCCTGGTCGCCGACTGCCACCAGCTGGCCACCGGTCACCCCGTCGACGAGTTGCTCGACGTGGAGCCGGTCGACCTCGAGGCCGAGCTGCGGGCGCACCCGTGGATCGTGGCCAACAAGGGCCGCCTCGGCTTCGACACCGCCGACCTCG
>CAZGEF010000026.1:0-35471 GCA_964525005.1 uncultured Rhabdothermincola sp.
CGCGGACGCGGCCAGATCAACCAGCCCGAGCGACTGAAAGAGCCGGGCTAGAGGGCGGAACCTGGAGAGTCTGCGGTGTCACCGATACTGGTCAGACCATGCCTGGATGGGACACCCGTTGGCCGTGCCTGCCTGGCGAGGTCCCGACACCTGAGCCTGACGGTTGCCGCCCAGATTGAAAGTGCTGCCGCACGCCTTGGTCACCCTCGGGCCGAGGTCTACCGATCCACCAGCGCCGCGGCTGCGGCCGCAGCGTCGGCTTGCTGGCCTGGGAGCACGTGGCCGTAGACGTCGAGGGTGAACGCCACCGAGGCGTGGCCGAGGCGCTCTGAGACGACCTTGGGGTTCACTCCGGCGGCGAGGAGGTGCGTGGCGTGGGTGTGGCGCAGGTCGTGCAGACGGATCCGGGGCAGATCGGACGCCTTCACCAGGCGGGCGAAGCCGCGGGTCAGGACGTCGGGGTTCCACGTGGCCCCGTCAGGCATGGCGAAGACGAGGTCCCGATCGTCGTAGCCGTTGCCGACCGACATCCGAAGCTCGAGCTGCGCCTTCCGGTGCGCTCGTAGGATCTTCATGGTCTGGGCATCGACGTCGATCGTCCGTCGGGATCGAGCCGACTTCACGTCGCCCTCGACGGGGACGTGGTTCACGGTGGTGATCCGTCGGCGCACGCGGAGCACGCCCTTCTCCATGTCGAGGTCGGCCCAGCGAAGACCGATCAGCTCTGATCGACGGAGACCGGTCATGGCGGCGAGACGGAGCAGAGCGCCGTGGTGGTGCTTGGCGGTCGATCCGAGGAACGACCGCAGCTCGTCGGGCGTCCACACCGACATCTCCGGCGCCCGGGTGGCCGACGCCTTCGGCGGCGTCGCTCGTCGAGCCACGTTCCGGATGATCAGGTCCTTCCGCTCGGCGTCGGACAGAGCCTTGCCGATGATCGAGTGCAGGTACCGCACCGTGCGGAGGCTCAGCGCCGTGCCGTCACGGCGGCCGGTCGTCGCAAGCTCCGAGTAGAGCTCGTCCAGCTCGACCGCCGTCAGGGCTTGCAGCGGCACGTCGGCGATCGGCCGGGTGAACACGTAGCCGAGCGTCCGGCGATAGCTGTCGATCGTGCTGTCCCGCTTGCCAGACGTCGGCAGGCCCTTGACCCAGGTGTCGAGGTAGTCGCCGAAAGTCCACCGGGCTGGCTCGACCCACTGGCCTTTCCGCACGGCGTTCTTCAGCTCGTCCATCGCCTCCTGGGCGGCCTTCTTCGTCGCGAATCCGCGTCGCTGGATCTGCCGGCGCGGCCCGCCGACGACGGCAATGTCGACGACCAACTTCCAGGTCCCATTCGCTTCCTTCGTGATGCTCCCAGCTCGGCTCACCGTGACTCCTTGCACGGGACCCGGCGGCTCATTCGACCGTGGTCCCGGTGATCGGCCGGAAGAGGCCGGCTCGGGGTCGTGAGTGCTCGCACACTCCGACGTGGAGGAGGACGATCAGTCACGTCCTCGATGACTCGCTGCGGTTCGCTCGGACCCGCTCTCCGATGATGCCTTGACCGAGCGTTCGTGCCTACCCCCGATCTCTTGACCGCTGTTCGTGTCAAGGGCTGAACCGGGATCTTTCCTGTCCCCGTTGATGTCCCTTGGGGACCCTTCCGTGGCAACCAGTACCTCCCAGTCCGGACCCGAAAACTTGACCGCCTCGGTGAAAAGAATTCCGGGTGTTCACTCGCTCGATGAGCGACGCGCGAGCCGCAGAGAGTGCATTTGGTGGACATGCTGTCTGACGCGCCCACGCCCGCCTTCCTGACCGTCGAGGAGATGGCCCGGGTGGTGCGCATCGGTCGCACCACCGCGTACCAACTGGCGCGCCGCGACCTGGCCAACGACGGAAGCGAGGGCTTGCGCGTCGTGCAGTTCGGACGACAGCTGCGCATCCCACGCGCTGCTCTCGAGGATCTCGTCGGCGGTCCCTTCGAGATCCCGTCCGAGGACATCTCCTCGGACCCGGTGCCTGTCGAACCACCTACCGCTCTCGAACCGCCTACCGCTCTCAGGGCTCCCAACAAGTCCACTCGCAGGACCACCAACAAGAACACCGACCAGCCCACATTCCCCTTCGCCAGCTAACCCCCACCATGAACTCGAACCCCACCGAACAGAACCAACACCAAGAAGAGGACGCACTTGCACCTGAGGTGCCTGGCCGTTCGCCGGGAACGATTTCGGGAACGGTCCGGCCGTGTTGAGCATCGGCCGACTGCAGCCCGGACGAGCCGAGTACTACCTCGACACGGTCGCGTCTGGCATCGAGGACTACTACACCGGTGCCGGTGAGGCGCCGGGGGAGTGGATCGGCCAATCCGCCGAGCTGCTGGGCCTGAAGGGCGAGGTCGACGACGATGACCTCCACTCGGTGCTCGACTCGTTCTTCCCTGGCTCCGGCGAGCGGATGACCCGGGCCCAGGGGGCGCCGAAGGTCCCCGGCTTCGACACGACGTTCTCGGCTCCGAAGTCGGTGTCGCTGCTGTTCGCACTTGGCTCACCGGAGGTGTCGAACGAGGTCCGCAACGCGCACGACGCGGCGGTGCGAGCGTCGGTGCGGTTCCTCGAGACCGAGGCGGCCCGAGCCCGTCGGGGCAAGGGGGGCCTGACCCAGATCGAGGCGGACGGCCTCGTCGGCGCCGCGTTCCGTCATCGCACATCACGATCCGGTGACCCTCAGCTCCACACCCACGTGCTCATCGCCAACGTCGTTCATGCCCCGTCAGACGACCGGTGGTCCGCCCTTGATGCCCGGCCGTTGTTCGGATGGGCCAAGACCGCGGGTTACCTCTACGAAGCCCACCTCCGTCATGAGCTCACCGAGCGGCTCGGCGTCGAGTGGGAACCGGTGGCCGACGGCATCGCTGACGTCGCCGGATTGGGGCCCGAGGTCCTGGCCGAGTTCTCCCAGCGGCGACAGCAGATCGAGGACCACCTCTGGCAGCGAGGACTCACCTCCGGCCGCGCCGCACAGATCGCGGCCTACGCGACCCGGGACGCGAAAGATCGCACGACGACCGCAGACGAGATGCTCGCTGACTGGCGGGACCGAGCGATCGAACACGGCGTCGACGAGCGGTCGCTCGACGATCTGTGCGGTGTCACGGTCCGTCATGAGCTGACACCCGACGACATCGACCGACTGTTCACCGCGATGGCCGCCCCCGACGGGTTGACCGAGCAACGGGCCAGCTTCGGACGCCGCAACGTCATCGAAGCCATCTGCGAAGCGCTCCCACAGGGAGCATCGAGCGACCGGGTGAACGACCTGGCGAACGACTTCCTCCGGTTCTCCGACGTGGTCGCACTCGGCGAGGTCGAAGGAGAACACATCCATCGGGCCGATGGCACCACCGCGCCGGCCCGCGCCGATGACCGCCGGTACACGACCACCGAGATGCTGTCGGTCGAGCAGCGCGTCATCGGCCTGGCCACGGCCAGCACAGCAAGTGGCCGGGGTGTGGTGAACGTCGGTGTCGTTCGGGGGGCATGCGAAGAGCGACCGGCGCTCAGCGAAGAACAACAAGCCATGGTCGAGACGGTGTGTCGGAGCGGCAATGGCATCGACATCGTCGAAGGCGCCGCCGGGGCAGGCAAGACCTTTGCCCTCGCTACCGCGAATGAGGCGTGGACCAGGGTCGGGTATCGACCGGTCGGCGTCGCGCTGGCCGCCCGTGCCGCACAAGAGCTGGAGGACGGCTCCGGCATCCCGTCTATGACCCTCGACCGGTTCCTCAACCAACTCGACCGCCACACGACGACGATCGATCAGCGGTCGGTGATCGTGGTCGACGAGGCCGCCATGGTCGGCACCCGCAAACTCGCCCGACTCCTCGAACACACCGACCAGGCCGGAGCCAAGGTCGTGCTCGTCGGCGACCCCCACCAGCTCCCCGAGATCGACGCCGGCGGCGCGTTCATCGGTCTGTCCGAGCGGCTCACCGCGGCACAGCTGACCGACAACCGCCGCCAGCGAGAACCGTGGGAGCGAGAAGCCCTCACCGAGCTACGGACCGGCGACCCCAACAGAGCCCTCGATGCCTACCGGGTACACGGGAGAGTCCACGAAACCGCCGACATCGACAACGCCGTCGAAGCACTCGTCGACGCCTGGCTCGAAGCACGGACGGCGGGGGAGGAGCCGATCATGCTCGCCCGCCGACGCTCCCAGGTCGACGCCCTCAACGACCACGCCCGCCAATCCCTCCAGGTGACCGGCGAGATCGGCCCCGACATCGCCCACGCCGACGGCCGACCCTTCGCCATCGGCGATCACGTGATGGCCCTGCACAACGACTACCGACTCGGACTCGTCAACGGCCACCGAGGCACCATCACCGCCATCGAGGCCAACCACATGGACGTCGCCATAGAGCAACGACGCCTCGTCCGAATCCCGGCTGGGTACATCCTCGATCGGCACCTCACCCACGCCTACGCCATGACCATCCACAAGACGCAAGGCGCCACCGTCGGCCGAGCTCTGCTCCTCGCAGACGACGGCCTGACACGAGAGCAGCTCTACACCGCCATGTCCCGCGGCGCGAGTCGAAACGACATCTACCTCGTCGCCGAAGACCGGCGAGTCGACCAACGTCACGCCCCTGAGGCGACCCGCGAACCTGACCACGTCCTCCGAGAGTCAGCGCAACGCTCTGGCGCCAAGACCATGGCCAGCGATGAAGCGGCGTCGCCAGCGAGGACCGACCCGGTCGAGCGAGAGCGCCTGGTCCGCGCCGAGTTCCATCGGACGCGTGCAGACATCGACGCCACCACCAAGCGCCTCCGAGATGCCCAACGGCGTCGACGGGATGCGACCGACGGGCTCGACCGTTTGCCTCGCTGGCCCTTGGCTCGTCGCGAGCGGAAGCACGCGCTCACCGAGAAGCTCTCCACTGCCCGGGACGACATCGCAGAAGCCGAGCCCAAGATCGCTCGCCTGGAGTCGAGCCTTACCCGCCTCAGTGACGAGCTGCGGGAGGTCGGCCGAGCGCGCGATGTCGAGCCTTTCGGAGGTGAGCCCGTGAAATCCCGCCCGGCTGCAGAGCGCACGCAGGTCGATCGTGGCGTCGATCAAGACCGGGGCGTCGGCATCGAGCTGTGAGTCGGCAGGATCCGGACCCGGCTACGAGACGAGTGTGCTTGCTGGCGTGGCCGCCAGGAGAGCACATGCGGCGAGCGGGATCTGCGTCTGGAGCAACGCGATCAATGCGGGGCGGCGATGAGACCGTTGCCAACAACAGATAGCACCCACGATCGGAAGCACCACACACAGAAGCAGGACCACCGGAACGAGGATCATCACCCGTAGCCCGTCCGCGTCACTCGTTTCGCCGGAGATCCCGGCGAGCTCCGTCATGAGCATGAATGCGAGCGCAGCCCAGATGAGCCCGGTCGCGGCAGCCACAAGAGCGGCGGCCACCCGACCTGGTCCGAGGTCGGAATCCGTCGACGATGGTCGTGAGCGAGGCGAGCCGATTGAGGAGATCGAGGATCCGAACGGGTCCGCCATGGCGCCAACCGTATAGGTCTCGATGGCACCGGGTGCGATCTCGGGTCGAGACTAAAGTCGAGCGAAGGAACATCCCGATCGGCGGGCGATCTGGCGGACTTCAGGGTGCTGATGCGAGAGACATCCAGCGAGATCGTCGTCAAACGTGCTGTCGGGGTCGTCCTGTTCAGGCTGGTCTTCGGTCTCATCCTGCTCGGGGTGTTCGCGATCTGCGTCCTGACCATCGATCCGAGCGATTCCGAGTTGCCAATGACCTCGGTCTACAGGGTCGTGGCCTACCTGGCGGTTCCCTACGTGCTTCTCGTCATGATCGCCCCGGTCTGGACCGTGATCGCTCGTCGGCCGGCAGCGCGCATCAGCGATGGAAACGTGCTGATCTTCGGCCCGGTGAGGACGCGGACGATTCCGATCCGAGAGATCCGAAGTGTCGATGGCCCCGAGGTCACCCTTCCCGCAGGCGGGACCCAGCTCTCGTTCGTGGCCCCGAAGTGGCTGGCGCAGAGGGTCGAGCCGATGCACGGCCGCAAGCTTGCCTTGAACAGGTTCTCGGACTCGAGTGTGTCGGTCGTCGGCGACTACCACGACAAGGGCATCGACGAGCTTGCGTCCTTTCTCCGCTCGAGCGTCGGCCAGCCGAGGGTCACGGACGTATCAGCACCCCGCGAGGTCTACGCCGACTTCGGCAACGCTGATCCCCAGGGAAGAGTTCGTCTCAACACGTACCGGTCGATCGCTGATCTCGAGAAGCTCGGGTCTGAGCTTGGCGACGGACTATCAGTCACTCTCGTGAGCGAGGATCTGACTTGCCCTGGAACACTCGAATGGTCGCCCGAGGAGCTGATCTGGGTTGCGCGTATCGACTGGATCGCTGTCGATGAGCGCTCGATCGGCTGATGTCAGAGATGGACCCCTGGTCGTTGAGCCAGCCGTCGGTCAGATCGGCCCGAAGGCGACGACGTTGCTCGACCGACCTCGACCCAGTGATCCGGATCTGTAGCTCGTCCCCGGCCTGTTCAACTCGGTAGTTAGCCGGCGTCTGGTCACAGAATGGTCACAGGAAATCTGGCAGAGGGTGATATTCGGCATCACTGGGCGTCACGGAGCAACCCCGGAAATAGCCGCTGACCTGCGCATACCCGGATTGGCCGACACCACCTGACACCGGCCTGCTCGGACTCATAATCGCTCGGTCGGTGGTTCGATCCCACCCTGGCCCACCCTTGTGGCCGGCAGCTTCGCGAATCTCGAACCTGCCGGGAAGCTCCAGATCGGCCGAGTGGTCACAGGGTGGTCACAGGAACTCTGCGCATCGGCCGGACGGACGAAGGTCCCGAGCAGCAGAGGGTTCGGAGTCGTTCTGGTCATGAGCCAGACCCTGCCGGCGGTCACCGTCGAGGAGTTCCAGGCGCGTCTCGATGTCGCGTCGATCAACGCGTGGATCGTCGAGAGCGTGGTCCCGACGATCGGCGGATCCAGCGGGGTGTCTGGATCCGCCGACGTCGGGTCCGCCGACCCGCCGGACGTCGACCGAGGCGGGGGAGGGCCCGGTCGACCGGTGGGGCGTCGGTCTTTGGGGTCGGGACGGTGTGGGACTTGCCGGTGGGGCTCGATCGCTCCGACGGGTCTTGACAGGTGATGGGTACGCACTCTACAAAGAAACCCGAGGAAGTCAATCACCTTTTAGGAGAAGAACGTCATGAGCCTTGTCGTGGTCATCGGGTCGTTCCTCGGCCCCGCCCATGCCGTGGGATGTCCCGGAAGGCCCGACAGCGTCGCCCCGGGTGTCGACGAGGACCGGGGTCGCGTCGACCTGGGCGGCGCCGGTCTCTGCCTTCGTGTCGACGGTCTCTCCATGGAGGAGGAGCCATGAGCTGGCTCATGGCTCTCGGTGCGGCCTGGGCCGGTGCTGTCGTCGTCGGCATCGTCGCGTTCGTGAGGGCCCCGTTCCTCGACGACGAGCCCATCGACCTCGATGTGCCGTCCCGTCAGACAGACGTGGAGCTACCAGCCTCGCTCGACCCACTCGTCGAGGTGCGGGCGCTCGGTCCCGATCGTCGTGTCGAGGCCGTGGCCCGGTAGCACGATCGTCTCGGCCGGGAGCGTGAGCAGCTTGCGGTCGACCGACTCGATGATGGTGGCGAAGTTGCTCCCCTCGAGCGACGTGTTGCCGGGTCCGCCCGGGAACAGCGTGTCTCCGCTGAACAAGATCGGTGAGCCGTCGAGCCGGAAGCACATGGAACCGGGGGTGTGGCCTGGCGTGGCGATGGTGTGCAGGCGGAGCTGGCCGACCTCGATGATCGATTCGTCCTCGATGATGTAGTCGTACGACTCGAGCATCGCGGCGTCCTCGGCGGTGACGCCGACCTCGTAGCCAGCGTCGCGCACAGCCGGAACGGCCTGGATGTGGTCCCAGTGCCCGTGGGTTTCGAGGATCGTCCGGACGCCGAGCGCGGTGCACAGCTCGAGGAGGCGCTCGTGTTCGTTGGCGGCATCGAGCAGCACGGCGTGGCCTGTTCGGCGGCAGCGTAGGACGAACACGTTGTTGTCGAACGGGCCGACCACGACCTTGTGGATCTCGGCCTGCTCGTCCTCGTAGTGCAACGTCGACATGACCTGAGCCTATGTCCGCGCCTTCGGCCCCGACGCTCGTGCCCGATGTCGCGAGCGCGGTCGGAACGTCTTCGTGGTGGCTCGACGGCGGAGGAGGAGGAGGCGGCGGCGCGTCCTCGGTCAGCCGGTCAGCTCACCGACGACACGGGCTGGCCCGGACCGACCTGATGATCGTCTGAAGATCCGGTCAGGTGATCATCAGCTGCTGTTCAGGCTGACGGCAGCATGGGCCGCGAGAGTGGCCCCGATGATCGTCGAGCTGAAGCATCCAGCCTTGCGTCGTGCCATCGACCCGGTGAGGAAGGGCACATGAACCTCGGCGCTCCCGAATTGATCATCGTGCTGGTTGTGATCCTGGTCCTGTTCGGGGGGCAGAAGCTGCCGGGCCTGGCCCGGTCGATCGGTCAGGCCCAGAACGAGTTCCGCAAGGGGCTGACCGACACCGACGACGACCTGGACGCGGTCCAGGCGGGTTCGGAGGGTGACGGCATCGACGACGTGCGCGAGGATCCCGCACCAGACACCGTGACGATGACGAAGGCCGAGCTGGACGACCTCTTGGGGCGTGGACGAGAGCGCGCGGACGCGGACGGCGACGATGCCACCGGGCCGGCGACGTGAGCCCACGAACCGGCCGGGCGGAGCCTCGCTTGTCCGCGAGGATGTGTCGGTGTCGACAGGTCGAGTCCGAGCGCTCGTCGTAGAGGATGACCCCACCATCCGCGAGGCGGTCACCATCGCACTCCGCGACGAGGGCTATCGGGTCTGCGCGGTCGCGACGGCGCCGGACGCTCTCGCTGAGGTGACCACGTTTCGTCCCGACGTCGCCGTCGTCGACATCCGCCTTCCCGAAGGACCTGACGGCATCGCTCTGGCGCGCGATCTGCGCGAGTCCGCCGACCTCCCCGTGGTGTTCGTGACCGCGGCGGACAGCCTGGAGGATCGGCTGGCCGGGTTCGCCGCCGGTGGTGACGACTACGTGGTCAAGCCGTTCTCCATGCCCGAGCTCCTCGCCCGCGTGCGGGCCATCTTGCGCCGCACCGGTCGCGTGCAGTCGGCAGTGGCCGAGGTGGGCGACCTGATGGTCGACGAAGCGGCCCGGGTGGTGCAGCGGGGAGGAGTCGAGATCACCCTCACCGCGACCGAGTTCAAGCTCCTGTCGATGCTCGTGCAGCACCGGGGACGGGTGATGTCCAAGACCCAGCTGCTGTCCCTGGTCTGGGACTACGAGGCCTACGATCCCAACGTCGTCGAGGCCCACATCAGCGCCCTGCGCTCGAAGCTGGAGATCCACGGGCCGCGCATGATCCACACCGTGCGCGGTGCCGGCTACGTGCTTCGGCCATGATGCAGGCGGGGTCGCTCCGCGTCCGTGTCGTCGCCGGCAGCGTTGCCCTGCTCGCCGTGGTCCTGGTCGTGGTCAACTGCCTCGTGTACGTGGCGCTTCGCGTGCAACTCCTCAACGATCTCGACGGCCTTCTCGATGACCGCGCCGACCTGGCTGCGCACCTCGCTCCGACCATGGGGACCGAGGACCTCGTGGAACGGCTCGACGGATCGGACGTGCACGTCGTGGCGCGCCTGCCCGACGGGCGGGTCGTTCGCAGCGAACCGGTCGACCCCACGATCCCCGTCCCAGCCGAAGGTGCGGACGCGACGGGTGGTCGTCTCCGGCGTGATGTCGCGCTCGCGGACGGCACCGTCGTCCGGCTCTCCGCGCAAGAGCGGGCCGACGACACCACCACGCTCGTCGTCGGTCCCTACGTCGTGGGGACGTTGGTCGGTCTGGTCACCGCGGCCTTGCTCCTGTGGTGGATCGTCACCCGCTCGCTGCGTCCGCTCGATCACGTCGTGGTCACCGCTCGTCGCATCAAGGACGGCCAGACCGACGAACGTCTCGCCCCGGAACGCACCGACACCGAGTTGGGGCAGATGGCTGCCGCGTTCGACGAGATGCTCGATGCGCTGGCACGGGCTCTCGCCGACGCCCGGGCGTCGGATGAACGCAGTCGCAGGTTCCTGGCCGAGGCGGCCCACCAGCTGCGCACCCCCCTCGCCGGGATCCAGGCCTCGGCCGAGGCGCTTCCCGCCGCCCGTAGCCGTACCGATCGGGACCGGCTGGTTGCCAACCTCGCCCGTGAGGCAGCACGTGCCGGGCGCCGGGTCGGCGACCTTCTCCGAGTCGTGCGGATCGACCAGGGCGACGAGCCGACGCGGCGACCCCACGACGTCGCCCTGCTGTGTCGGGAGGAGGTGGCTCGCACCGCGGCTCTCGCTCCGGGCCTCGACGTCGTCGCGGGCACCGACGTCCCCCTCGTCGTCTGCGTCGATGCCGAAGCTCTCCGCGAGGCGCTCGCCAACCTGCTCGACAACGCCCGACGCCACGCCATCGGCCGGATCGACGTGCGGGTCGCGTCGTTCGACGGGATGTGCGAGATCTCGGTCGTCGACGATGGTCCTGGCCTGGCTGACCCACAGCGGTCGTTCGAGAGGTTCGTGAGCCTCGACGGCCACGGTGGTTCAGGGCTCGGCCTGAGCATCGCGCTCGGCATCGCTCGAACCCACGGGGGCGACCTGACCTACGAGCCACCGGCCTTCGTGATCCGTGTGCCGATCGACGCCCCGGGGAGCCCTCGTGATGTGCCTTGAACCGGCGTTCACTGCTAGGAATGAGGAAATCTCAATGGGGTCAGATCTCGCCCGAAGGGGGCACCGCAGGTGAATTTCGCGTTCAGTGAGGAGCAGGAAGAGCTCCGGAGCATCGTCCGCCAGTTCCTCGAGGCCAAGTCGCCCGAGTCAGCGGTGCGGGAGCAGATGGAGACCGAGGACGGCTTCGATCCCGAGGTGTGGAAGCAGATGGCCGAGCAGCTCGGCCTGCAGAGCCTGATCGTGCCCGAGGAGTTCGGCGGCCAGGGCTTCGGCTACGTCGAGCTCATCGTGGTGCTCGAGGAGATGGGTCGGTCGCTGTTGTGCGCCCCGTTCTTCTCCACCGTCGTGCTCGCCACCAACGCGCTGCTCGTGGCCGACGACATCGACGCCAAGACGGCGTACCTCCCGGGCATCGCCTCCGGCGAGACCATCGCTGCCCTTGCCTTCACCGAGCCCAACGGCCGGTGGGACGAGTCCGGCGTCGAGACCGTCGCGTCGAACGCGACCGGCAGCTGGGAGCTCACCGGCACCAAGTCCTACGTCATCGACGGCCACACGGCCGACCTGCTCATCGTGGCGGCGCGCACCGAAGCCGGCGTCTCGCTGTTCGCCGTCGACGGCACCGCGGCCGGCCTCACCCGCACCGCGCTGTCCACCATGGACCAGACCCGCAAGCAGGCCAAGGTCGAGCTCGACGGTGTCGAGGGTCGCCTCATCGGAACCGACGGCGCTGGTTGGGACACGCTCTCGACGGTCCTCGATCTCGCTGCGGTCGGCCTCGCCGCCGAGCAGGTCGGTGGCGCGCAGATGTGCCTCGACATGGCGGTCGACTACGCCAAGGTGCGCGTGCAGTTCGGTCGCCCCATCGGATCGTTCCAGGCCATCAAGCACAAGTGCGCCGACATGCTCCTCGAGGTCGAGTCGGCCAAGTCGGCCGCGTACTACGCCGGTTGGTGCGCGTCGGAGATGAACGACGAGCTCCCCGCCGTCGCGTCGCTCGCCAAGGCCTACTGCTCCGACGCCTACTTCCACGCGTCGGCCGAGAACATCCAGATCCACGGCGGCATCGGCTTCACCTGGGAGCACCCCGCGCACCTGTACTTCAAGCGGGCCAAGAGCTCCGAGCTCCTCTTCGGCGACCCCACCTACCACCGCGAGCTGCTCGCCCAGCGCATCGGCATCTGATCCCTGGCACCGGTCCGGTGCGATCGGTAGATCGCCCGGATCCGGGGTCGGATCCGATGGCCGCGTGCGGACGGTAGCGTTGCTCGCGTCATGATCGTCGTCTTCGTCGCCCTCGCCGCGCTCGTGGTCCTCGCCATCGGCTTGGTCGCGGTCGGCGGCGTGTCGGCCCGTTTGGCCCGGCAGTCGCCCACGACGGTGTTCGATCAGGACGAGGCGGTCACGTACGTTGCCGAGCGGCTTCCCGACGAGACGACGGCGGTCCTCAGCTTCGACGACGTCGCCGCGCTCATCGGATGGCACCTCGACTACCTGGAGAACAAGGGGGTCGCGGCGGAAGCCGAGGACGACCTCCGTAGGCTCCCGGCCGGCCCCACGATGGCGACCGACGACGAGGCCGTCGCCTACGTCCTCGGCCGGGCGACCGAGGCGAAGCTCGAGGTCACCGACGTGCAGGTCGTCGAGGTGCTCGACGCCAACGACGGCTACCTGCGTGCGATCGGCGCCGTCGGCCCCGTCGTTCCGCCCACCTGACGGCGATCCCCCGCCAGCGACCGTTCTGGCAGGGGCCGCGACGTCGCCCGTGACCGTGGAACCCAGCCAGAGACGGTCTCGCCACGCGGTGCACGGGGTTCACGAAAATGCTGTTGCGGAGCCCGATGGCCGGGGTACGGTCGCGGCACCAGAGGAAGGAGGTGGTCCATCACATGAGTGACTGTTGTTCTGGGACCCTGGAGGTGGCTGGCCGGTAGTCGGCCTGCTGGACCGATTGGTGGAGTCCAACCAGCCCACCGCCGGTGACCGAAGGTCGGGGCTTCGTCCCTCCCGATGTCAACTTCCCACCGGAACCCAGCGTTGAGCGTTCGAGGGGAGGTCCGTACGGACCTCCCCTCGTCGCGAGCGGCCTGACGTGGCGACGCTGGACCGGCGACCGTGACCGGTTCGATCGGGTCGGAGCACCTCCGGTGGCCGACCTATGCTCGGCGCCATGCAACGCCCCACGAAGTACGAGCACCACCGGTGGCTCGGCGACAAGCGCAACCAGGTCGTCTACGACGTCGACAACGTCGACGACCCGAGCCTCATCGATGACATCATGGCGGCCGAGACCTTCGCCTGCTTCGCCCCCGACACGCTGATCGAAGCGAGGAACCGCAGCTACCGGCCGTACAAGGGCAACGGCAGCGGCGTCGACGGCGTCGACGTCAGCTGACCGGCGCCGAGGCGTGGAGAAGCTCTTCATCAACGCGGGTGCCGACATCGCCGGCCACCTCGCCCGGCCGCACAGCGCGCCGGGCACGAGCCAGCCCGGGCTCGTGCTGAGCCACGGCTTCCCCCACCTGCGCGAGGGTGGGCGGCTCTCCGCTCGCTCGTTCCCGGAGCTGGCCGACCGCATCGCCACCGAGATGGGGTGGTACGTCCTCGTCGTGAACCTGCGGGGCTGCGGCGACTCGGGTGGCGACTTCTCGATGGGCTCCTGGCTGTCGGACATGGTTGCGGCGACCGAGTGGCTCCGTCGCGTCGAGGGGGTCAAGGGCGTGTGGGCCTCGGGGTTCGGGACCGGCGGTGCGCTCGCGGTGTGCGCCGCGGCGCAGGACAACCGCATCCGGGGGGTGGCCGCCATGGGTGCTCCGGCAGACTTCGACGACTGGGCCGGCCATCCTCGTCGGCTGCTGCAGCACGCCCGCGAGGTCGGGATCATCCGGTCGGCGGGCTTTCCGCCGGCCTTCGACGTGTGGTCGCGCGAGATCCGCGAGATCCGACCGGTCCAGGTCGTGTCGCAGATGGCCGACCGCCCGTTGCTGATCATGCACGGCTCCGAGGACGAGATGGTCCCCGTGTTCGATGCCCGGGTGCTCGCCGACGCCCACGGCGGCGCGTCGCTGCGGATCATCGACGGCGGGGGCCATCAGCTGCGCCACGATCCACGGGCGGTCGCCATGCTGCTCGGCTGGCTCGACCGCCAGCGCATCGCCGCGTCGTCGCCCGCCGGCCCCGAGGCGTGATGCGAGGCCGGCAGGTCCTCTCCGGTTCCGGCTGACGGGTCGGCGCGACGCTCACCGGATCTGATGGGCACCGGGGTGGGTCTGACGATCGTGGCTCAGTCGGTCTTGGCCTTGCCCTGGGCCCGCTTGAGCTTCTTGAACTCGCGCACCTCGGCCAGGCTCGCGGTGTCGTGGATGTCGGCGACCGACCGGGGCGTGGCGTCGGAGAACGGGGTTGCGGCGTCCTCCCAACCGGCCAGCTCGATGCCCATGCGCTTGGCGAGGATGGCCATGAAGATGCGGGTCTTCTCGTCGCCGTAGCCCGGGAGCCTGCGGAGCCGCTTGTAGAGGTCCTTGCCGTCGGTTGCCTCGGTCCAGATGCGGCTGGCGTCGCCGTCGTAGTCCTCGGCGACGGCGACGCAGAGGGCATGGGCGCGAGTGCCCATCGATCCGGGGAACCGGTGCAGCGCGGGCTTGTCGGTGAACGAGGCGACGAACTCGTCGGGATCCATGGCGGCGATGGCGTTGGCATCGAGCGTGCCGCCGAGGCGCTCCTTGAGGGTGAAGGGGCCCTTGAAGGCCCACTCCATCGGTACCTGCTGGTCGAGCAGCATGCCGAGGAGCAGCGCCAGGGGGTCGGTGTTGAGCAGCTTGTCGGCAGCGGGATCGCCGGTGATGAACAGGTCGCCCTTGAGGGCGGCGCCCTTCTTCGTACGTGCAGCCATGGCCGTGACCCTATCGGCCGTGCAAGGCCCCCCGCCGCTCGTCATCGCGTCGTCAGCGGGTGTGCGAACTGGCTGGGCAGGTACGCCGAACAGACCGGGTCTTCCCAGCCAGTTCGGCTCGGGGGTGGGCGACGTCAGCGGGTGGTGGGGTCGGCGACGTCGGGGTCGATCTCGGTGCGCTTGATGCAGTCGGCCACCGCGGCGCGGTCGACGACGCCGGCGTCGGCCAGCGCGGCGAGGGTCGCCACCTGGAGGTGGGCGCTGTCGGTCTCGAAGAACCGGCGCAGGGCCTCGCGGGTGTCGCTGCGCCCGAACCCGTCGGTGCCGAGCGGGGTGAACGAGCGGCCGGCCGGGACGAACCGGGCGATCTGATCGGGCACCGCCTTCATGAAGTCGGTGACGGCGACGATGGGCCCGGCGCTCTGCCCCAGCTGCTGCGTGACCCAGGGGACCGTCCGCTCGTCGGCCGGGTGCAGGCGGTTGCGGCGCTCGGCCAGCAGGGCTTCCTCGCGGAGCGCCTTGTACGACGTGACGCTCCACAGCTCGGCGCCGATGCCGTGGTGCTCGGCCAGCTCCGACTGGGCCTCGCGGGCGGCGAGGTGCGACGAGCCGCTGAAGAGGATGGTTGCCTGCGACTCGTAGCCCTCGGGCGCGTCGGCCCACTTGTACAGGCCCGCGTTGATGGCCTCGTCGGTGGCCGACTCGGGGCGGGGCGGCATGGCGTAGTTCTCGTTGTACGCGGTGAGGTAGTAGAAGACGTTCGTCCCGCCCGCGGCGTTCGCTCCGGTGGTGAGCGCGGGGTCGCCGAGGTTGTCGGGACCGCCGTACATCCGGTGGATGCCCGTCTGGATGATCGACCCGAGCTCGTAGGCGAACGCGGGGTCGTAGGCCATGCACGTGGGCACGCTGGAGGCGAGCACCAGGCTGTGGCCGTCCTGGTGCTGCAGGCCCTCGCCGGCGAGGGTGGTGCGGCCGGCCGTGGCACCGACGAGGAAGCCCTTGGCTCCGGCGTCGGCGGCAGCCCAGATGAGGTCGCCCACCCGCTGGAAGCCGAACATCGAGTAGAAGATGAAGAACGGCACGACAGGCACGCCGCGCGTGGTGTACGCCGTGCCGGCCGCGGTGAAGCTGGCGAGCCCGCCGGCCTCGGTGATGCCCTCCTCGAGGATCTGGCCGTCCTTCGACTCGACGTAGCTGAGCAGCATCGAGGCGTCGACGGGCTCGTAGAGCTGCCCGTGCGACGCGTAGATCTTGAGCTCGCGGAACAGGGCGTCCATCCCGAAGGTGCGCGCCTCGTCGGGGATGATGGGCACGACCCGGGGGCCGAAGCCCGCGCTTCGGGTAAGGGTGCGCAGCAGGCCGGTGAAGGCCATCGTGGTGGACACCTCACGTCCGTTGGAGCCCTTGTCGAGCTCGGCGAAGTCGCTGGCCGGCGGCAGCGTGAGGGGGCGCTTGGTCTGCACCACCCGGCTGGGCAGGGGCCCGTCGAGGGCCTTGCGTCGCTTCATGAGGTACTGGTACTCGGGCGAGTCGGCGGGCGGGCGGTAGTAGGGCGGCGTGTCGCCCTCGAAGGCCGAGTCGGGGACGAGATCGTCCATGTGCAGGCGCGACCGCAGCGTCTTGAGCTGGTCGACGGTCATCTTCTTGATCTGGTGGGTCGCGTTGCGCCCCTCGACCTCGGCGCCGAGCGCCCAGCCCTTCACGGTCTTGGCGAGGATGACGGTGGGGGCGCCGCGCTGCTCGGTGGCGGCCTTGTAGGCGGCGTAGAGCTTGCCGTAGTCGTGACCGCCGCGGGGCAGGGCCCGCAGCTCCTCGTCGGAGAGGTGCTCGACGAGCTTGCGCAGGCGGGGATCGGGGCCGAAGAAGTGGTCGCGGATGTGGGCGCCGTCGGATACCGCGTAGCGCTGGAAGTCGCCGTCGACCGTGGTGTTCATCTTGTGGAGCAGCTGCCCGTCGACGTCGCGGGCGAGCAAGTCGTCCCATCCGGCGCCCCAGATCACCTTGATGACGTTCCACCCGGCGCCCCGGAAGGTGGACTCGAGCTCCTGGATGATCTTGCCGTTGCCGCGCACGGGACCGTCGAGGCGCTGCAGGTTGCAGTTGATGACCCAGGTGAGGTTGTCGAGGCCTTCGCGGCCGGCGAGCGAGATGGAGCCGAGGGTCTCGGGCTCGTCGCACTCGCCGTCGCCGAGGAAGCACCACACCCGCGACTCGCTCGTGTCGTCGAGCTTGCGGTGGTGGAGGTACCGGTTGAAGCGGGCCTGGTAGATGGAGTTGATGGGGCCGAGCCCCATCGACACCGTCGGATACTCCCAGTACTCGGGCATGAGCCGGGGGTGGGGGTACGACGACAGGCCGTCGCCGCCGATCTCCTGGCGGAAGTTGTCGAGCTGGTCCTCGTGGAGCCGATGCTCGAGGAAGGACCGGGCGTAGATGCCGGGGGCGGCGTGCCCCTGGATGTAGACGTGGTCGCCGGCGAGGCCGTCCTCCTTGCCCCGGAAGAACCAGTTGAAGCCGACCTCGTAGAGCGCGGCCGACGACGCGAACGACGAGAGGTGGCCGCCGATGCCCTCCGCCTTCTTGTTGGCGTAGACGACCATGACCGCGGCGTTCCACCGGATGAAGGCGCGGATGCGCTTCTCGATGTAGTCGTCGCCGGGGAACCACGGCTGCTCGTCGGTCGGGATGGTGTTGACGTACGGGGTGTTGACCTCGGCGGGGGTGCCGACCTGACGCTCGCGAGCCCGTTCGGTGAGCTTGGCGAGCAGGTAGCGGGCCCGGGTCTTGCCCTTGGCGTCGACGACGGCATCGAGGGAGTCGATCCACTCGTCGGTCTCGGAGGGGTCGTTGTCGGGGAGCTGGTGGGCGAAGTGGTCGAGGATCATCGAGCTCGTTTCCTGCCTTGGCGTCCTGCCGGGTGAAGCCCTGCCTCGTCGTCGAGGTGGGCTCGGTGCCGGGATCACGTCCATCATGCCGCTGTCGACCCGGTTACCGGCGGGTAGGAGGTGAACGGCTTGTGACGTGTGCTGCGCGGGCGGGATGTGGCGCTGTGCCCGGACAGACGCGTGAGGCGCGAGCTTCGGTCCGACGGGCGCATGGGTCGGTCAGCGGGCGACGCAACGGTTCCGTGCCAACATGCGAAGGTGACAGTCGTCTACACCGATGGTGCGTGCAGCGGGAACCCGGGACCCGGGGGTTGGGCGTGGGCGGTGCCCGATGGCGCGTTCGCCAGCGGCTACGAGGGCCACTCGACGAACCAGCGCATGGAGATCATGGCCGCGTGGGACGCAGCGCGGTCGATCAGCGGACCGCTCGAGGTCGTCAGCGACTCCACCTACGTCGTCAAGTGCTTCACCGACAAGTGGTACGAGGGCTGGCACAAGCGGGGGTGGACGAACTCGGCGAAGAAGCCGGTGGCCAACCGCGACTTGTGGGAGCCGTTCATCGAGCTGTACCTCGATCGGCTCGGCACACCCGACGTCGTCTCCTTCCGGTGGGTCAAGGGACACTCGGGGGACAAGATGAACGATCTCGTCGACCGGCTCGCCGTGGAGGCCGCCACCAGGCAGGAGGCGCGCTCGGGGGATCACCCACCCGACACGCTCGGACCGGCCGATTCCAATGGGTCTGGTTCCGAGGGCGACGACGTCGGGCCGCCCGTCGTCGTGCCGGCACTGCCGGGTCACGCCATCGCCGTGTTCGGGCATCGTCCGCCTGAGCTGGGTGGTTACGACGAGAACATGACCACCGCGACGCTGCGCCGCCAGCTCGCCGAGATCTTCACGGCGAAAGCCGAGATGCACCCGAACCTCACCATCGCCAGCGGCCTGCGGCTCGGCGCCGAGACCATCGCCGCCGAGGTGGCGCTCGAGACGGACGTCCCGTTCGTCGCCGTGCTGCCGTTCCCGAACCCGGACAAGCTCTGGCCCTCGGCTTCGCGCCAGCGGTTCCGGTCGCTCACCGATCGGGCCTTCGACGTGTACACGATCCAGCGCAAGGAACCCGACTCCAAGCCCAAGGCCGGTGCCGCGCTGGCCCGCCTGGATGCCTGGCTGCTGGCCAACGCGACCGAGGCGGTCGTCGTGTGGGACGGCAGGGACAAGGCCCTGGGTGCACTGCACAAGAAGGCGGAGACCGCGCTGGGCGACGACGTGTGGGTGCTCGAACCGCACGTGTACTGAGGCACGCCTGACCTGAATCGGTGGATCCCGTTCGGAGGCGACGACGGATGCAGGGTGATGGTCGCCACCCCAGAAGCGAGAGATCTCGGGTGGGCTCGGGTCGGTAGTCTCGGCGGGTGCGCATCGGCAGTGACACCGGCGGGACCTTCACCGACCTCGTCACCGACGACGGGCGCATCACGAAGGTGCCGTCCACCCCGGACGATCCGGGTCGTGCGGTGCGCGACGGCGTAGCGGAGCTCGTCGGCGACATGTCTCTCGACGAGCTCGCACACGGCACGACGGTCGCGACCAACGCCCTGCTCGAACGTCGAGGTGCCCGGGTCGCGCTGGTGACGACGGCCGGCTTCGAGGACGTCGTCGAGATCGCCCGTCAGGACCGGCCGTCGCTCTACGACCAGCGGGCCGACCGGCCGACCCCGCTGGTACCGCGAGACCTGCGGTTCGGTGTGCGTGAGCGGTTGGCGGCTGACGGAAGCGAGCTCGAACCGGTCGATGTGTCGACGATCCCGTCGCTCTCGGAGGTGGAGTGCGATGCCGCCGCCGTCGTCCTGCTGCACGCCGACCTGAATGGAGCTCACGAGCGGGAGGTCGCCGCGGCGCTCGAAGCGCAGGGCATCGATGTCACGGTGTCGTCGACGCTCAGCCCCGAGTTCCGGGAGTACGAGCGGACGGTCACCTCGGTCGTCAACGCCTACCTGCGACCGGTGTGCCGAAGGTACCTCCGGACCCTGGCACCGGCGGCCGACCACGTGCTCGTGATGACGTCGGCGGGCGGGCTCGTACCCGCGGGCGATGCGGCGGAACGTCCCGCGGCGCTGCTGCTGTCGGGGCCGGCGGGAGGCGTGGCCGCGGGCGCCGCCGCGGCGGTCGCCAACGGGCGTCCGGATGCGATCACGTTCGACATGGGAGGCACGAGCACCGATGTGTGCCTGGTGCTCGACGGCCGGCCCGAGCCCGCTGCGGCGCGCGAGGTGGCTGGCTTCTCGGTGCGCAT
This sequence comes from uncultured Rhabdothermincola sp., assembly GCA_964525005.1. Lineage (GTDB taxonomy): Bacteria > Actinomycetota > Acidimicrobiia > Acidimicrobiales > Acidimicrobilacustridaceae > CAZALT01. The sequence goes on from CAZGEF010000026.1 coordinate 19,874, forward strand.
GCCCTCGGTCGACGTGCACACCATCGGTGCGGGTGGCGGGTCGATCGCCGCCCTCGACGACGGGGGAGCGCTCACCGTCGGGCCCCGCTCGGCCGGTGCCGTACCCGGCCCCGCGTGCTACGGCCACGGAGGCACCCATCCCACGGTCACCGATGCCGATCTCGTCGCCGGTCGCCTCGCGACCGCCCGCGAGCTGCCCGGCATCGGTGCGCTGGACCGGGAAGCGGCCGAGCAGGCCTTGGCGCACGCCGGAGTCACGGCTGACGGCGTGATCGCCGTGGTGAACGCCGCGATGGTCCAGGCCCTGCGCAAGGTGTCGGTCGAGCGCGGCGTCGATCCGCGGGGGCTGGCGCTCGTCGCCTTCGGAGGAGCCGGCCCGCTGCATGCCTGCGACCTCGCCGACGAGCTCGAGATGCCGTGCGTGATCGTCCCCGCCCGGGCCGGGGTGCTGTCGGCCGTGGGTGTCCTAGCGGCACCACGGCAGGTGGACGTCGTGCGGTCGTGGCCCGCACCGCTCGACCACGGTGGTCTCGATGCGGCGCGCAACGTCCTCGCGGTGGAGGCCGTGAGTCAGCTCATGAGCGGGGGAGGGGTCGTTGCCGACCTCCAGGGTGAGACCTGGCTCGACTGCCGCTATGCGGGGCAGAGCCACGAGATCCGAGTGGGTTCGATCGGGGAGCTCCACGACGAGCACGCGCGGCGCAACGGCTACGCCCGCCGTGATCAGCCCGTCGAGGTCGTGGCCGTCCGGGCCCGGGCGTGGGTGGCAGCGACGACGCAAGTCGACGCGCTCAACCCTCCCGACCGTGAGTCGGCTGTCGGGCCGGTCGTGGTGGCCGAGCCCGATTGCACGATCTGGATCCCCGAGGGCTGGCGGGCCGATCCCGGCGAGGCCGGCGCGCTGGTGCTCACGCGGGTGGAGACCTCGTCGTGACCACGACTCCTGATCCCGCCGCGCTCCAGGTGCTGATCTCCCGCCTCACCGGTGTCGCCGAGGAGATGGGCGCCGTGCTGCAACGGGCCGCGTTCAGTCCGAACATCAAGGAACGTGCAGACTGCTCCGCCGCGCTGTTCACCGCCGAGGGCGAGCTGCTCGTCCAGGCCGAGCACATCCCCGTGCACCTGGGCTCGATGCCAGCCTCGGTGCGCGCCGCCATCGACACCTTCGAGGGTGGCACGGAGCTGGCGGCGGGGGACCAGGTCATCGTCAACGACCCGTTCCGGGGTGGCACGCACCTCAACGACATCACGCTGGTCGCTCCGTGCTTCGTCGGCGAAGGACCTCGTCGTCGACTCCTGGGATGGGCGGCGAACCGGGCTCACCACGCCGATGTGGGCGGCGCCGCCCCGGGGTCCCTGCCCGCCGACGCCGTCGAGATCCACGAGGAGGGGCTTCGGATCCCACCCGTGCTGCTCACGCCCGACGTCCGGGCCTTGCTGTGCGCGAACTCGCGGACGCCGGCCGAACGTGCCGGCGATCTCGATGCGCAGGTCGGAGCGAACGTCGTGGGCGTCGAACGCCTCGCCGCCCTTGCCGACGCGCCGCTCGCGGCCGTGCTCGACTACGGCGAGCGGCGCATGCGCGCCGCGCTCGCGGGGTTGCCGGACGGTACCTGGCGGTTCGAGGACGTCGTCGACTCCTTCGGTCCCCGAGCTGAGCAGCAGGCCCCGGGTCGCATCGCGGTGACCGTCACGATCGCGGGCGACGACATCGCCTTCGACTTCGACGGCACCGACCCCCAGCGGGTCGGGAACGTCAACGCGGTGCGGGCGGTGACGGTGAGCGCCGCGACCTATGCGTTGCGCTGCGCGGTCGACCCGACCCTTCCGAGCAACGGCGGCGCGCTCCGTCCGGTCACGGTGCGCACGACCCCGGGCACCATCGTCGACGCCGTCGCTCCGACCGCGGTGGGTGCCGGCAACGTGGAGGTGAGCCAACGGGTCGCCGACGTCTGCCTTGGTGCGCTCGCCCAGGTCGACGAGCACCTGCTCGGCGCGGCGTCGCAGGGCACCATGAACAACGTGCTCATCGGCTCGATCGTCGGCGACCGGCCCTGGGTGTACTACGAGACGGTCGGCGGCGGACAGGGTGGCCGCCCCTTCGCCACCGGCACGAGCGGCGCCCAGACGGGCATGACCAACACAAGTCACGCGGCTACCGGTCAGCTCGGTCCCGGGACGGCTGGCATGTCTGGCATTCATACGTGCATGACCAACAGTGTCGACGAAAGACACCAGTCCGCGGCGGGTGTGCCCGGCCAGTCCGGAATCCACACGAACATGACAAATACGAAAAATACCCCGATCGAGGCGCTGGAACGGGCGTTCCCGATGCGGGTTCTCCGGCAGCGGCTGCGGCGGGGGAGCGGCGGAGCGGGATGGTCCGCCGGCGGCGAGGGGATCGAGCGCGACCTCCAGGTGCTCGTCGACTCGACCGTGTCGCTGATCACCGAACGCCGTGTGAGCCAGCCGTGGGGCCTGGCCGGCGGCGAGCCGGGAGCTGTGGGAGAGAACTGGCTGCTCCCCGGCGGTGACGAGGCCCGTGCGGAGCGTCTACCGGACAAGTGCACGATTCAGTTGAAGGCCGGCGACGTCCTCCGGATGCTGACGCCTGGTGGTGGCGGATGGGGCCGGCCACCAGAGGAATGACAGTTCTCCTCGGGGTAGCGACGTGCGGGAGCTACAACTGTTCGATGAAGCCAAGCGAGAAGCTCGCCCTCGACTGCGTCCGCGCCGTGACGGGCCGAGAAGCGCACCGCAACCCCGACGAGAGTGGTGTGCCAGATCTGATGATCGATGACGCACCGTCGGTCGCGATCGAGGTCAAGGAACTGACCGTCCAAGCAGCACGAGCCCTGATCGGGCAGTTGCGCAGCGTGCCCTTCTACGAATCCTCGACGCTAGACAAATGGTGGACGGTGACGGTCGACACGCCCACGCTCGACCGACTGCTTCCGCAGGCCACGTACGTTCCTCGGTCCCCAATCAGCGACGAGATGGCCAAGTCATACGAGATCGACGGCCTGAAGGTCGTTGAGGACTCGCCCCCGCAGACGCCAGCGAGCATTTCTCCGATTCCGATCAAGCGACTGTGCGAGCGTTTGGAGCCGCTCTTGGAGCGGGCGGAGCGAGCGGGGCTGACTACCACCCGGACCATTCCGAACGACCTCGAGGCGCACCGGATCACGATCGAGTACCGCAGGATTGCCGGTGGTAGGTCGACTGCAAACGCCCATGATCCGCAGCCGCAGCATGGCCGCCCCCCAGGGATCGAACTGGTGCGAGCAACGGGTCAGGTATCCACCGGCGACCCTGACCGAGTCGTCGCTCGTGCTGAAGAATTTGTCGCTGGCGACCTGGGGAACAGTCTCCGTCTGCAGCTGTTGGCCTGTACCGCCTACGACGAGCGCCACGCGTTCCTCGTCCTCGACTCGCTGGAACCAGAATGGATGCGCGTCCACGAATGGGACACCGCAACTGTCCCGTCCCGGCCGCCTGTACTCCCCGAGATGATCGATGCGGTGTGGATCACGCTCGGTCACCTGTGCTGGCACTGGCACCCGGATGCGGGTTGGACCGCTGCGGAAGTGCCGAAGCCGGAATCTGAGCAGTGAGCGTCCGGAGGCGCGATTCATGACCCGCATTCTCGACATCGATCTCGACTTCTTCGTGCACGGCGCGGTCCACTGGGCTGGACAGGGGGACCAGCGGCCCGACGCCGACTACGCGCCGCCTTGGACCCCGGAGGAGACGGTCGGCTTCCTGGAGAAGCAGTGCGGGCTGACTGGCCGACTCCCGGGAATGGTGGTCACACACCACGGTGAGCTCTTCCCGCTGTGGCGCCAGGCCATTGAAGACGGCCTCTTTGAGGCCCCGTTCCACGTCACCCACGTGGACGCTCACGCCGACATCGGCCTCGGGGACGCTGGGTACGTGCAGATCATCACGGACCTCCTGCACCAGCCACCCGAGGACCGAACCAACCCGCATGAAGATGACTATGGCATCGGCGACGGAAACTGGTTGGCCTTCGCAGTCGCGTGCAGGTGGATTGGCGAAATGTTGTACGTCCACAACGACGAGGGCGGCGAGGACATCCTGGCGATCCACATGGAGAACTTCGACGTAGACGCCAACCTGCAGCTGAAAGCGGTGACGCGCGACGAATGGGAGAGGGTCAGGTTCACGTCCGAGAAGCCCAACGTTGAGCAATTCGAGCCGGTTGTGCCCTATCAACACATGCTCTGGACCGACTTCGCTGCCACCGAGCCGTATGACGTGATCTGCCTGGCTCAGTCGCCGCCGTAGACCCAGGGCGGTTCAGATGACCTTTTCGCCCTGATCCGGGAACGGTTCATCGACGAAAGCGCCCTGGCCTAGCCGCGTAGCCTCCCGATTCGATTGACGAGGCCTCGACGGAGTCGGCCAGTGAGCCTGGGAACGCCTCAACCATGGGAAGGTGGCGTCGGCCCACCAACCTTGAGTTTGACGGTGAGCATCACGTGGAACTCAAGGATCGCTATCGTCGTGTGATGACCGACGATCGAGGTCGCCGCCTGCGGGCGCTGCACGTCATCGCAATGGAGCAGGGTGGCTACTTCAGTGCCGCCCAGGCGAAGGAAGTCGGCTACTCGTACCAGGGGCAGGCGCACCACGTCGCCGCTGGGAACTGGCAGCGCGCCGGTCGAGGGATCTTCCGCCTGGCAGACGAGCCCGCCGAGATCCACGACGAGATGTTCCAGTGGGTGCTCTGGTCCAAGGGCCGGGTGGTCGTCTCTCACGAGAGCGCGCTCGCCGTGCACGATGTCGGCGAACTCGAGTCCAAGAGGGTGCACCTGACTGCGACGCCGGGCTTCGCGATGCGCCACCGAGCCGTCGTGGTTCACCACGCCACGCTTGCGGCCCGCGACATCGACCAGAGGAAGCGATTTCCGGTCACGACGGTGCTCCGTTCCGTGATCGACGTCGCCGCGGTGCGCGCCGACGAGGATCAGCTGGCCCGCGTGATCGACGAGGGTCTGAAGGCTGGTCACTTCACCCTGCGTCAGCTGCGCGAGCGGTCCGAGGTCGTCGACCTCAAGGGTGCCCTGCGCATCGAGCGGGCCCTGCACTGGATCGACGCTTGAAGGGCGGGGTGGAGCGCTTGGTGGCCGGTCCTCGACAAGCCGGTCACGGCGTTCCGGTACCCCGTAGGTTGTGGGCATGACGACGGCGGCCGGGATGGGGAGCGCGTGACCGAAGACGTGTACCTCGCGGCCGAAGCTCGCGCCCGGGTGGAGATCGATCGGCAGCTCGTCTCCTGCGGGTGGCTGGTGCAGAACCGCGCCGAGATGAACCTCTACGCCGGGCAGGGCGTGGCGGTGCGGGAGTTCATCATGGCCACGGGCCATGGCCGTTCCGACTACCTGCTGTTCGTGGACGGCAAGGCCGTCGGAGCCATCGAAGCGAAACCATCGGGTACGCCGCTCGCAGGGGTGGAGCCGCAGACCGCCAAGTACGCCGCCGGCCTCCCGTCCGCCCTGACCGCTGTCGTGTCGCCGTTGCCGTTCCTCTACGAGTCGACCGGTGACGAGACGATGTTCACCGACGGGTTCGATCCCGAACCCCGCTCCCGGTCGGTGCTCACGTTCCACCGGCCAGAGACCCTCGCCCGCTGGCTGCGCCACTGGATCGACGACGCCGAAGGCGGGTCGCTCCGTGCCCGGCTCGATCGGCTCGGGACGGTTGGCCCCGAAGGGTTGCGGCGGATCCAAGTGGAGGCGATCAACCGCATCGAGGGGTCGATGGTGCACAACCATCCCCGGGCGCTGGCCCAGATGGCGACGGGATCGGGCAAGACGTTCATGGCCGCCAACCTCGCCTACCGGCTCGTGCAGACGGCCGGAGCGGAGCGGGTGCTGTTCCTGGTCGACCGGGCCAACCTCGGCCGCCAGACCCTGCGGGAGTTCCAGCAGTTCTCCACCCCCGGCGACGGCCGCCGGTTCACCGACCTCTACAACGTCCAGCTTCTGACCTCGAACCGCATCGACCCCGCCGCCCGGGTCGTGATCACCACCGTGCAGCGCCTGTTCTCGATGCTGCGGGGCGAGCAGGAGCTGCCGGAGGACGTCGACGAGAAGTCGGGCGCCGAGCTCGAGCCGGACCAGCCGGTCGAGGTGACCTACGACCCGGCAATCCCGATCGAGGCGTTCGACGTGGTGATCCTCGACGAGTGCCACCGGTCGATCTACGGCGTGTGGCGCCAGGTGATCGAGTACTTCGACGCCTTCCTCGTCGGGCTCACCGCCACGCCGGCGAAGCAGACCTTCGGGTTCTTCAACCAGAACCTCGTCGTCGAGTACGGCCACGCCGAAGCGGTCGCCGACGGAGTCAACGTCGACTTCGACGTCTACCGGATCCGCACCAAGATCAGCGAGCAGGGGTCCACCGTCGAGGCCGGGCTGGTCACGAGGTTCCGTGAACGCGAGACCCGCAAGGTCCGGCTGCAGAAGCTCGACGAGGACGTCGTCTACGACGCGAAGCAGCTCGACCGCGACGTGGTGGCCGTCGACCAGATCCGCACGGTCATCCGCACGTTCCGCGACAACCTCTTCAAGCCGCTCGACGAGGGCGGGATCTTCCCGGGGCGCAGCGAGGTGCCCAAGACGCTGATCTTCGCCAAGGACGACAGCCACGCCGATGACATCGTGCGCATCTGCCGGGAGGAGTTCGGTCGGGGCAACGACTTCGCGGTGAAGATCACCTACCGCACGACCGGGACCAAGCCAGAAGACCTGCTCAACCTGTTCCGCAACAGCTTCAACCCGCGCATCGCCGTCACCGTCGACATGATCGCCACCGGCACCGACGTCCGGCCGCTCGAGTGCGTGATGTTCATGCGCCAGGTCCGGTCCCGGAACTTCTTCGAGCAGATGAAGGGCCGCGGTGTTCGGATCATCGACCCGAACGACCTTCAGGCCGTCTCCGCCGATGCGACCGCCAAGACCCACTTCGTGATCGTCGACGCTGTCGGCGTCACCGAGGCTGAGTTCAACGACACGAACCCCCTCGACCGCCGCAAGACCGAGTCGCTCAAGAAGCTGCTCGACCAGGTCGCTGCCGGTGTCCGCGACCCCGACTTGGTTTCGTCGATCGCCGGCCGCCTCGCTCGCCTCGACCGGGTCATCACCCCCGAGGACCGCAAGGAGCTCGCCGAAGCGACCGACGGCATCGACCTGTCGGTCGTCGTCCGCCTGCTCACCGAGGCCGTAGACATCGACCAGGCATGGACCAAGGCTGCCGAGGTCAACGGCGGCGCCGACCCCACCGACGATCAGGTCCACGATGCTCGCACCGAGCTGATCGAGAGGGCGTGCCGGGTGCTGGCCGAACGCCCGGCCCTTCGGACGAAGCTCCTCGACGTGCGCCGCAGCTACTCGCAGGTGCTCGATGAGACCTCGAAGGACGAGGTGCTCGACGCCGGCTTCTCCCGAGACGCCACCGACCGGGCCCGGGCCACGATCGAGTCGTGGCAGGCGTTCGTCGAGGAGCACCGTGACGACATCGACGCCCTGCAGATCCTCTACTCCCGCCCGTATGACAAGCGCCTGACGCTGAAGGCGATCAAGGAGCTGGCCGCCGCCATCGGCCGGCCGCCCTACAACTGGACGCCGGAGCGTCTCTGGGCGGCGTACGAAGCGCTCGAAGCCTCGCGGGTCCGAGGGTCGGCCGGCACCCAGTTCACCAACCTGATCTCGCTGGTCCGCAAGGCCCTCGACCCGGAGCGGGACCTCGTCGCCTACCCGCTCACGGTCGACGAACGCTTCCAGAGCTGGCTCGCCCAGCAGACTCAGGCCGGCACCACGTTCACCGATGAGCAGACTCTCTGGCTCACGCGGATCAAGGACCACCTCGCCACGTCGCTGGTGATCGCCCCCGACGACTTCGAGCTCGAGCCCTTCGTCGGCCACGGTGGCTACGGCCGCGCCAACACCGCCTTCGCCGGCCGCCTCGCGCCGCTGCTCGATGAGCTGACGCAGGAGCTGGTGGCGTGACCGAGCTACCGGAGGGATGGTTGTGGACGAAGTTCGCCGAGGTCGCGAACGTTGCCTCAGATCTCGTAGACCCAGGGACATGGCCCCTCGCGCCGCACGTCGCTCCGAACCACATCGAGTCAGGCACCGGTCGCCTGGCGGGGGTCGCGACGGCTGCCGACGACGGGGTGACCAGTCCGAAGCACAGGTTTCGCGCGGGTCAGGTCCTGTACTCGAAGATTCGGCCGTACCTCGCGAAGGTGACAGTCGCCCCCTACGACGGGCTCTGCAGCGCCGACATGTACCCGATCGACGCGCACATCAGTGCGCGGTTCCTCCTCTATTGGATGCTGTCGGATTCGTTCACAGAAAGCGCTGCTGCGCATCAGGGTCGATCGGTCTTGCCCAAGATCAACCAGGCTGCGCTCAACGGTTTGCCGGTGCCGGTCGCTCCGCTCTCGGAGCAGGAGAGGATCGTCGCCGCGATCGAGGAAGCCTTCTCAAAGCTCGATGCCGGTGAGGCAGGGCTCCGCACCGTCCGTCGACTGCTCACGAGGGCGCGGGACGCGGTTCTCTCCTCCGCTCTTACCGGGCGACTACTTCCCCAAGATTCGGGAGACACCTCGGTCGCCAAGATTCTCGCCGAGGTCGGCGCCGAGCCTGTCGAGCCCGACGGCGTGCCGGGCCTGCCCGACGGGTGGGCCTGGGCATCGCTTGGCTCTGTTGCTGACGTGGTCGGGGGTGCCACGAAGGACTCGAAGAAGCAGGATGATCCGACCTTTGTCGAGAGGCCTTACCTGCGGGTTGCGAATGTCCAGCGGGGTTACCTCGACCTCGAGACCGTGACCACGATTCGGGTCGCTCCGGAGAAGGCGGCGAAGCTTGAGCTGCGAGCAGGCGACGTCCTGTTTAACGAGGGTGGCGATCGCGACAAGCTCGGGCGCGGGTGGGTGTGGGAGGGGCAGGTCGACGGCTGCATCCACCAGAACCATGTCTTCCGGGCACGCGTGACCGAGGGCATCGAGCCGAAGTTGGTCTCGCTCTGGGGCAACACCTTCGGGCAGGGCTGGTTTGAAGCTCACGGGAAACAGACGACCAACCTCGCGTCCATCAACATGACGACCTTGAAGTCGTTTCCCATCCCCGTGGCGCCTGAGGCTGAGCAGCGTCGGATTCTCGATGAGGTCGAGCGCCAGGTTTCCTTTGTTGAAGCGTGCGAGCGCTCGGTCGACGCGGGCCTCGAGATGTCGGCGGCGCTCCGCCGGGCGGTGCTGAAGGCCGCGTTCGAAGGGAGGCTCGTCCCGCAGGACCCGACCGATGAACCGGCATCGGTCCTGCTGGAGCGGATTCGGGCCGAGCGGGCGGCGGCCCCGAAGCCGAAGCAGCGACGGGCCAGGGCAACGGCATGATGGGCCGTCACACCCACCCGGTACCGTCGAGCGGTGCTGTGATCAGAGATTCCCGAGGAGGTGCGCAGCCGTGAGTGTCCGAGTAGAGGTGCGACCTCCCCTCTTGGAGTGGGCTCGAGCGCGGTCCGGCATCGCAGAGGCGGATTGGGACAGTCGCTTCCCGAGGTACCAGGCGTGGCTGGAAGGCGACACAACGCCAACGCTCAAGCAGCTTGAGGAGTTCGCCCGCAAGACGCACACGCCGGTCGGGTTCCTCTTCCTCGACGCGCCTCCGGCGGAGCCGGTTCCGATCCCGGACTTCCGCACTATCGGTGATCGACCTGTCGGCGTGGTTGTGTCTGCGGACCTCCTGGACGTGATCTACGCCTGCGAGCGTCGCCAGGAGTGGTACCGGGACAACCAGATCCTCGAGGGTGAACCACCGTTGCCGTTCGTCGGCAGTGCCCGCACTGATGTTGCGGTCGATGCAGCCGCCAGTCAGATGCGCGAGGTTCTCGACTGGACAGCGCAGAGTCGGGCCACCTGCCGAACAGCCGATGCGGCACTGACGTGGCTGCGCGAGCACGCCGAGGCGGCTGGGGTCTTGGTGATGATCAGCGGGATCGTCGGCTCCAACACCCACCGGGTCCTCGACCCAAGGGAGTTCCGAGGGTTCGCCCTGGTCGATCCGTACGCATCCGTCGTGTTCGTCAACGGTGCCGACAGCAAAGCGGCGCAGGTCTTCACGCTCGCCCATGAGCTGGCCCACCTGTGGCTGGGGGAGACGGCCCTCTCTGACCTCGACCCGCGGGCAACTCGGACGAACGACATCGAACGATGGTGCAATCAGGTCGCCGTCGAGTTGCTCGTGCCGATGGCTGAGTTCCGCAGCCGATTCGATCGGGCTGCAGAGCTCCGGGGGCAGCTGAGACCGCTCGCGGAGCAATTCCGAGTGAGCACGCAGGTGATCCTCGGTCGCCTCCGTGAGGCCGGCGTGCTGACCTGGGAGGAGTACCTCCTCGAACTCGACGCGGAGCGTGCGCGGGCGGCTGAGTTCGTTGCCGCTCGGGGTGGCGGGGGCAACTACTACAACACCAAGCCGGTGCAGGTGAGCAAGCGGTTCGCTCGGGCAGTCATCGCCGGTGCAAAGGAGGGCCGGACCCCCTACACGCGAGCCTTCCGGCTGCTCGATGTGAAGAAGGAGTCCACGTTCGATGGGCTCGCCGACCAACTTGGAGTCGTGTGATGGCGTGGCTCCTGGACACCAACGTGTTGGTCAATGCCAAGCGGGACCACTACGGGTTCGACCTCTGCCCCGGGTTCTGGGACTGGCTAGACATCGCCTGGGCCGACGGGCGGGTCGCGAGCATCGAGGCGGTGTACGACGAGCTGGTCGACTACGGCGACCAACTGAGCGACTGGGCGCGTGCCCACCGTTCCTTCTTCCTCGCGGCGGGTGCCGCCGAGGTGAGTGCGATGGCAACGGTCAACGGTTGGGCCGCGGCTTCTGAGGATTACACCTTGGCCGCCAAGCAGGAGTTCGCCGAGGCAGCGGATTCCGCACTGATCGCGTTCGCCCGAGCGGGTGGACATGTCGTCGTCACGCACGAGCTTCCGGCGAACGCTCGCAAGCGGATCCCGATCCCGAATGCGGCGGCGGCGCTCGGCGTCGCGTACTCGTCACCCTGGCGGATGCTGCGCGAGGAGCGCCCGGTGTTCGTGCTCGGAGGAGTCGCCTGATGGCCACCAACTCGAACCAGCTCGTGCAGAAGCTGTGGAACTTCTGCAACGTGCTGCGCGACGACGGCGTTTCGACGATCGAGTACGTCGAGCAGCTCACGTACCTGCTCTTCCTGAAGATGGCCGATGAGCGCAAGCACGCCGGGCTGGGCGAGGTCGTGCCGTACGGGCTGGACTGGCAGTCGCTGCTCGATCGGGACGGGGACGAGCTCGAGGTGCACTACCGGCACGTTCTCGAGTCGCTCGGGCGCCAACCCGGCACGTTGGGCACGATCTTCCGCAAGGCGCAGAACCGCATTCAGGACCCGGCCAAGCTCCGGCGCTTGGTCGTGAACCTCATCAACGAGGAGACCTGGACCTCCGTCGACGCTGACCTCAAGGGCGACGCCTACGAGGGCCTGCTGCAGAAGGGTGCCGAGGACACGAAGTCCGGCGCTGGCCAGTACTTCACACCTCGGGCGCTGACGAGGGCGATGATCGCCTGCCTCCAACCGATGCCGGGCGAGACGATCGCCGACCCGGCCTGTGGCACCGGCGGGTTCCTGCTCGCCGGCCACGAGTGGATCGTCGACCACCACATCGAGACGATGGACAAGGACGAGAAGGAGTTCCTTCGCGACGAGGCCGTCCACGGCTGGGAGATCGTCGACGGCACCGCTCGCCTGTGCGCCATGAACCTCCTACTGCACGGCATCGGTACTCCCGACGGCGAGAGCTTGATCACCGTGGCCGATGCGCTGCGAGCGGACACCGGCGTACGCGTCGACGTGGTTGCGGCAAACCCGCCGTTCGGGCGGAAGTCGTCGATGACGATGGTCAACGAGGCCGGCGAGGTTGGCCGTGAGGACCTCGTCGTTGTGCGTGATGACTTCTGGGCGTCGACCTCGAACAAACAGCTCAACTTCCTCCAGCACATCAAGGGGATGCTCAAGATCGGTGGCCGCGCCGCCGTGGTGTTGCCCGACAACGTGTTGTTCGAGGCCGGGGCGGGGGAGACGATCCGGCGGCGCCTGCTGGCCGAGTGCGACCTGCACACGATCCTGCGCCTGCCGACGGGGATCTTCTACGCCCAGGGCGTGAAGGCCAACGTCGTGTTCTTCGACCGCAAGCCCGCCGCCGCTGACCCGTGGACTCCCGAGACGTGGGTCTACGACCTGCGGACGAACAAGCACTTCACGCTGAAGACCAAGCAGCTACAGGAGTCGGATCTCGCCGAGTTCGTTGAGGGCTACTGCCCGGACGACCGGGCAAAGCGTGTCGAGTCCGAGCGATTCCGCCGCTTCGGCTACGAGGAGTTGGTCGGTCGCGACAAGGCGAACCTCGACATCACCTGGCTACGCGACGACACGCTCGACGACGCCAGCACCCTCCCAGCCCCCGGCGTGCTCGCCGCCGAGATCGTCGAGGAGCTCGAGGCCGCGCTCGCCCAGTTCTCGGAGCTGGCGGCCTCGCTTCCGGTCGAGGACACGTAGTCCAGGGCTTGGCCAGGTGATCGTGCGATGAAGTTCCGGCGCCACAACTTGGAGGATCTCGCGGACCTTGTGTGCGGGAACTTGGGCAGCGATCTGCCCAAGGATGGCGAGGAGCCCAGGTACTTCGTCTACCGGTCGAGCTCGTACATCACCCGTTTCTTCGACGAGATGGGCACCGACTGGGTCCACGATGGCTCGACGAGGCACCGCTGGGTGGCGGATGTCCTCGAAGAGATTTTGAACGAGCCGCACTCGGGCCCGACCGAACCACCTGAGATCTTCCGGCGCCTGATCGACCACCTCATGAGCCCGGCGGACGCGCTCAACGAAGGGCCCGATCGGCCCAACGCGCTACGTCAGCTCAATTCGGTGCTGACGAAGGAGGGGTTCGAGGCGTTCTACGGTGAGGACGGGCACTGCTACCTCCGCCATGTCGGTACGCAGACGGTGGCGGGTCTGCCGATGAGCCCTCACCGCCCTCTCACGTCCGCCGAGCAGGAGAGGCGCGACCTTCTCGCCAACTTCCTCAGAAGCTGCAGTGAGGATGACCTGATCGAAGAGTTGCTGCTCCCGCTGTTCCGGCAGCTCGGCTTCCATCGGGTTACGGCGACGGGCCACAAGGACAAGGCGCTCGAGTACGGGAACGACCTCTGGATGCGGTACCAGCTGCCCACCCAGCACTTCCTCTACTTCGGACTCCAGGCGAAGAAGGGCAAGCTCGACGCAGCCGGTAGGACGCGGGCGGACAACGCCAACATGGCCGAGATCCACAATCAAGTGCTGATGATGCTCGCGCACGAGATCTTCGACCCCGAGACGAACCGTCGCGTCCTCGTCGACCACGCCTTCATCGTCGCTGGCGGCGAGATCACCAAGGCCGCCAAGAACTGGCTCGCCCAGCAGCTCGACAAGTCGAAGCGCAGCCAGATCCTCTTCATGGATCGCGACGACATCCTCAACCTCTACGTCGTCTCGAACATCGCACTCCCGGCTGGCGCGCAACCGTCAGGCACGACCCCAGCTACCGATGAGGAGCCATTCTGACCCGCGGAGCGAACGACGAGGTGGTGCCAACCCCGGACGCCAGACCGTCGTCCCACGTCGCGTGGCCACGAGGCGCAGTCCAGCCGACCCTCTTCCCTCTCAGCATCCCAGAGCAACGGGCTACCCGTCCCGGAAGCCATTACCCACGCGCCACACAGGTGCACCGGATGGTGCGGGTGCCTGTCCCTGTCGGTGGTGACCTCGACCGGGACGCTCGTCCCGGTCCGGGACGGCTGTCCCGGTCGTGTCCCGGTGAGATTCCTCTGAGGAATCTCGCGAGATCCGGCTTGCTCATCGGCTTAGGAGGGTGTGATCAGCATTGCGAGGCTCGCCGCCAACGCCGACACGGCGCACTACTACCTCGAGGCCATCGCCAACGACCGGGACGACTACTACGTCGCCTCCGGCGAAGCGCCCGGCCGATGGCTCGGATCGGGGAGCGCGCTGCTCGGGCTCGACGGCGAGGTGACGCCCGAGGACCTGCGGGCGATCCTCGAAGGGCTCGATCCTCGGTCCGGTGAGGCGGTCATCGGCTACCGGAAGAACGCCGGGTTCGATCTCTGCCTCTCGGCTCCAAAGTCCGTGTCCCTGCTTTGGGGACTCGGTGATCGGGCGACCGCCGACCACGTCGTCGCCGCTCACGACGAGGCGGTGCTCGCCGCCCTGGCGTACCTGGAGGACGCGGCGTGCACGGTCCGCCGGGGCAAAGGAGGGACAACACACCTCCGGGCGGCGGGTCTCGTGTCTGCCGCCTTCCGTCACCGGACGAGCCGAGAGGCCGACCCGCAGCTCCACACGCACCTCGTCACCGCCAACATGGCCCTCGGACCGGACGGCCGCTGGACAGCACTGCACTCAGCGGACCTCTGGCACCACGCCCGAACCGCCGGGTTCATCTACCAGTCCGTTCTCCGAAACGAGGTCGCCGATCGGCTGAGCGTCGCGTTCGAGCCATCGGGCAAGCCGGGCATCGGCGAGGTCGTCGGCATCCCGAAGCCGATCCGGAACAAGTTCAGCCGTCGCCGGGTCGCGATCGAGGCGGCGATGATCGAGCACGGAGTGCGAACCGCGCACGGCGCCCAGATCGCGACGCTGGACACCCGGCCGGCGAAGCCGGAGCCGGTGTCCGAGGACGTGCTGCGATCGGCATGGAACGAGCACGCCGACGCGATCGGGTTCGATCTCGGGATGGTGCCGCGCCAGCGGCGGGAGCCCATCCCGCCCAGCGACGTGGCCATCGGCCGGCACCTGACCGAGCGGGATGCGACGTTCGATCGGCTCCGTGTCCTCCAGGCCGTCGCCGAGACCGCGACGCAAGGGCTCCCATACGAGCGGATCCGGTCGCGGGCGGCCGAGTTCCTCGCCGGCGCCGACGCGATCGAGGTCACGGCGGACCGGTGGACCACACCCGAGATGCTGGCGCTCGAGGCTGACGCCATCGCCCGCGCCACGCGTGGCCCGGCGACCGCCGCCGTTCCTCGCGAGATCATCGACGCAGCGATCTCGGCGCGGCCGTCGATCAGCCGGGAGCAGGCCGAGGCGGTCCGCTCGATCACGACGACCAACCATCCGGTGGCGGTGCTGGTCGGCCATGCCGGGACGGGCAAGACCTTCACCTTGGACGCAGCGGGGGAGGCGTGGATCGGCGCAGGTTTCCGCCCGATCGGCGTCGCGCTCGCCGGTCGGGCCGCAGCCGAGCTGCAATCCGGATCTGGGATCCCGTCGCAGACGATCGCGTCGTTCCTCAAGGAGCTCGGCGAGGGCCGGACGCTCACCGACCGGGACGTGGTCCTGGTCGATGAAGCGGGAATGGTGGGGACACGCGATCTCCACCGGCTCCTGGTCGCCACGACCGGCGCCGGAGCGAAGCTCGTCCTCGTCGGCGACCACAAGCAGCTCGCCGAGATCGAGGCCGGTGGCATGTTCGCCGCCCTCGCTCGCG
>CAZGEF010000027.1:0-34255 GCA_964525005.1 uncultured Rhabdothermincola sp.
TCAGGAAGGCATTTCCGCGGACGCGACCAGATCAACGAGCCCGAGCGACTGAAAGGGCCGGGCTAAACTGAACGGTATTGGGGCTAGCGCTAGTTGACCAGTGAAGGGGGTGACGCCAGTTATCGGAAGTGGTGTCGGCGAAGGTTGGGGCTCGTCAGTTCGGCCAGGCCGCGTGAAGGGCCGCAATGGCCTCGTCGATCGACAGTGGGCGCGACGCTCCTTCAATCGTGAATGCGACGACGCCGTTCTGGCCGTGGATCTCGACGTCGTAGAGCGGAAGGCCGGTGTCGGGTGCTGTTTCCTGTTGTTGCCAGACGCTGACGCCGTCGTCCCCCAGTTCCTTGGCGTTCCCCGCTCCTGGGAAGATCACTGGCCGATCAGCGCCGTAGAGGCTGCGGTCTCCGGGTCCGAGTGAAATGACGGTCACGATCACTCGACCACCTGACGGCGTTTGTCCATTGACATAGAGCACATCGTCCTCGGGAGTTGCCGCATCGCTCTGCTGGTTGGCGGCCTCGGGATGTTCGGCGAGGTAACGCTCAGTCTCCCGCTGGCCGACACCCTCGTTTGCGGCCTCCCACTCGGCCATTGAGGCTTCCTTCTCCCTCTGCGCGATCTCGATAGCGTCGGGTGCGAACTGCAGGTCGAACTCCGCGGTGAGATGGGTCAGCAGGGCTGGCATGATCGCCGCAGCGTCGGGCTTTCCAGTCGCTTGGACGGCGGACTCTGGAGAATCACCTTGCTCGGCGCCGACGCCGGTGGTCGACGCGTACCCACCGTCGTCTTGGTTCGAGCGGGCAACGAGAAGAGATCCCGCAACGACGACGGCAAACACCGAAGCTGCCGCTACGGCTCCCAGCTTCCATCGCGAAGGCGGGCGCGAGCGACTCGGCTGCGCATAGACATGAGACCCTGCCAATTTCGGCTCGCTCACGACAGCGGCACCTAGATCATGCAGGTTCTTGCGAAGCCGCTGTTCGCTTGTCTCTGACAAATCGCTGTTCATTCTAGAGGACCTCCCGTAGGTCTTTGAGGGCACGATGTATGAGCGAAGACACGGTGGAAGGGCGAGCATCGAGATGAAGCGCGATCTCGCCGACTGACATGTCGCAGAAGTATCGGAGGACGATGGCCGTGCGCCGCCGGGGGCTCAATCGGTCCAAGGCTTCCTTGAAGTCAACGAGAGGTTGCTCCGGGATCACGAAGTCCGGGACTTCGGCGACAAGGCGCTCGCGGCTGCGGCGTCTTAGGACGGTGTTGCACTGGTTGATCACCATGCGTCGCAGGTAGGCGCTCGGGTTCACGACTGGTTCCCCGTCGCGACGACTGAACCGCTCGAAACAGTCCTGAACGACATCCTCGGCTGCCTCTCGGGACCCGAGGATGAGGCCCGCTGTGGCGACGAGGGGCGTCAGATCTGAGTCGTAGAGGTCGTTGATGTCTTCACGCGTCATCACGTGGCTGCCTCCCATACCAATACGACGTCTGAGGCACGCAAAATCTTGCACTCGGATCTAAAGGAACCCGATTTGATCCTTCCAGCTGGGGTGACCTAGTCGGACCACCCGCTGTCCGGTCCTCTTGGGTCAGGTGACCGAACCAAGGAGCCGAGGATTGGCCGCATCGAATTCGTCTCGAGTGATAGCCAGGATCACCATGTCAAAGTGTCGACCTTGGTGAAACAAATAATCCGGCAGGCGGCCCACGACTCTGAATGGGAGGTGTTCGTTCAAGGAGGCGCTGGACTCGAATAGCTCGAACAAGTACGACGGGACCTCGGCGTAGATAGTCCGAAACGACCACGTTTCGAGGAGGTACCCCGCAAAGAGCCGGAGAGCGTCGCGGCCCGCACCGATGTACATGAAGTTGGGATCCATCACCGCTGCGAGGTGGACGTGTCCGGCGCTCATATCGGAGTCGTACGCGACCACGTGGCCGATCTTGCGGCCGAGGTCGCGACTATGCACGACGAACTGAGCTAGAACCCCGGTGTGCAGCGACGACTGAAATGACTCGAACGATGGGATGTTCCCGCGGAATCGCCACCTATATGCATTCTGATCGCAGGTGGCAATCCAGTAGAGAAATTCAACGTCGTCCGGCCGGACCGGCCACAACGATACGTCGTCAAGAGTCAGCTTCAGTTGCGGGACGATGGAATCGGCAATCGAGTCGGCCGTGGCGGCCGACTTGCTCTCGAGTGCAGCGCCATTGGACTCGATGCTCCCGGTTCCACCATCGACGGAGATGGTCAAGCCGTAGCATCCATACTCTTGAAGGTGCCCATTCCGCACGATCCATTGATTCGTCGGACCTGCCAGGCCCAGAATCCGTTGTTGCTCTTGACGTACATCTCCTCGAAGCGATCCGTCGTGGTGTCGAATCCTGCACCGTAGACCTTGTACTTGAAGAGCTGGCCGGAAGGTGTTTCTGTCCGAAGGTACTTCAGGTCATCTCGAAGGTGGCTCCACGTAGCAGTGCCAACGAGCCCGTCTGAGATGAGACCGGCGTTCGTTTGGTATGCCTTGACGGCGTTGTAAGTTCCTGAACCGAACGAAGCGTCATAGCAGCCGGTGTAGAACAGATCCCCAGTAAGCACGCTCTGTACCGCGGCGACGTATGCGCCGCCGTCGACCGCTCCGTAGCCGACGGAGCAGTTGCTGCTCCAGTAAGTGGAACTGGGTACTTGCTCACATCCGCTGGGACTGTAGATGTTCGCTGCGGCCTGTGACGCTGTGAATCCAGCCACGCCTCCCAACATGCAGACGGCCGCAGCCGCACCGACGCCTGCCTTCGTCCGCGCCCGATTCATCGACGCCGAAGTCGCGTTTGCATCACCCGTCATTGTCTCGCCCCGTTTCGCCGTACGTCTTGGCGAATGTAGCGATCATGGCGCCGAGCGTCAACGGCTTCGGCGCGGCCATTTCTCGCCGACTAGCGAAAGCTAATTGGATCGGCCGTCGAATTGAGATTCGGAACGACATTCTGAAGTTGGAGCTGATCACAGACCGATGCCGTGGTCGTCGTCGATCGCTGGTGGCTTGTGTTGGAGCGCGTCGAGGCGGGCGGTGATGTCAGCGACTCGCTCGTCGAGGTCGTCGCCGGCGTGGTCGGGTTCGGGGAGGGCGGCGAGGAGCTCGTCGCTGAGGCTGCGACTGCTGCTGGCGGTGGGCTCTGGGTATGGAAGCGCGGCGAGGAGGTCGGCGGCGCCGGTGCCGATCGACGATTCTTCGGGTTCGGGCAGCGCGGCGAGCAGCTCGGCCGCGTAGGGGTCGAGGTGTTCGGTGGCGAGGCGTTGGCATCGGTCGCGGGTGAGTTCGGCTTCGATGTGTTCGAGGACTTGCTCCCGTTCTTGTTGTCGCTGCGCTCGCGTCGGGTTGGGCTCGAGGAGCTGTTGGGTGTCGGGGTCGGGTTCGAGCATGTAGTGCCGGTTGTCGTGACGGCCGCGTGAGAGGGCGGTGTAGGCGGCTTGGCGGTCGAGGTCGCCGTCGTCGCCGAGGATGAACACCCGGTCTGCGGTGGCGCCTTGGGTCTTGTAGTTGGTGCGGGCGTAGCCGTGATCGAGGTGACCGCCTGCGATGTGGGCGGTGGGCAGGGTGCGCTCGGCGTCGGCTCGTTCGTCGTGGAAGGTGATGTCCTGGTCGTTGAGGGCGGTGATGGTGCCGAGGTCGCCGTTGAGGATGTCGAGGTCGTAGCGGTTGGCTCGGGTGGCCAGGACGCGGTCGCCGATGGCGAACTCTCGGCTGTCGACGACGAGGCGTCGGGTGCCGAGCTGGCCGGCCTGGTCGAGCAGGGTGCGGGCTCGGTCGTTGAGGTCTCGGACATCGGCGCGGTGGCTGGCGATCATGACGGCGTCGTCGCCGGCGAGATGCGCGGTGGCCCAGTCCTCGACGAGTTGTTGGCGCAGTGCGTCGGTGTTGTCGGACACGATGATGCGGCCCGCGTCGTCGTAGGCGGCGACGGCCTCGACGATGTGGCCGTTGCGGAGCTGGTCGAGGGCGTCGCGTTCCCAGGGCTCATGTTGGCGGCGGTTCTCGACGAGCCGCGTGGCCGGGAGGTGCTCGGTGAGGGCCCGGAATGATCCGCCGGCGTCGATCTCGGGCAGCTGCGCCGTGTCCCCCACGAGGACGAGCTTGGCGCCGGCTTCGGTGGTGTGGCGGGAGATGGCGTCGGGGGTGCGGGTGCCCACCATCCCGGCCTCGACATAAGTCGATCACGACCACAGATCGGTCGGTGAGGGTGAGGTGGCCGGTGTCGAGTTGGCCGAGCAATCGGGCGATGGTGGTTGCGGCGATCCCCGATCCTGATCGGAGCTCGGCGGCGGCCCGGGCGGACAGCGCGGCGCCGAGGATCTCGAAACCGGAGTCGGCCCACGCGGCTCGTGCGGCGTCGAGGGTGTAGGTCTTGCCGGTCCCGGCTGCGCCGATCACGGGGTCGATCCCGGCGCCGGAGGTGGTGAGCCAACGAACCATCGCTGCTTGCTCGTCGGAGATCGATGGCCGCTCGAAGATGGCCCGGTCGATTCCGGTCAGGTAGGCGAGCGTGACGATCGAGCCCTTCGCCAGGTGGCTGTAGTGCTCGGAGCCGTCGCTGGATGAGTTGACGGGCTGCCAGTCGTCTCCGTTGGTGAGGAGCTCGTCCAGTTCGGCGGAGGTGGCCATGTGGTCGACCCACTCGGCGGTGACGTACGTGTACCAGGTGTGAGGGGAGTCGCTGCTTCTTCGAGGCGGGAGGTAGTCCCACGCGTCGATGTCGACCCGGCCGGGAACCAACGCGAGAACGTCCATGGGGAAGCGGTCTTGCTGATCGAACTCAGCGAACTCCCAGCTCATCTCGAGCACGGCGAGCCCTGCCTCGTCGGCACGATCCTCACCGACACCGCCGCACCGAAGACATCGACCGTCGAGATCGAGCCCGGCACCCTGGCGGCTGACAGCACAGCGCCGACGATCTCGGCGTGCGCGGCACGCTCCCCATCAGACTCCTGCTTCTGGCTCTCGTAACGCTTGACCGTGTAGGACCCGCCGGTTTCCACGTCGGCGATGCCGTGGTGCTGGGCCAGGACGACCTTGCCTTGGCGGGTACCTGCGGGGATGCGCCGAAAGATGCAGTAGGACGCGTCGGGGATCAACGGCTCCATCGAGCGACCCACCACCTGGCTCACGAACATGGAGTCGTCGATCCGAGTCAGCTCGTCAGGGATCTCGACCGAGCTGTGGAATCGGGCACGTAGGTCGGCCCAGCCGTCGTGCTCGAGTGCGAGCCCCTGCCTGTAGCGGGCTCGCTCGTTGCCGTTCGAGGTCGTATCCCTTTAGAGGTCCTTGACAGGGGAAGCCACCGCGGCTACTAATTCCCATCTAGCCGATCGGCTTTATTGATTTAGTGCAACGATCACCACGACCCCCCCAGAGGATGAACAACGTGAGAACCCGCAACGCTCTACGGCGATGGGCCGCCTTGACGGTCGGCGCGGCCGTCGCCGCCACATCGCTCTCGGCCGTCGCAGCTACCTCCCCCGCTGGCGCAGCTGACGACACCCCCAACCCGCCCGCCACGGTTGGGGCCACGATCGACTACTTCGACGACGTCTACGACGGCCTCGGACCCAACAGCGTGTTCGAGACCGTCACGATCGAGCGTTTCGAGTACATCCTCAAGACCAAGCCGGGGAACTTCGCGTTCCTGGTCGGTGATCCCGGTGATGCGTCGACGCAGGCGACGATCGCGCACATCGACACCGTGGCCAAGGACCTCGGTGTCGACAAGATCTACAACTTCACGCCGAAGCTCGACGGCGACAAGGTCGACGTCTGGGACCTGAGCGAGTCGAACCTGCGCGACGCGGGTCTGACCCAGTACACCAACCTGGGCAACCGCCTGTTGAACGACTACCTGAACCGGGACACGACGCCGCAGTTCACGAAGGACGCCTCGAGCGATCCGTACCTGTTCGTCTACAACAAGGACCGCACCGTGGGCGACAGCGAGGACCGCATCGTCGCGTCGCTGTCGGGGGAAAGGACGGTGGAGGATCTCGACACCGCCCCCGAGCAGGACGCCTACCGGGCCGAGGTCGCTGCGGTGTTGGGCTCGGTCGAGGACTTCGCGGTCAACACGCAGTGGGACTTCAACCGTGACGAGCACAACCGTCGTCACGTGGGGCGCTACCCGAACGGGACCACCCACGGGTCCTACGTCTTCGACGGCACCGAGGACGACGACGGGTTCCGGATCGAGACGATCACCTACCCCGAGCTCATCCACCTCGTGCAGCAAGAAGGCGACTTCGCCCTGCTGTTCGGTGGGACGTGGTGCCACAACACGGCGGCGATCATCAAGCAGACCAACGACCTCGCCCAGAAGTACGGGATCAAGAAGGTCTACAACTTCGACTTCTCGCTCTCGTCGACTGGCAACGGTGGCAGCGACTACCTCCACATCCGTGACAACGCCAACGCGTCCGGTGTCGGTGGTCAGGTCCTGCGCCCATCGCATCTGTACGGCGACCTGGTCAACGACTACCTGACCAACGCCGTCACCCAGTACCGCAAGAACGGCGATCCGGGATCGGGTGGCACGAACTTCGTGGCCTACTACCCCGGTGGCGACACCACCCTGCCGCTCGCCGAGGCCCGCAAGATCCAGGTCGGTCACGTCCTGACCTACAACAAGGACCGCGTCGACGCCCTCGGCCGACCCGAGCCGGTCATCGACCAGGCCATCCGCCAGAACGACAACGGTGGCAACACCGAGCACATGACCGAGGTGTGGTTCGTCCAGGGCCGCGACTACCCCGCTGGCGACGACCGCCTGCGCGGCGCGCTCAACCCGACGAGCCAGAGCGGTTCCAACTCGCTGCAGAGCCAGCGCGCCTTCGCCAAGGAAGGCGTCGACGAGATCGAGACCCTCTTCAAGGGCTTCACCACCGACATCGCCAGCACCGTCGCTGTCACCGGCATCACCGACGGAGCACATCTTCCGCTGGGCGACACGCCGACGCTCGACGTGACGATCAGCGCTGACGGCTACGCCCCGTTCATCTCCCTGTACACGGCCAACCAGAACGCCGCTCCGCCCGCCGTCCCCGAGACCGGCAAGCCCCGCGGCTTCGTGGCCCTCTTCGACGGCGACACCGAGATCGCCGAAGCGCGGTTGACGCGACAGGGAACGGCGTCCTTCACGCTCCCGCCGCTGACCGCGGGTGCGCAGGACCTCACGATCCGCTACCTGGGGCGGGGGGATCTCATCAGCCCCTCGGAGAAGGTCGTGAACTTCACGGTCGTCGGTGATCCGTCGATCACGACGCTCACCGGTCCGTCGTCGGTGTTCTTCGGCGAAGCCGCCACGTTCGAGGCCACGGTCGCCGCGGAGCCGACAGACGAGGGCTCGGCGTCTGCCGATCCGACATCGGCGACGGGGACCGTCCGCTTGCTGGGCCTGCCGGGTGATGCCGTCGAGGCGAACCTGGTCGAGGGCAAGGCGGAGATCGAGATCCCCAGCACCACACCCGCCGGGACCTACTCGGTGACCGCGAGGTACCTCGGCGACGAGACCTACGGCGTGTCCGACTCCGACCCGTTGGCGTTGACCGTCATCCCCGATCCGACCTTCAGCGATGTGTCGAAGAGCCACACCTTCTACAGCGACATCAAGTGGCTCTTCCGGAACGGCATCGCCGGAGGCTACGACGACGGGACCTTCCAGCCGGGCAGCCCGGTGACCCGTCAGGCGGTGGCGTCCTTCATCTACAAGTTCGCCGGTTCACCGGCGTTCACGGCACCGGCCACCCC
Source organism: uncultured Rhabdothermincola sp. (assembly GCA_964525005.1). Taxonomy (GTDB): domain Bacteria; phylum Actinomycetota; class Acidimicrobiia; order Acidimicrobiales; family Acidimicrobilacustridaceae; genus CAZALT01. The sequence continues at coordinate 7,791 of CAZGEF010000027.1, forward strand.
CACCTTCTCAGACGTCCCCACGACGCACCGGTTCTACACGGAGATCGAGTGGCTCGCCCAGAGCGGCATCGCCGGTGGCTACGCCGATGGCACGTTCAAGCCGAGCGGTGTCGTCAGTCGCCAGGCGGTGGCGTCGTTCCTCTACAAGTTCGCCGGCTCGCCGGCCTACACGCCCGCATCGCCTTCCTTCACCGATCTGCCGTCCGATCACCAGTTCCACACGGCGGTCGAGTGGCTTGCCAGCAAGTCGGTGATCTCGGGCTACGGGGACGGCACGTTCAAGCCGGGCAACGCGGTGACCCGTCAGGCCGCCGCCTCGTTCCTCCACAAGTACGACACCAACGTCTGAACCGGTCAGACCCACCAGTAGAAGGAGCCGTGGATGGAACTCTGGCCGCTCTTGGCCCTGGCCGTGACGTTGGGCCTGTTCGCCCTGCTGTACGTGGCAGGTCGGATGGGTGCGAACTTCAGCGTGCTGACGTTCGGCGGCCTGGGCCTCGGTGTGCTCGTCGGTGTGGTCTTCAGCGACCACGTCGAGTACCTCGCACCGCTGGGCCGGGTGTACCTCAACGTCCTGCTGGCCATCGTCGCTCCGCTGGTGGTGGTGTCGATCCTGGCGAGCATCACCTCGTTGGGCTCATCTCGTCAGCTCCGCTCGATCGGCGCACGGTCGGTCGGGTGGTTGCTGGGGCTCAACGTCGTCGCGATCGTGCTCACCCTGGGTCTGGCGCTGGCGTTCGGACTCGGACGAGGGTCCGACCTCGAGACCGTCGGCGTCGACACCAGGTCGCTCGACGCGATCAAGAAGCCGTTCTCCGAGGTCTTCATCGGGTTCTTCCCGACAAACGTCGTCAACGACCTCGGGGCGAACAACATCATCCCGATCATCCTGTTCAGCGTCCTGGTGGCCGTGGCCTACTCGCAGGTGGCCGAGCGTCATCCGGCGCAGGTGGCCCCGTTCAAGGCTCTGATCGATGCCGCCCGTCCGATCATCTTCAAGGTGGTCGGCTATGTGATCGCGCTGACACCGTATGCGGTCCTGGCGTTGACGGCAGTAGCGACATCGACCGCAGCAGGTGAGACCAAGGTGCTGTGGTCGCTGTTCGGTCTGCTGGCCCTCACGTATGTGGCCTGCTTCCTGCTGACCTACGTCATCGGGGGTGCGGTGCTCCGTACGGTGGCCGACGTCAACCCGATCGCGTGGTTCCGCAAGTTCCTCCCTGCGCAGATCACCGCGGCGACGACGCAGAGCAGCGCGGGCACCCTGCCGGTCACCACCAGCATGCTCACCCAGCGCATCGGTGTGCCCGTCGACATCGCCGGGTTCACCACTCCACTGGGCACGACCATCGGAATGCCCGGTTGTGCCGGCATCTGGCCGATCGCGCTCGCGGTGTTCGCCATCAACGGCCTGGGGATCGACTACAGCGTCACCGACTACGCGGTCCTCATGCTGCTCGGAGCCGTCGTCTCCATCGGCACGGCAGGGGTGCCCGGTACGGCGACGATCACGGCCACCACCGTGTTGACCGCGGCCGGTCTGCCCCTCGAGGTCGTGGTCCTGACGTTGCCGATCAGCGCGGTTGCCGACATGGCCCGCACCCTCACCAACGTCACGACGGCCGGGATCGTGTCCACCATCGTCGCTCGCAAGGAAGGGCGTCTCGACGACGCCATCTTCGCCCGGCCCGACGCCGAGGATCCGCTGGCACCGGCAGACCTCGAACCGGACTCCGGCCTCGAACCTCACCCCGAACAAGCTGCTGGGCTCGCCGATGCGTCCATCCCCCACACGACAACCACCCAACGACAAGAGAAGTCCCATGACCCTGACGAGAAGTTCCCAGAAGCGCCGTCGACTGTTCCAGTGGGGGGTGATCGCCGCGTGCGCCGGGGGGCTCTTCGCCTCGGGGCAAGCGGCACACGCCGACTCGCTGCGAGCCGGTCTGGCGGGAATCAGTGAGGCAGCGGCGCCCAGCGCGAGACTGGCGAGCGCCGCGACGGTCGAGTGGGTCGACGGTGGCGATGACTCACCGTGCCTGAACGACGACAACGGGCGGGCACTCACCGCTCTGCCCTCGGACAAGTTCTGCACGCCGATCCCAGGCTGCTACCAGGACAACGACGGCAAGTGGGTGCTCCCGAGCCGCAAGACGGGGATCTGGCAGGGCGATCCATCCGAGGTGCGGTACGCCGACGAGCTCGGTGGCACGCCGGCACCCACGACCCCGCCCGCGACCGCGCCGAAGCCCGCTGCCCCGTCGCGGTCGGGCTCAGGGTCGGGATCGAGCGCCGCTCCGAACCCCAGCACGCCGGCACCGGCACCGTCGGGTACGGGCGGTTCGTCAGCTCCCGCGGCTGGGGGCGACGGCACGGGGACGGTGACCGACCTCGCCGGGACTGATGGCGAAGCGAGCGAGGACGGCACCGGTCCCAGCGCTCCGGGCGCGCCGACGCTGACCGCCTCGGGGTCCACCCTCGAGGTGACCTGGGCACCTCACGCCGACGCGGTGACCGAAGAGGTCATCGCCTACGTCGTGGAGGTGAGCGGGATCGATCCGGTCGAGGTCGATGCCACGACCACGTCGCACACCTTCGCCGACGTCGCCGACGGCACGTACCTCGCGGTCGTGCGGGCGGTCAACGCACACGGTTCGTCACCGTCATCGGCTCCGTCGGAGTCGGTCACGGTGGGCACCCCGGTCGCCGAGGTCGTCGGGACGGTCCGGGTCGAAGGGGCCCTGACCCCCGGGGGTGAGGTCACCATCGTTGGGAGCGGGTACGCGTCGAACATCCCGACGTTGGACCTCGAGCTCCACTCGACACCGGTGGCGCTCGGCACGGTAGCGAGCGATGCCGCGGGCGGCTTCTCCGCCTCGGTGATCCTTCCCGAGACGATCGAGCCCGGTGAGCACGAGATCGTGGTCCTCCACGAGGGGGTGGAGGTGTCGAGCACTCCCATCCAGATCCAACCCGTCGCGGGTTCGGAGGTCGGCACAGAAGCCTCCGACGACGGTGGTCCTGCTCCCTCGGTCGTGGGCGTCGTGCTCATCGTCGTGGTGATGGCTGGCCTGGCCGCCGTCCTGCTGTGGCAACGTCAGCGGTCGTCGAAGGGCGACGGCGAAGAAGGCGGTGGCGAGCACCTGACTCCGGCGGGCGCGGTACCGCCGCTCGACGACGCGCGGAGCCCCGAGCTCCAAGAGGTCCCCTGAGTGCCCGGGTCGGTGCGCGAGCGGCGCACCGACCCGGCGGTCACGAGCGCCAGCGTGAAGCCCCGGCTTGCTGGCCAGCAACCCTCCGATCGCGGTGGGGTGCTCCGGGTGACGACCAGGCCGATGGCGACCGTCGTCGGCAAGCGCGAACCGTCGTCGGCAGGCGACAGGTTCCTGATCCGAGGAGCATCCCGATGCCCACTGCCATCCCGATCCACCAGCACCACCGAAGTGAGCGCACGCCGCTGCTCAGCGTCGTGGGCGACGACCTCGTGGTGCCACTCGTCCCCACCGGGACGGCGCGGTTCGTCCACCTCGACTACGCGGCCTCGGCTCCTGCGTTGCGCAGCGTCGCCGAGGCGGTCGCCGAGTTCTTGCCGTGGTACTCGAGCGTGCATCGCGGTGCCGGCTTCACCTCCACGGTGAGCAGTGAGGCCCTTGCCTCGGCACGCGTCGAGGTCGGTACCTTCCTCGGCGCCCGTGGCGACGACGTCGTGGTGTTCACGCGCAACACCACAGACTCGCTCAACTTGCTTGCCCGTGCGCTGCCGGCGGACACCACGGTGGTCACGCTCGACCTCGAGCACCACGCCAACCTCCTGCCGTGGAGAGGTGGACCGGTGATCCACCTACCGACGCCGCGCGCGACGCACGAGATCGCGGCATCGTTCGACGCCGCGCTCGCCGAGGTGCGCAGCGCCGCCACGGTGGTGGCCATCACCGGTGCCAGCAACGTCACCGGTGAGATCCTCCCGATCGAGGAGATCGTCGCGGTCGCCCACCGCCACGGAGCCAGGGTCGTGCTCGACGCGGCTCAGCTCGCGCCCCACCGCAGGATCGACATCGCTGGCCTCGGGGTCGACTACCTCGCCTTCTCCGGCCACAAGCTGTACGCGCCCTTCGGCGCCGGGGTGCTCGTCGGGCGGAGGGACTGGCTCGACGAGGCCGCACCGCACCTCGCCGGTGGCGGCGCGACGGCCAGGGTCACCGTCGACGACGTGGCATGGCACGCCGCTCCCGCCCGGCACGAGGGCGGGACGCCGAACGTCGTCGGCGCGGTGGCGATCGCCGCGGCGTGCCGAGCGCTCGATGCGGTCGGCTTCGATCGCATCGAGGCGCACGACGGAGCGCTCACGCGGCACCTGCTCGATCGCATCGATGGTGCGCCGGTGCGCGTCCTCACGGCCTTCGACGATGCCGACAAGGTGGGCATCGTGACCCTCGTCTGTGATCGGCCCGCCGACGAGGTCGCCGCGGCTCTGAGTGCGGAGCACGGCATCGCCACGCGCGATGGCGCCTTCTGCGCTCATCCGTTCATGCGACGTCTCGTCGGAGTCGACCGGGCCGCGCCCGTGCCCGCCGCGCTGCGCGTGAGCGTCGGTGTGGGATCGACGACGGCCGACCTGGATGTCTTCGTCGACGCCCTCACCACGATCGTCGAGGACGGGCCGCGCGCGACCTACGCGCCGGTGGATGGCCGTCTCGTTCCCGCGGCAGACCTCCGGCCCCGCCCGGCCCTCCGATCGGTGCCGTCCTGTCCGTGATCGTCGCCTGGCCTGGTGCGTCGACAGGGTGGTCGGTGCCGAGCGCGGCGGGGGATGCGGTGGCAGACTGCGGCGATGGCAGAGCAGTCAGCGAGCGGCTGCCCGGCGCAGGTCGACATCGAGGCGATCGTGACGGATCCCTTCCCCGAGCTGGCCCGCTGTGCGCGTGCGCACTGGTACGCCGACGGTCTCGGCATGACGGGCGAACCGACGCCGTGGGTGCTCAGCCACGCAGGTGCGCGATCGGCCCTGCGTGACCGGCGGCTCTCGCCCCGGTCCTTCGTCGACGACATGTTGGACCAGGGATTGTCGGTCGACGCCGCCCACCAGCTCACCCCGCTGTTCCGTCGCGACGGCGACGCCCACCGACGGCACCGGGCGCTGCTCGCCCAGGCGTTCACGCCTCGCAGCGTCGAGAAGCTGCGCCCGGTCGCGGCCCGTGTGTCGAGTCGTCTGGCCCATGCGATCGCCGCCAACGACGGGTCCTGCGAGTTCCTCGCCGACTTCGCCACACCGCTTCCGACCGAGGTGTTCGCCTCGCTGTTCGGTCTCCCGGTTGCGGATCGCGACCGGGTCGCGGCGTGGGCGGCGGTGATCGTCCAGGCCTTCCAACCGGCGATGACGTCCGAGCAGGTCGTCGAGATCGAGACCGCAGCCGCCGAGCTGCACGCGTACTGCACGGACCTCATCGCGCAGCGGCGGTCGGAGCCCACCGACGACCTCACCACCCACCTGCTCCAGGCCGAGATGGATGGGGAGCGCCTCGACGACGAGGAGGTGGTCGCCACCATGAGCGGGTTCATCTTCGCCGGTTCCGAGACGACCCGCCGCCAGCTCAGCGAGCTGGTGCTCGCTTTCGTGGGTCGGCCCGAGACCTGGGCCCTGATCCAAGACGATGCCGATCTCATCCCCGGCGCGGTCGAGGAGGTCCTGCGCGACCGCGGCATCGTCCCGGCGCTCAGCCGCATCGCGCTCGAGGGCTACGACCAGTCCGACCTGCACCTCGACCCTGACGGGCGGCTGCTCGTGTCGATCCACACCGCGAACCACGACAGGGCCGTCTTCGAGGACCCTGACCGCTTCGACATCGACCGTGCCAACGCCGCCGACCACGTCACGTTCGGCTGGGGACCGCACTTCTGCCTCGGAGCGGGTCTCGCCCGCCTCGAGATGCAGGAGGCGCTCCGGGTCCTCGTCGACCGGTTCGGAGCACCGGAGCTGGTCGGCGACGACCAGCGTGCCGAGCACCAGATGGTCGGGCCCGACGAGCTCCGGCTGCGGTTCCCGATCGGCTGATCCACGATCGCGAGGGGGTCGCGGCGACTACCGTGCCGCTATGCCTGAGGATCCGGCACACGATCAGGCCCGAGGGGATCAGGCCCGAAGCCCGGCCGGCGGCACGTCGGCCGACCAGGACCAGGTCCTCGAAGCGCAGCGCAACGTGTGGACGATCGGCGACTACCCGGCTGTGGCCCGTCGCCTCCTGCCCATCAGCGAAGAGCTCGTCAGTCGGCTCGGCATCTCGACCGGTGACCGGGTGCTCGACGTCGCTACCGGCGACGGCAACGCGGCGATCCTCGCGGCCCAGCGGGGGGCCGAGGTGCGCGGCATCGACCTCACGCCCGCCCAGATCGAGCACGCTCGGGCGCGCTGCGCCCAGCTCGGTCTCGACGTCGACCTGTCGGTCGGCAACGCCGAGGCGCTCGATGCGGACGACCTCGCCTACGACGTGGTCCTGAGCGTCATGGGCGTCATCTTCGCCCCCGACCACCACAAGGCCGCCGCGGAGATGGTGCGGGTCACCCGGCCCGGTGGTCGCGTCGGGATGACGTCGTGGGCGCCCGGCGGCTTCTTCGGTGCCTGGCGGTCCCGGCTCGCCGAGCTCGTGCCACCGCCGCAGCCCGGCCAACCCGACCCGGAAGCGTGGAGCGACCCGGTCGCCGTGCGGGAGCGGTTCGCCGCTGTCGGCGTGGAGGCCGAGGCCGAGGTCGTCGCCTTCACCTGGGAGTTCGGCTCCGCGCTGGAGGCCGTCGAGTGGTTCGTGACCAACTCGGGTCCGTTCATCTTGTTCGTCGAAGCGGCCGAGGCCAACGGTCTCGGGGCGGGGGCCCGGGCGATGCTGCTCGATGCCGTCGACGAGTGCAACCAGGCCACCGGGGGCCACGTGCGCCTGCAGGCGCCGTTCACCGTAGCGGTCGGCACCCGCTGACCACCCGTCGACTGCCCGGTGGTCGTCACGGTTTCACCTCCGTCGAGACCTCGCCATAGGCTCCGAGACCATGGAACTCAACGGAATCTCAGCCATCGTCACGGGTGGCGCGTCCGGCATCGGTGAGGCCTGCGCCCGTCAACTCGCGGCGAGGGGCGCAAAGGTCGTCGTCGCCGACATGAACGACGAGAAGGGCAACGCGGTCGCCACCGAGATCGGTGGCGCGTTTGCCCACGTCGACGTCACCAACACCGAGGAGATCATCGCCGCGGTCGATCTGGCCAAGGAGATGGGTCCTCTGCGCGCCCTCGTGAACTCGGCTGGCATCGGTTGGGCGACGCGCACCATCGGTCGCGACGGCAGCTACGACTCGGCCCACAACCTGGAGCTCTACAAGAAGGTCATCGAGGTCAACCTCATCGGCACCTTCGACTGCGTGCGTCTCGCGGCCACGGCGATGAGCACCAACGAGCCCCTCGAAGACGGCGAGCGCGGCGCCATCGTCAACATGGCGTCCATCGCTGCGTTCGACGGCCAGATCGGCCAGGCCGCCTACTCGTCGTCGAAGGGCGGCGTCGTCGGCATGACCCTTCCCGTCGCCCGCGATCTCTCGGCATCGGGTATCCGCCTCAACACCGTGGCCCCGGGTCTCATCGACACGCCGATCTACGGCGAGGGCGAGGGGTCGGAGGAGTTCAAGGCGAACCTGGCCAAGGACGTGCTGTTCCCGAAGCGCCTCGGCCACGCCGACGAGCTGGCGTCGATGGTCGTCCAGCTGCTCACCAATAGCTACATGAACGCCCAGGTCGTGCGCGTCGACGCCGGCATCCGGATGCCGCCCAAGTGACCTGATCTCACGGACCCGTCCGGGTCGGCGGCGAATCGGCCACCTGGGTGGGCTCGTCCGTCGATCCTTTGCGATCGTCGGCTGGTCAGGGTCCGAGGGTGGCCCGGAGCGCGGTGTCGAGCTCGGGGTGCTCGAACTCGAATCCGTTGGCGTGCAGCACGGCTGGTGCCACGCGTTGGCTGGCGAACAGCAGCTCCTGCGCGAGCTCAGGTCCCTTCAGGAGCTTGGGCCCGAACGACGGTACCGGCACGAAGGTGGGTCGCCCGAGCGCTCGTCCCAGCGCGGTGGTGAATTCCCCGTTGGTCACCGTTCCGGGTGCCGTGAGGTTGACTGGCCCGTCGACGTCGTTGTCCGGATCGAGCAGGAACCTGATGGCACGGACCTCGTCGGCAAGGCTGATCCAGCTCCACCACTGTCGGCCTGATCCCATCTTCCCGCCGAGGTAGAGCTTGAAGAGCGGGAGCAGCTTGGGAAGTGCACCTCGGTCGGCGTCCAAGACGATCCCCGTGCGGATGATCGGTACCCGGATGCCGGCATCGCTGGCGGCCTGGCTCGCGGCTTCCCAGGCCATGCAGACCTTCGAGAGGAACAGGTCGCCAGGTCCGCTGCGCTCGGTCAGCAGGTCGTCGCCGCGGTCGCCGTAGAAGCCGATGGCCGAACCGCTCACCAGCACCGACGGAGGCCGGTCGAGGTTGGTGAGCGTCCGTGCGAGCAGGGTGGTGCCCTTCACCCGGCTGTCGAGGACCTCGCGCTTGTAGCCGGCCGTCCACCGATGGTCGCCGATGCCCGCCCCGGCGAGGTGGACGACCCCGTCGAAGCCCTCGATCTCGGAGACGTCGATGAGCCCCTGGTCGGGGTCCCACCTGATCTCGTCGGCTCCACCTCGGGGAGCGCGGCGGACCAAGGCCACGACGCGGTGCCCCTCGTCGAGCAGCGCGGCGCGCAGGGCCGTACCGATGAGGCCTGCTGCGCCGGTGATGAGGATGTCCACGCTGAGCTCCCTTCGTGTGGACGATCGGATCCCCAGCGATGTCCCGCAACGCGCAGCATGCCACGGTGTCGTCATCGCCGCGAGCTCGAACCCGGACAGCTACGTGGTTCCGGTTGCCGATCGACCCGTCAGGTCCACCCGCCAGGACGTTCCGACATGCGACCGGAAGCCGTCGCGCCCACGCGCCGCCGGGGCCCCATCGGCGTCGGGGCCCGTGCGGTGCGCCGACGGGTTACCCTGGTGATGCGGGTGCGCCACGCTGGCGTGCCCGAACGTCTAAGAAACTGAGACATCGTGACTACAGGTACCGTGAAGTTCTTCAACAGTGAGAAGGGCTTCGGCTTCATCTCTCGCGAGGGTGGCGACGATGTGTTCGTCCACTACTCCAACATCTCGGGCGACGGCTACAAGTCGCTCGACGAGGGCCAGACCGTCGAGTTCGACGTGGCCCCCGGGCGCAAGGGCGAAGAAGCTCAGAACGTGCGACTCGTCTGAGCAGGATCCGTTCCTGAACCAGCCGCCGGCCTTCGTGCCGGCGGCTGTGTTCGTTTTCGGTGCTCCGGCAAGCATCTGGATCGGGGCCGTGCGACACGGACCCGATGTCGGGTGGGGTGACGGTGCCCAAGCGAGCCGAAGAGGTGATGGGCGCCTTCCGGTCTGCCATCGTCACCGGTGACGCAGACGTCGTGGCCTCCCTCTACGAGGATGATGCCGTCTACATCCTCCCGGCCCTGGGCGTCGCCGCAGCCTCCCCTCGGGCTTCCGTGCCCGCGAGCGACACGTCGTTCGAGATGTAGCAGCGAGGGACCTACCCTCCTTGGCGCCGGCGTCCTCGTCAGCCAAGTGGTGCTGCGGTACGACTCAGGGGTGCTGCACGACGCAGAGCTCGTTGCCTTCGAGGTCGGCCAGGACCGTCGTTCTGACGTGGCCATGGCCCGGCGGTCGACCTGAGGCCCTCGTCCAGCCTCAGGTCTTCCGTGCCACCTTCGTGCCCGCGAGGGAGCCCTCCTCGCGCCACTGCTCGAGGTGGGCGGCGTAGTGCATGAGCGAGCCGGGGAAGACGGCGCCGCGGGCGGCGAGCATGGTGCGGGCACCCTCGCTGTTCCCGTAGCTGGGGGTGCACGTCTGGTTGTAGCGGGCGAGCGGTCCGGAGTGCTGCCACAAGGTGTTGAGCCACTCGTCCTCGGCCTCGACGGTGGCCTCGATCGAGTCGATGCCGTCGGTGAGGCAGTGCTCGATGAGCCAGGTGATGTGCGCGGTCGACTCCGAGAGGAAGTGCACGAAGTTCAGGCCGAACCCGGCCTGGATGAAGCTCACCACGAAGAAGTTGGGGAGCTCGGCGGTCAGGATGCCGTGCAGCGAGTGGGTGCCGTCGTGCCACCGCTCGCTGAGCTTCACGCCGCCCCGACCGACGGGATCGAAGCCGAGCCGGCTCACCAGTCCGGAGGTGATCTCGAAGCCCGAGGCGAACACGAGCAGGTCGAGCGGGTACTCCTGGCCGTCGACGACGGGGCCGGCGGGTGTCATCTCCCGCACGCCGTACCCGTCGGTGTCGACGAGGTGCACGTTGGGGAGGTTGAACGCCGGGAGGTAGTCGTCGTGGAAGCAGATGCGCTTGCAGTGCTTGCCGTACCACGGCTTGAGCTTCTCGGCGGTCTCGGGGTCCTCGACGATGTCGTCGATGCGTTTGCGAAAGCCCTCCATGATCTCGAAGTCGATCGCCTCGAGCTCGGCTCGTTCCTCTTCCGATGCGGGCTCGCGCTGGGTGTCGACCTCGAGCACCTGGCCCCAACCGTCGTTCACGAGGTCGCGGTCGGGCTGGCCGCCGGTGACCACCTCGGTGAAGTTGCGCGTGCGCTCGGCCTGCCAGCCGGGCGACTGTGAGCGGAACCACGCCTCGTCGATGGGCTGCTGGCCGCGCACGCCGATGGCCGACGGGGTTCGCTGGAAGACGTAGACCTCCTTGGCGGTTCGGGCGAGCTGGGGTACGACCTGCACCGAGGTGGCACCGGTGCCGATGATGCCGACGACCTTGTCGGCGAGCTGGTCCATCGGCTCGGTCGGGCTCCCGCCGGTGTAGCCGTAGTCCCAGCGGGTGGTGTGGAACGCTTTGCCCGCGAACGTGTCGATGCCGTCGATCCCCGGCAGCTTCGCCTTGTGCATGAGCCCGCCGGCCGAGATGAAGAACTTCGTGCGGATGGTGTCACCTCGGCTGGTGGTGACCTCCCATCGCTTGTCGTCGTCGTCCCAGGCCATCGACTCGATCTCGGTCTGGAACAGGGCGTGGTCGTAGAGGCCGAAGTGGCGACCGAGCAGCTGGCAGTAGCCGAAGATCTCCGACGCGCTGGCGTACTTCTCGGTGGGCATGTAGCCCGTCTCCTCGAGCAGCGGGAGGTAGATGGTGGCGTCCACGTCGCACATGCAGCCGGGGTACCGGTTCCAGTACCACGTGCCGCCGAAGTCGGCGGCCTTGTCGATGATGCGGAAGTTCGTGATGCCCCGCTTGGTGAGGTTGATCCCGCTCAACATGCCGGCCCAGCCCCCACCGAGGACGACCACGTCGACCTCCTCGGTGACGGGGTCCCGGGTGAAGTCGGGATCGGCCCACGGGTCACGGTCGAGGTCGTGCTCGTCGAGGCTCTCGTACTGCGCGAGGCCTTCCTCGCGGACGCGCTTGGCGCGCTCGGCGGCGTAGCGGGCCTTGGCTTCTTCGATCGTCGAGCGTTCGGAGGGGGACATCGCGGACTCCTGGGTCGGGAGGAGGTTCTGACGGGTCGTCAGGTGCTGCGCTCCACCCTAGGACCAAACGCTCGTTTGGGGAGAAGCCCGCGAACGTGGTTTCGGGCACAGCGGCACGGCCAGCTCCGGGTTCGGTCGTCGATGAGCTCGTCGAGGTGTCACGTGGCGCCCGCACCCGGCGCTCCCGCGGCCTGTCTGTGAGGCACACAGGATAGATCATGTATGGTCTGCCGAACATTCGATGGCCCTGGGAGCCTCGGCTGCACGCGGGACCCGGCCCCACCCCGAGGAGCACGTCCGTGGACGAACCCATCGTCGCCTACCTGGAGGCCGAGGGGTCTGGCCTGGTCGACCGCTTCAACGAGGAGTTCGGCGATGCCGTCCTCCTCGTGGCCCGAGCGCTGGGCGGGTTCCCCGATGCGACCGTGGCCGAGGTCGTCGCCATCGGTGTCACGGGCATCGACGCCATGGTCACCGACCGGGACGGCCGACATCGGGGGCGCATCGACTTCGGCATGCAGGTCACCGTCCCCGATCACCTGACGCTGGCCCTCGTCGACCTGCTCGACCGTGCCCGGCAAGCATCGGGCGAGGACGGCCAAACCACCGCCGAGCGCGAGGCGGCGGCGCTGTCCGCGATCGGCACCCACCTGACCGAGGTCGTCGCGGTCGCGGACATCAACCCGCATCTGCGCCAGATCACCTTCGGCGGGGGAGACCTCGCAACCTCCTTCGCCCCCAACGGACCCGACTGCTTCTTCTTCCTGCTGCTACCCCCGCCCGGTCGAACCGAGGTGGGCATCGACCGGTCCTTCACCTGGGAGGCGCATGCCCAGATGTCCGCCGAGGACCAGCCGGTCGGCGCCTACTACACCGTGCGGCGTTGGCGGCCCGAACAGGCCGAGCTCGACACGTGGATGGTCCTCCACGGCGACGACGACCACACCGGGCCGGCTTCGGGGTGGGCCAAGCGGGCGATGCCCGGCGACGAGGTCGCGCTGTGGGGACCACGCTCGGCGTTCCATCCCCCGGAGGGGACCGACCGCCTCCTGCTCGTCGCCGACGAGACGGGGCTCCCGGCCGTGGCCGGGATCCTCGGATGGCTCCCTGAGGGCATGTCGGCCACCGTGGTGGCCGAGGTCGCGCACGAGGCCGAGCATCAGGACCTTCCCGACCGCGACGGCGTCGATGTCGTCTGGCTGCACCGCGACGGTGCCCCGGCGGGTACCACCACGCTGCTCGTCGACGCGGTGCGGGGGCTCCCGCCGCTCGGGGGCCAGCCCTACGTCTTCGGGGGCGGCGAGGCCAGGGCCATGACCGCCGTGCGCCGTCACGTGCGCGACGAGCGGGGCCTCGAGCGCGACGACGTGTCGCTCATCGCCTACTGGCGCCATCGCACGACGGCCGCCACGACCACCGACGACGCGGACGCCACGACCACCGACGACGTGGACGACGCCGACGACGCGGCCGAGGTCGGCGGCTGAGGCCGTCGGCGGGGCCCGCTCATGGGCCCGGGCGGGCCCGCCCGCCCGCCACTCGGCAAGAATCGGCGTTCCCCTTCGACAAATGGGCCGTTCGGCGAAGGTGGCGCCGGTCATGTCTGCGTTAGCGTCGGCTCCGATGAAGGTCTGGCACCGCCCTGGCGCGTTCCTGCTCTTGGCCGCGTCGCTGGTCCTGACGCTCGCGGTGGGGTCGCCGTCGCCCGTCGATGCCTCGACCTCGCCGGCACGACCCGGGACCGCGATCGCGGCCCGACCTGCCGGATCACGCGTGATCCAGATCGCCATGAACGCCACCGACACCTGCGTGCTCGACGCCCGCGGGGCGAAGCGGTGCTGGGGGTTCCACGGATCGGAACTCGAGCGGGGCGACGTCCGCTCGTTGGTCGCCCGCGCCCCCGAGTGCTCGCTCCTGGCCGACTCGGGCATCACCTGCTACAGCCCGCAGACCACGCCGGGCACCTTCAGCGCCGCGGCTCGCGGGGTCAACATCTCGACCTCCGGTGTGGTCCCCCCGGTGTGCGGGATCCGAGCCGACGCATCGATCTCGTGCGAGGGTGCGCTCGCCCCGCTCGTGCCGTCGGGCCGCTATCGATCCGTCGAGGTCGGGTACGCCTTCGCCTGCGGTCTGACGGTCGGCAGCGAGCTCCTGTGCTGGGGCAGCGACGACGCCGGCCGGGCTTCACCGCCCGGAGGCGACCTCACCTCGATGGCGGTCGGCGCCGCCCATGGCTGTGCGCTCGACCTCGGCGGTGCGGTCCAGTGCTGGGGGCAGGCGCCCGGAGCTCCGCCCCCCGGACCGTTCACGCAGCTCGCCGCAGGCGACTTCGCCACCTGTGGTCTCCGCACGGACGCGACCATCGCCTGCTGGGGCAACGACCACGACTTCGGCCAGCCGCCGACAGGGACCTTCTCGGCCATCGCGATGGGCGGGTCCACCGGCTGTGCCGTCCGCACCACGGGGCCCCTGGTGTGCTGGGGCAACAACACCTACGGGCAAGCCGACGCCCCGGACCTGAGCGTCGGGTCGGCCGCCGTCGCCGCCGGCGCGTCGCACACCTGCATGCTCCGCCCGGCGGATGGATCGGTCGCCTGCTGGGGCTCGAACCGGCTCGGTCAGCGCAACGCACCCGTCGGCTCCTTCGTCGGGATCAGCGCGGGGGGCGACCACACGTGTGCGCTCCGTTCGACCGGTCGCGTCGCGTGCTGGGGTGCCGACGACAAGGGCCAGTCGAGGCCACCGGCCGACCAGACCTTCACCGCGTTGTCCCTCGGTGCCCGCCACAGCTGCGGCGTGACGATCGCGAGCGCCGTGGTCTGCTGGGGCGACGGCTCGTCGGGCCAGACCTTCCCCTACATCGCCACCACCTTCCAAGGGGTGGGCGCCGGTGGCGATCACACCTGCGCGCTGACGACCGCGGGCTACCCGCACTGCTTCGGATCGAACGTCGCGGGAGAGACATCGGGGGAGATCAGCGATCTGGACCAGCAGTTCGCCCTCGGTCCTCGGCACACCTGCGCCCTCCTCGCCGAGGGTTCCGTACGGTGCTGGGGCGACGACGCCGATGGCCGGCTGGATCCGCCCGCGGGCCCCGACTTCGCCGCGCTGGCCTCGGGGCGCTCCCACACCTGCGGGCTTCGGGTCGACGGCACCGTCGCGTGCTGGGGAGCGAACGGCAAGGGCCAGGGCACACCACCGCCGGGGCGGTTCACGGCGATCGCCGCCGGAGACGACCACACGTGTGCCATCGGGTTGGACAACACGGTCGTGTGCTGGGGCGACAACGGCAGCGGCCAGCTCGCGCCCAGCCTCATCGACGACCATGGATCGGGCGACGACGTCGAAGCCAGTGCCCCGATGTCGGAGCCCGGTGCCGGCGACGCCGGCCGGGCGGTGCCGGTCGCCACGCCGAGGTTCGCCGGATGACCGCCGAACGCACACCTCGTCGGGTCATCGGCCTCGCGGTCGCGATCGTGCTGCTGGTCACCGCGGCCGCCGCCGCCGACATGGCTCCGGTCAGCAGCCAGACCCCGGACCGGGTCGCGTCCCCCGTGGAGCCATCAGCGACATCGGCGATCGCCGTTGCCGACGGAGGCGGTCCCGAGGACGGGGCGTTGCCCGGCACCCGTTCCTCCCAGATCAGCGCGGGGCCGTCCGGCACGTGCGGCGTTCGCGCCGACGGCCTGGCCGTGTGCTGGGGCGACGACAGCTCCGGTCAGCTCGACGTCGGTCCGACGCCGGTGCGTGCGGTCGCGGTGGGCCGCGGGCACACCTGCGTCATCCGCGTGACCGGGACGAGCGACTGCGTCGGGGAGGGCGGGTCGAAGTCGGCGATCCCGCGGAACGGGCTCGTGGCGATCGCTGCCGGTCACGAGCACACGTGCGTCCTCCTCTCCGATCTGACGGCGGCGTGCACGGGCGACAACACGTTCGGCCAGTCGAACGCCCCGACCGGCGTGCGGTTCCGCTCGATCACCGCCGGCGCGGCCCACAGCTGCGGGACCGTCGTCGACGGCACCGTTCGCTGTTGGGGCGACAACAGCGCGGGACAGGTCACCGCTCCGGCAGGGTCCTTCGTCAGCGTCGCCGCGGGCAGCCACCACACGTGCGGGACCCGGGCCGACGGCGATGTGGTCTGTTGGGGGAGCAACTCGTCGGGCCAACGTGACGCCGCGCCGGGAGCGTTCTCGACGGTCAGTGCGGGCGCGACCTACACGTGCGGTGTCCGCGGTGACGCCACGCTGCACTGCTGGGGATCGCTCCCGTCCGGTCTGACCCCGTTCCCCTCGGGGAACTACCTGTCGATCGCGGCGGGCGACGACCACGCCTGCGGGGTGCGAGACGACGGAGCGCTGCGGTGCTGGGGCGAGACCGACCTCGGCCAGGCCACCGCGCCGGCCGGCACCTTCGCGCTCGGCGCGGCGGCCGTCGGAGGACACCACAGCTGTCGGGTCGACGGCGACGGATCGATCGACTGCTGGGGTGCCGACGACCGCGGCCAGGCCGTCGCCGACGCGGGGCCGTGGCGGTCCGTGACGACCGGTGGCGATCACACGTGCGCCCTGCGCGCCGGCGAGGCGCAGTGCTGGGGCGACGACGACAGGGGCCAGAGCGACGTGCCGGCCGCCGAGCGGTTCCAGTCGCTCTCGGCGGGGAGGGACTTCACCTGCGGGCTCCTGCTCTCGGGCTTCGCCCGGTGCTGGGGCGACGGCGATCGAGGCCAGACGACACCGCTGTCGTGGGTGTACCGCTCCCTCAGCGCGGGCGACGACTTCGCCTGCGGGGTGAAGGTCGACGGAACCCTGGCCTGCTGGGGTGACGACACCGGGGGCAAGGCGACACCACCCTCGGGCACCTACCTGTCCGTCGCGGCCGGATCCACCCACGCCTGCGCCCTCGGGTCTGGTGGCGGCGTGGCGTGCTGGGGCGCGGGGGCCGGCACCACGGGAGCGCCGGCCGGGGGCAGGTTCCTCGCGCTCGCTGCCGGTGGAACGCAGTCGTGCGTCGTCGCGGGTGATGGGTCGGTCTCGTGCTGGGGAGCGGGCCCCACCTCCGGGTCGGAGGCGACCGGCCGGTACCGATCGATCTCGCTCGGCGCGAAGACGGGATGCGGTACGCGGGCCAACGGCACGACCGGGTGTTGGGGCGACGATGACGATCGCCAGCGCGGGCCGGTGCTGTTCGTCATGCGTGACCGCCTCGCGCCCCCGGTCGTCGGCCAGCCCTACGAGCAGATCGTGGCGGTCTCCTGCGGGTTCTCCTGTGACGACCTGACGACGTCGGCGACCGGGCTCCCACCGGGGATCTCCTGGCACGGCCTCGAGGTGCGAGGCTCGCCGACGCAGGTCGGCAACTACCGGGTCACGTTCTCCGTGTCCTCCGGTGCACCGGTCGTGGGCCAGTTGGACGTGGACATCCCGGTGGTGCCGGCCGTCGCGGCCGGTGCCGACGGCATCTGCACGATCGGGGGATCGCTCACCGTCTCCTGCTCGCCTGACGGCGGTGCCCCCGTGGCGGGGTCCTTCACTGCGCTGAGCCTGGGGACCGCGGGGTGCGCCATCAGGACCGACGCCACCATGGCCTGCTGGGGCAACAACAGCGACGGGCAGGCCGATGCGTTGGGCGGGAGCTTCCGTCAGGTGACCACGGGGTACCTGCACAGCTGCGGCATCCGTACCGATGACACGATCGCCTGCTGGGGCTCGAACCAGTGGGGTCAGCGCGATGCACCCGCGGGTCCGTTCGTCGACATCGGTCGCGGGTTCCACCACACGTGCGCCGTGCGCGCATCGGGCCGGGTCGCGTGTTGGGGCAAGGACGACGTCGGCGAATCGAGTCCCCCGCCGGGAGCCTTCACCAAGGTGGCGGGCGCTCGCGACTTCAGCTGCGGCATCCGCACCGAAGGCACCCTCACGTGCTGGGGAAAGGACCGGGGGGCCGCGGTCGTGCCGCCGACCGGTACGTTCACCCAGATCGCGGGCTTCGACGACCGGATCTGCGCCATCGGGACCGATGGCACCGTGCCCTGCTGGACCGGCCGCGGCGTCTCCTCCGGTGCACCGCGGGGGTCGTACATCGCGATCTCGGTCGGGGAGGGCACGGTGTGCGTCGTGCGGACCGACGGCTCCGCCAGCTGCGACGACGGCCTCGGCGCCTTCGTCCCCGTCGATCCCGATCCGGGGTCGATGCCCGACGACGCGGCGTCGTTCGATCCGCTCGGTGGGAACGGGGACTCGTTGGTCCCCCGCTACACGGGCTGAGCGGACCGGTCGCGCTCACCCCGCGGGCTGACGACGACGGCACCTGGATCCGGACGGCACCTGACGGGGTGATCACCGGTGTGGCTCAGACCGTGGGGGCAGCGTCGTCGATGACGCCCAACACCTCGTCACCGTAGCGCTCGAGCTTGGCAGGCCCGATGCCGTTGATGTCGAGAAGCTCCTCGGCCGAGGAGGGTCGTGCGGTGGCGATCTCCTCGAGCGTGGCGTCCGAGAAGACCACGAAGGCGGGAACACCGTCGGTCTTCGCCCGGTCGATGCGCCACACCTTCAGGGCGGCGAAGACCGGCTCGGCGGACGGGTCGAGCTCGTGCCGGGGACCCTTGCCCCTGCTCGCCCTCGAGCCACCTGATCGGCCCGCGGTCGTGGAGGCAGCGGCGACGAGACGCCGCTCCCGACCGTCGACGTACACCGAGGATCCGAAGGCGACGACGAACTTCGCCCGCCCGGACATCAGCACCACGCCGGTGGCGTCGATCTCGGCGACGCGGCACGGGTAGCCGGCCCATTCGACCTCGAGGTCGTCACGTGCCGGGAGATCGAAGTCCTTCGGCACTCGTCGAGCACTCGTGGGTCGCGAACGGAGACCGGAGCCGTCGACGGTCTCTGGGTCTCGATCGGCGACGGGCGGAGCGGGCGCGGTCAGCTCGGCGAGGAACATCGACGGGATCTCGCGGTCGGCCACGATGGTGAGGCCGGTCTGGCAGCGGGTGATCGCGACGTGGAAGACGCGGCGCTCCTCCTCGACGTCGGTGCTCAGGCGGTGGGGGAACGACCCGGTGGAGGCGTCGTGGACGATGACGTGGTGCCACTCGAGGCCCTTGACCCGGTGCACCGTCGACAGCTGGACCCCGTCGTCGTCCCTGCCCCCGTCGAGCGCGTCTCGCAACCACCGCTCGAAGTCGGTCGGGTCGGGGTGCAGCGCGCCGAGCGCGATGAGCGCGCGCAGGTCGTCGGAGTGCGCCGCGCTGTTGCGTCCCCGGTGCGCGGCGTCGAGGGTCTGCATGGCGCGGTCGAGGCCGATGTCGCTGCGCACGAACTCGATCAGGCGATCGGTCCCGGCGGTGGTGGCGAGGCGTGCGATGCGCTCGACGTCGGTGGCGAAGCCCTCGACCTTCGGCCGGTCCTTCTCCTGCATCCGCCCCGCGAGGCGGCGGAGCCCGTCGATGTCGCGCTGCTCGGCCATCCACTCGATCATCCGTGGTGAGAGGCTGCGTCCGGGTCGCCGGGCGGCGCGCTCGATGTCGCTGCCCCGCAGGTCCTTCGTGGCGGTGGCGAGTCGCACCCAGGAGAGTGCGGCGGCGACGCCGGTGCGCTCCAGGAACCGTCCACCCTCGCGGTTGCGCACCGGGATGCCGGCCTCGTGCAGGGCAGCCTGGAGGGGGGCCAGGAGCGTGTTCACCCGGGTCAGCACGATGATGTCGTCGGTCGCGACACCGGCGTCGATCAGTTCGATGATCCGGTCCAGGGTGGCGACGACCGGCTGCTCGTGGAACACGACGTGGATGGCCTCACCGACGTCCGGCTGGGGGCCGGGTCGGATCTCCTTGGGCACGCGGCGGCGGTTGTGCGACAGCAGGTTGCTCGCCGCGGTGACGACGGCGGGTGGACAGCGGTAGTTGACCTCGAGGGCGTGGTGGGTCGCACCGGGGAAGTAGCGGTCGAAGTCGATGAGCCAGTCGGGGCGGGCACCCGAGTAGCCGTAGATGGTCTGGTCGTCGTCGCCGACGCCGAACACGTTGCCCTCGGGACCCGCCAGGAGCCGGATGAGGAGGAGGTGCGCGGGGGTCAGATCCTGGAACTCGTCGACGAGCAGCACCCGGCACGACGCCTGGGCCGCAGCGCGCACGGCAGGATCGCGCAGGAGGAGCTCGATCGCCCGGTAGATCTGGTCGTCGAAGTCGACCACCCCTTGGTTCGCCAGCGCCGTTCGATAGTCGTCGAAGAAGGTGGCGAAGCCGTCGACGTCGCCGTTGAGCTCGGCCTCGACCTCCACCGGATCGCGCAGCCCGAGCCGGACCATCGACAGCGCATCGAGCCACGCAGCGGCGGGATCGGTGTTGGCCCGTCGAGGGAACGAGACCAGGTCGGAGAGCAGGCGCCGGACCTGGAGCTCGTCGATGGTGGTGACGCGCTCGGCTCGGGTGAGGAAGGTGCCGGTGCCGTTGAGGATCGACAGGGCCAGCGCGTTGAGCGTCTGGACCTGGAGGCCCGGTAGGTCTCGGGTTCGGCCGCGCATCTCCTCCTGGGCCCGCTTGTTGAAGGCGACCAGGCACACCGACCGGGCGGGGACGTGCTGGGAGCGGATCAGGTGGCGAGCCCGCTCGGTGAGCACGCGGGTCTTGCCGGAACCCGCGGGAGCCACGATGCGAGACCGGGCGGTGTCGTCGCCCACCGACGCGAGCTGGTCGGGAGCGAGGTCGGCGACGGGGAGCCCGCCTTCGCTGGGGTCCAGGCTGGCGGCATCGATCGTGACCCGGGGGATCACCACGGCCGAGGTGCCGTCGGGCAGCCCGAGCACGCCATCGGGCCAGAAGCGCAGCGGTCCGCCGTCGCAGAGCGCCACCCTGCCGTCGGCCAGCGCGACGTCGCCGGTCGTCGATCGTGAGGCCCCGGCTTCGCGTGCCCGACGGGCGAGCGGCCACAACGGCCGATCGAGGTCGCGCGCGTCGACCGAGTTGGCCAGCACCAGGTGCCAGACCGCATCGCGGACGGCTTCGAAGTCGACCGGGACCTTCCAGACCTCGGACGGAACCGACGACGGGGGAGGATCGGTTTGGTCCGCGTCGACCCGGTAGACCATCGGGGTCCGGGCCAGGAAGGCATCGCGCACCTGGGCCAGCACCTCGCGATGGTGGAGGCCCTCGGTGTCGAGGAGCACCTCGTCGCAGTCCGCCCACGGGTTCGGAACTTCGGCCGATGCGCTGAGGATCACCGAGCGGCCGAGCTCCGGGGGCCCGGCGAGCCGGGCCCAGGTCCAGTCACGGTCGTCCTCGACGCACGGGACCCGGCCCGGCTCCCGTGGACCGGCATCGGTGGTGGCAGGGAGCCGTTGCTCGTGTTCTCCGGTCGGTGGCGGCCCGTCCTCGACGGATCCGTCGTCGCCGTCCCACTCGGGCGGCGCGGCATCGGATCCACCCGCCTCGTCGGCCACCCGGGCTCGTTCGTACGCGGCGCGCGCCCGCGGCCCGAGACGGGCCAGCGCCGGATCTTCGGCTGCGGTGAGCGAGGTCGGGTCGGTCTCGGTCTCGGTCTCGGTCGCGGTCGACGGGGAGCGGACGGCGGGCGGCCCGTTGACGATGCGGCTGGGTGTCAGCTCGCGGGCCCGCGCCTTGGCGGACCGGAACGCGTCGGAGCGGGAGTCGAAGCGCTGTTCGGCTCCCGTCGCGGCCACGACCCACGTGCCGTCGTCGTCGAAGAGGTGCACGTCGATCACGCCACCACGCTCCCCGTCGGGGATCCGGATCGGCTCGTCACGGCTCGAACCTAACGCAGGCCCCGAGCGGCAGGTCCCGGCGGGGTCACGCCCGCTTCACGGGGCGGGGCTCGTCGAGGATGCGGCGCTTGGTCGCCGCCCACGAGCAGATGGGGCAGGTGAGCAGGTCGTGGTGGCGGGCGGGGCAGTGCTCGCGGCCGAAGTAGATGATCTGGAGGTGCCGGTCGTTCCACCGGTCGCGGGGGAACACGGCCTTGAGGTCGCGCTCGGTGCGCTCGACGGTCGTCCCGTTCGACAGACCCCAGCGGGCGGCCAGGCGATGGATGTGCGTGTCGACCGCGAAGGCGGGGAACCCGAAGCCCTGCGACATGACGACGCTCGCCGTCTTGTGGCCCACGCCGGCGAGCGATTCGAGCAACGTCCAGTCGGGTACGACGTCGCCGCCGGCGTCGATGATCTGGTTGGCGGCGAGCCACAGGTTCTTCGCCTTGGTGGGGGCGAGCCCGACCTCTCGGATGAGCTCGAGGATCCGCTCCGGGCCGAGCTCGACCATCTGCTCGGGGGTGGACGCCTGGGCGAACAGCGCGGGCGTGACCTGGTTGACCTTCTTGTCGGTCGTCTGTGCGGAGAGCGCCACCGCGACGAGCAGCGTGTAGGGGTCGCGGTGGTCGAGCGGGATCGGTGGATCGGGATAGAGGTCGTCGAGGATCTCGCCGATGCGTTCTGCCTTGTCCTGGCGCTTCACCGGCGAAACGATACCCAGGGCGGCGCTCGCTCCTCGGTTCGGGCACCATGAGGGCATGGACCAGGCGATGCGGCGAGACCCATCGGGCGGAGGGCGGCACCGGCGCCGGAGGCTCATGATCGCGGCGGTGGCGCTGGTCGTCCTGGTCGCCCTCGTCGGAGGTGTCATCGCGGTCGTGCGGTCGCGCGACGATGCGCGCCCGGTGTCGATCGACGACGTCGAATCGCCGACGGGCTCGACGTTGCCCGCCGCTCCGTCGGTGCTGCGACCGGAGCAGGGCGTCTACCTCTACCAGGGCGAGGGAACCGATCGCATCGACAAGCCCCCCATGGAGCAGGCGCAGGGTCCCGAGATGCCGGCGACGGTCACCCACCTCGAGGACGGATGCTGGACCTTCCGCATCGACTTCAGCACGAACCACTGGCAGACGTGGACGTACTGTCCGACGGCCGACGGTGGGCTCGACGAAGTTGGGGGAACCAGCTACCAGCGGTGGGACTTCGGTGCCCTGTCGACCGATACGACCGTCTCCGCTCGCTGCGAGGACGCCGTGACGGTCCGCGTCGACCAGCAACCGGGAGACAACTGGGAGCAGACCTGCGTGGCGACGAGCACCTCGACCGCCGGCGAAGCCCGGTCATCTGGGCCGGTGACCTTCGTCGGGGTCGAGACCATCGAGGTCGGCGGGCAGCAGGTCGAGGCCTACCACTACCGTCGTCAGCGGGCGATGACCGGCGCCCAGACGGGTACCGAGGACAGCGAGGTGTGGTTCGCGGTCGACACCGGGCTCCCCGTCCGCAACGTCCGTTCCATCGGCGCGAGCACCAACACGATCATCGGTGATGTCACCTACACCGAGGAGGGCGAGCTCCAACTCGTCTCGGGTCCATCGGGTCCGTCGGGTCCGTCGGGTCCCTGATGCGGTATCCCGACGGTTGGCTGACGACGACGTCAGTGCCGTGCTAGAAATCCTCTAGATGTATCGGGTGCCAACTCGGGGCGGACCATCGCTCCGGCCGGAGGCTGAGGCGCAGTCCGGGTACGACCAGAGCCGATGAGGCCGACGAGAGGGTACGGAATGCGAGCTGCGATTCTCGAGGACGGGCAGTTCCGGATGGGTACGGCCCCTGACCCCACGCCTGAACGGGGTGATCTCGTGCTGCGGGTCACCGGGTGCGGCATCTGCGGGTCCGACTTCAAGGCCCGTCCCGCGCTCGACGCCGGAACGGTGATGGGCCACGAGTTCTGCGGCGAGGTCGTCGCGGTCGGTGCCGACGTCACCGGGACGTGGAAGGAAGGCACGCTGGTCGCGGTCCTGCCCGTCTTCTCCTGCGGCACCTGCCGGTGGTGCCTCCTCGGCGATGTCGCCCACTGCGCCAACGCCGCGCTCGTCGGCCTGGGTGGTGCGCCTGGCGCGTTCGCCGAGTACGTGCGCACGAGCGCCGCCCTCTCGTTCCCCCTTCCCGACGACGTCGATCCGTCGTGGGGTGCCCTCGTCGAACCCTTCGCCGTCGGGCTGCACACCGCCCGGATCGCGAACATCACGGCCGACGACCGCGTGCTCGTCATCGGCGGTGGCCCGGTGGGGCTCACGACCGCCTCGTGGTGCCGCGAGCTGGGCGCCGCGTCGGTCACGGTGTCCGACCCGGCCGGCGACCGCCGTGACGCCGCGGCGAGCTTCGGGGCCACCGGGGCGATCGACCCCACGAGCGAGGACCTCGGCGGCCCGTACGACGTCGTGATCGACTGCGTCGGCAAGCCTGGGCTGCTCGACGTGTGCACCCAGGTCGCCGACGTGCACGGCCGCATCGTGGTCGCCGGCGTGTGCGCGGAGGTCGATCCCTACTTCCCGATCGTGCCCCTCCTCAAGGAGCACACCATCGCCTTCTCCGTGTACTACCGGCCCGAGGAGTTCCAGCGGGTCATCGACGCGTTCGCCGCTGGTCGCATCGACCCGAGCCCGCTGATCACTCGCACGGTGGGGCTCGGCGACCTCAACGAGACGTTCGACTCGCTCATGTCGGCACCGCACGACCTGAAGGTCGTGGTCGACCCGACGTCGTGAGCCAGCGAACGACGACCCCGGTGGAGGACATCGAGTGGATCGGCCGCTGCCTGGCCGACGTGACCGCCGGCGGCTACGGGTCCATCGAGGCGCTGCACTCGGCGCAGGACGAGTGGATCGACGCCGCCACCTCTCTCGTGGAGGGCAGCATCGTGGTCGACCCCTCGTGCAATTCGTGGTGGAACGGGGCCAACGTGCCGGGCAAGAAGCGTCGGTATCTCGCCTACCCGTTGGGCATCCCCGAGTTCCGCCGGGTGTGCGACGAGATCGCCGACGACGGCTACCCCGGCTTCCGGCTCACGGGGAACGGGCAGGCTTGAACCATGCCCTTCGTCCAGCTCCCCGATGTCCGCCTCTTCTTCACCGACGAGGGCCCGACCGATCCTGTTCCAGGCGCCGAGGCCGGTGCGCCGCTGCTGTTCGTGCACGGCTACACCGCCGACTCGCACGACTGGAGCTGGCAGCTCGCGCACTTCGTCACCGATCACCGGGTCATCGCCGTCGACTTCCGAGGTCACGGCCGATCGAGCGCGCCACTGGATGGCTACACGAGCGCCCAGCTCGCCGATGACCTGCTCGGTCTGCTCGATCACCTGGAGGTCGCCCAGGTCGTCGCCTTCGGACACTCGATGGGGGCCAGCATCGTCAGCACGCTCGCCGTCGAACACCCCGACCGGGTGGTCGGCGTGGTCGCGGTCGATCCGGCCTACCTCCTCGACGACGGGACCACCGCCGCGCTCGTCCCCGTGCTCGACGCCATCGACGACGACGGGCTCGTGCCGTTCGTGCAGTCGATCGTGGGCGACGGGATGGACGCGCCGGCGCGCGATGCCGCGCTGCGCACGTGGCAGGTGCGGCGCATCGCCGGCCTGGAGCCCCACGTCTTGCGTCAGACGCTCATCGGCCAGGTGTCGGGCATGGTGCTGCGCTCCGAGAGCGAGCCCTACCTGCGTCGCCGCCGGTGCCCCGTGCTGTCCTTCTACGCCGATCCGTTGCGCGCTCCGGTCGAAGCGGCGATCCTCGCCGGTGACGACCGGTCCCGCGTCGTGTCGTGGGAAGGCGCCGGCCACTGGCTCCACCAGGAACGCCCTGCCGAGCTGAACGCCCTCGTGGACCTGTGGCTCGAAGCCGTCGCCTGACCGCGAGACGACCAACCCCGGCAAGACCAACCCCCGTAAGACCAACCCCCGCAAGACCAGCCGCGAGCGATGGCCCGGTCTGCGGACGGCAAGCGACGGTGAGGGGGCAAGAGCCTGTGGGGCGAGGTGGCGTGGAGCGGTGGCGACCTCAGTGGCCCGAGGTGGCCTTCAGGCCGGCGATGGACACGACCAACAGGACGAGGAACCCGATGCGGCCGAGCGTGGCGGGATCGTCGTGGAGCACGATCCCGACGACGGTCGCCCCGATCGCCCCGATGCCGACCCACACGGCGTAGGCGGTCCCGAGTGGGATGGACTCGCTCGCTCGGGCGAGGGCGACCATGCTCGCCACCAGCATCACGAGGAACACGACGGTGGGGACCGGACGGGTGAACCGCTCGGTTGCCGGGAGGGCCGAAGCCCAACCGACCTCGAGCAAGCCGGCGACGACGAGCAGGATCCAGGGCATGTGAACGCCTCCGAGCCCCGTCTTGCAGCCGCCGGTACGGGACACCCTCGTCGGCAGCAACCGGAGAAGCCCGGCGACTCCGTTCGAGGGTAGCGACGGGGACCTGCATCGGCCCGCGACGGCCGCGGGTCGTTCGTCACCAGCGAGCAATGGCTGGCATCAGGTTCGTACCATGCGCCGCATGGCCACGACGCTTCGGTTGACCGAGCATGAGCAGAACGCCCTGCGCGAGCGCGCCGCGGAGCAAGATCGGGTCGGTGGCCGATCCGACCCCCGCACGAGGCGACCTCCTGCTGCGCGTCACCGGGTGCGGCATCTGCGGATCCGACTTCAAGGCCCGTCCCGCCATAGACGCCGGCGTCGTGATGGGCCACGAGTTCTGCGGTGAGGTCGTCGCAGTCGGCTCCGACGTGACAGGAACATGGAAGGAAGGGATGCGAGCGGCGGTGCTGCTCGTCAACCCGCGGCGCGATCACGTGATCGAGCTGACCGAGGTCACCGACGAGCAGATCTGCGGCACCATCGCTCCCGCGGGCACCGCGTCGGACATCCAGACGGTGCCCTCCATCGAGGGCACGTTGTTCGTTCCCGTCGTCTGACAGCCGGTTCCGGTGGCAACGGTCGCGTTGGACGGCAGGCTGACGGCCCCGGGGTGACGGCCCCGGGGCCGACGACTTCGTGCCCCGGCGTCGGCTGTGTCGGGGGCGGCTACTTGGCGACGGGGAGCTGGATCGACTTGGTCTCGAGGTACTCCTCGAAGCCCCAGCGGCCGCGCTCGCGTCCGTTGC